>OMOF01000512.1 GCA_900290375.1 Candidatus Desulfosporosinus infrequens
CCAACAAATACTGGAAGCTGAGGGGAAACTCCCTGATGTTGTCATGGCTTGTGTCGGTGGTGGAAGTAACGCCATCGGCATGTTTGCCAACTTTATCCCTGACTCAAAGGTCAAACTTATTGGTGTTGAACCGGCCGGTTTGGGTATCGACACAGGGAAACACGCAGCTCCCCTCACTGCTGGAGCGCCCGGAATCGTACACGGCTTTAAATGTTACGTCATGGCCGACGAAAAGGGTGAACCCCTCGCCACCCATTCCATATCAGCCGGTCTAGACTATCCCGGTGTCGGACCTGAACACAGTTACCTAAAAGACATTGGTCGTGCCGAGTATGTGTCCATCACAGACGACGAATCGCTCCAAGCTTTCCATCGCCTTTCCCGGACAGAAGGCATCATCCCTGCGCTTGAAAGTGCACACGCTGTCGCCTATGCCATGAAGCTGGCCCCCACTATGAACCCAGACCAAATTATCATCGTCAACCTATCTGGCCGTGGAGACAAAGACGTCGAACAAATCTACGTAATGTCACAAAAAGCTCACTGATAGAGTTTAATGTTTTTTAAATGTTCTGCATACGTCTTAGCAAACACATGATAGCCATCTTTTTTAGCCACATAGTATAGAAAATCCGTTTGGGCCGGATACAATGCCGCTTGCAGGGAGGCATCTCCGGGATTGGCGATCGGCCCAGGCGGTAATCCTTTGTGAAGATAAGTATTATACGGTGAAGAAATCTGAAGATCCTTATTCAATAGTTTTGGCTTTGGAGCGGCCAGCAAAAACTGGATCGTGGCATCAATTTGAAGGGGCTGGTTAATCTTTAAGCGATTCAAGATTACAGAAGCAATCAACGGGCGATCCGATTCTTTCACCGCCTCTTTTTCAACAAGAGAGCCTAAGGTAACCCACTGAGGAATAGAAAGTTTCATTGTAACCAATTGTTTCTGCACCTCTGGGGTAAGTTCTTTAGCAAACTGTTGGAGGAGCAAATCGATCACTGCATGGGGACTTGTTTTTATATAAATATAGTAGGTATTTGGAAATAAGTACCCTTCCAAACGATGAATTCCCTTCGGTGCTCCCTGCAAAAAGGGGTATGGGAACGCATCATCCGTGATCACCTTTGTGAATTCCTCTTTGCTCCCAACCCCCTTTTGTACTAGCAGTGCGATAATTTGGTCCGTGGTGTACCCTTCTGGAATAGTCACACGCGTAAATTCCGCACCTGTGAGCAAATCATTGATAATTTCTGCAGGGGACATTGTCCGCGCCAACTGATAATCGCCAACATAAAGCTTGAAATTATCCTGACGCAACCAAGCTAACATTCTAAAGGCCCAAACGCTGCGTATGATATGACGCTGTTGTAATTTCTCTGCTAGCTGCTCCACTGTCATTCCTTGAGAAATAGTAATCTTCTCACTATTACCGCTTGGAGAATAAGGCTGAGTCGCCCAAGTCCAGCAAGACCAGAACCCTAAACTCCCGACTAAGAGAACAAGTATAACCCCCTTAAAACTTTTCTGCATTTTTTTTGTTCTATTTGGGGACATACTCCCACGCTCTCTTTCCACCTACTTTTAGAAATGTCTTGTAAGGTCATTGGAATCTCGTTTCATTGTACAACAGAACACGCGTTTCTTCCAGCTTGTCCTTAGCCCATTTCTCTATTTCTATGGATGCTTTCTGGACCGGAAAAGAAAAGAATTCGCTAAGATCATCTCAGCGAATTCTTTTCTTTTCTATTCACGAATGCTTAATGGAGAGTTACTCGTCCTCTTCAGATTCTACCAAGTTTTCCCAGGCATCAGCCACTTTTTCCCACTCTTCATCGTCTTCGATGTCAAGTAGCATTTCGCCCCCCTCGGCATCTTTGCCGAGTTTAAGGATAATGGCCTCATCATCGTCCTCACCTTCGGATTCATCTTCCGAAATAGGCATCAAAACAAAGTATGTTGAGCCTTCAAGTTCCAAGGTATCGAGATGAAGAAACTCGTGGTCTTTTCCCTCATCATCTGTCAGAACAACTGTGTCAAACTCTTCAGAGTCATGCTCATCATGGTCATGATCATGTGGATGTTCAGTCATATAATTCACCTCTTATCAAAGAATATGGTCATTGTACTATTATAGGTAATGATTGTCAAATTAATCACACTGGAATATTCCCCTTCTGCCGACGATCCAGATACCCCTGAAGTATAAAAACAGCTGCCATCTTATCAATCACGAGTTTCCGTTTGGCACGCGATACATCCGCCTCCAGAAGAGTCCGTTGGGCAGCCACTGTACTCAACCGCTCATCCCATAACCCAACCGGCAGCCCAAACTCCAAACGCAAACGCTCGGCAAACTCATCGGTCAAGGCACAACGCGGCCCTAGCGTTCCATTCATATTTTTCGGATAGCCAATCACGATTTCGTTCACTTCATATTCGCGAATGAGTTCACGCAACTCATCGATTTCCTGCTTGGAGCGCCTAATCGTCTTAATACCCTGGGCTGTCCACAAAAAAGCATCACTAACTGCCACGCCAATCGTCTTCGACCCGAAATCTAACCCCATTATCCGCATGATATTCCCTCCAAATTCCCCCAAGCGAATTGCTTACACAATCTTAAGACAAAAATGTGGGCAAACCCTTCCACAATACCCACACAGCACACACGCCTCATGATCCACCATAGCTACTTTTTCAAGGTGTAAAGCTCCCTGCGGACAAGCCTCCAAACAAAGTCCACACCCCTGACACCAGTCAGCAATATAAAGCTTCCGTTTTCTGTATTTAACAACCTCTCGCAACTCTCTTGAAATTTCTTGACCTGCCAACAAGAGAAGATTATAATCCACCTCTTCTCGACTAGACATTCCCAAGGCCAAGGCCTGCACGCCCTGAACACTTCGGACAAAGGCCACGGCTTTTTCTGGATCATGGGTTAAATGCCCGCCCCCGAAAACCTTCATAGCGTATATTCCAATACCCAATTCCGCGGCAAATGAAATAGCTTCGAGCATATCGCTTAAATTTCCATCGATAATCCCAAGACCCTGATAATTCAAGATTGGATGTATTATATCGAGACCTGGTTGGAGCGCCCCGGCCCGGACTCCGGCAACAGCATGCGTCGAAATCCCGATCCAGCGGACTATGCCCTTTTCCTTAGCCCGCAAAAGTTCTTCCCAAGCTTCTGAATGCCCCTGGAGAGTTAAGGCGCTTTCCTGTTCATGAAGCAGAAAAAAATCAAGTGTTTCTCGTTTAAGGGCGGTTCGCGCCTTTTCCAAGCTCTGGCGCATTTCTAGGGCTGTGACGGAGTATGATTTACTGATAATGCGGACATCCGGATGCCCTTTTGTTGCCGCAGCAATTTGCGCATAATTATCATAGATTTCCGCTGTGTCAATCCAGTTTACCCCTTGCTCAAGAGCATACTTCAGAACCGAAGTCCCTTCTTCTTCCGTTACACGTCCTTGTAAGGGGGATATAGCCAAACTTCCAAAGCACACCTCTGAAACTTCTGGCCCCCATAAACCGAGTTTAACCTGACGCATATCGTTCTCCTTTCGAGACTAAGTTCAGGCATGAGAAGTGAGAACTAAGTTCGCAAAATCCAAGTTGAAAAACCCTCACCACATCAAGCGAGGGTTTTCAATATATTTCAATTATTTGGCATCCAGATACGTTCTGACCAGCTCTTCGATCAGTTCAAAACGCTCAAGTTTACGAATCATTGCTCGCGCCTGATTGTGGCTGGTAATATATACAGGGTCACCTGACATAAGATACCCAACCATCTGGTTTATTGGATCATATCCTTTTTCCTGCAATGCGGCATAGACTTTCTGCAATACATCGTGGGCAGAAACGTCTTCTTCTCCCACTGCCTTAAACATCATAGTTTCTTCCATTCGATCCATTTGCCTATCCCCCTTTCGCCTTTCCTCCGCTCATCCTTCTCTTAAGGCACATTCAAGAAAATAACCAAGGCATCTTTGACTTGTTATTTCCTTTCATATACCTAAAGATATTCTTGGCACCCCAATGATTCTCCTCTATTTTTTAAGAAATTTCTGGAGAAGCGCTGGGACCCGGTCAATAGCTTCTCCCAGTTTGCTAGGATCTTTCCCACCCGCTTGGGCCATGTCCGGACGACCGCCACCACTACCACCTGTAATTTTGGCCACTTCTTTTATAATCTGCCCGGCATGCAACCCACTTAAACCTGTTGGCGTGACTACGGTCACCAAGTTAACCTTTCCTTCGCTTACTGAACCCAAAACAATCACCCCAGTTTTGAGCTTACCCCGCAAAAGATCCGCCATTTGACGCAGGCCCTCCATATCAGGCACATGAACCTGGGCAGCTATTACTGGAATTCCTTCGATCTCCTCAATGCGCTTCAGTAACCCTTCCGCTTCATTCCTGCCGAGTTTCCCTTGAAGTTGAACGATTTCTCGCTCAAGATCTTTCACTTGGCTAACCAGTCCGTTGACTCGTTTACTCACTTCTGTAGGCTGAGCTTTGAGGGTTTGGGCAACCTCCATCACTTGCTCATCAAGGGCACGGAGATAAGCTAAGGCTTCTAAGCCTGCCACAGCTTCAATCCGACGCAGCCCTGCCCCAATCCCTCCCTCGCTGAGGATTTTAACCAATCCGATTTCCCCGGTGGCTTTGACATGTGTTCCGCCGCACAATTCTTGACTGAACATCGCCATCCGGACGACCCGAACTGTCTCTCCATATTTCTCCCCAAACAGTGCTGTAGCTCCGCTGGATCTAGCCTCTACCAACGACATTTCCGTCGCTTCCACTGACATATTCTTTAACACGGCTTCATTGATCAGACCTTCTACCGCCCTCAGTCCATCGGTCGTCAACGGGGAAAAATGGGTGAAATCAAAACGTAAGCGCTCTGGGGTCACCAAAGACCCTGCTTGTTGAACGTGTTCTCCTAAGACGGAACGCAAAGCAGCCTGAAGGAGGTGAGTCGCGCTGTGATGACGAGTGGTGGCCTGACGCTCAACGTTATTGATTTCTGCTTCCACTGTTTCTCCAAGATGTATTACCCCGGTCATAACCTGAACACGGTGATACATGGTTCCAGTCACGCCTTTTTTCACTTCTAACACTTGCGCCTCAGCCCGAGGAGTTTTGAGCAAGCCTATATCAGACACTTGACCACCGCTTTCCGCATAAAACGGGGTCTTAGTGAGGAAGACCAGGGCCTCTTCCCCTGCTCCTACATCCTGCATCTCCTTGCCGTCAACAAATAGTCCTTCAATCTGCGTCACAGCTGAAACTTGTTCATAGCCAATAAATGGTGTAACCCCTAAACGTTTTGCCTTTTCCATCAGTTCTGGACTCTCAACCACTGCACGCATTTGTTGAGATTGTTCTTTGGCCCTGAGACGATGCTCTTGGGCAGCCGTTTTATAGGACGCGAAATCAATAGACAACCCTTGTTCTTCAAGAATTTCTTCTGTCAACTCCACTGGGAAACCATAGGTTTCATAGAGATAAAAGGCATCCTGTCCCGTTAACACTGTCTCTCCTTGTTGGATGATCTCCTTGACCTTTTCTTGCAACATCTGAGTTCCTTGCTCTAACGTTGCTTGAAAGTTCTTCTCTTCCAACCTTAAATGGTTCAAAATAAAATTCTCGTTTTCCTTAAGTTCCGGATAAGCTTGGGCATAATCCCTTTGAATAATTTGAAAGACGGATTCTAAGAACGGTTTATTAATCCCCAAGAGTTTGGCATAACGAATAGCACGGCGTAGAATTCGGCGGAGGACATACCCTCTGCCTTCATTATTCGGTCGAATTCCATCAGCCAGCATAAAAGCTACCGCCCGGACATGGTCAGCTACCACTTTCAAAGCTTGATCATTTTTTAGGTTATCCTTATACCTAATTCCTCCTAGGGCTGCCACATGATCAATAATAGGGCGGAATAAATCTGTATCGAAATTTGTCTCAACCCCCTGCATGACAGAAGCAATCCGCTCTAAACCCATACCTGTATCTATGTTTTGCTTCGGCAGAGGGGTCAACACACCTGCTTCATCGCGATTATACTGCATAAACACTAAATTCCATATTTCCAAGAATCGATCACAATCACAGCTACCCGCGCCACAATCAGGCTTTCCACACCCTCTTGCCTCTCCGAGATCTACATAAATTTCTGAGCAAGGGCCACAAGGACCCGTCGGCCCAGCAGCCCAAAAATTTTCCGGATCCCCAATGATACGCTCGGGCTTAACACCAGCTTTCTCTATCCAGATTTGTTTTGCTTCCGTATCTTCGGGATAAATCGTCACCCAAAGTTTTTCGACTGGAATTTTTAAAACTTCTGTAATATACTCCCAAGCCCAAGGTATTGCCTCATTTTTAAAATAATCCCCAAACGAAAAGTTTCCCAACATTTCAAAATAGGTATGATGGCGAGCCGTTTTCCCAACCACTTCAAGATCTGGGGTACGAACACACTTTTGAGCAGTTGTGGCCCGCGGAAAGGGAGGTTCAACACGGCGTTGAAAGTATGGTTTAAAGGGAACCATACCCGCGACTGTTAACAAAAGGGTCGGGTCATCTTTAGGAATCAGAGAAGCACTCGGTAACATTCTGTGCCCTCTAGCCTCAAAATACTTAAGAAACATGTCCCTTAATTCATTACCTGTATACATTTACGAACACTCCTTTAAAAGTTATAAAGAAAGGCTTAGTTTCCTCAGC
Organism: Candidatus Desulfosporosinus infrequens; assembly: GCA_900290375.1. Classification (GTDB taxonomy): domain Bacteria; phylum Bacillota; class Desulfitobacteriia; order Desulfitobacteriales; family Desulfitobacteriaceae; genus Desulfosporosinus; species Desulfosporosinus infrequens. The sequence goes on from OMOF01000512.1 coordinate 6,739, forward strand.
CAACACTTAACTTTTCGAAATATAGTGAAATAAAAATAATCCCACCCTACATCAATTGTCAGGGATGAGATTTCTTCGCGGTACCACCCTGCTTACCATACGGGCTAATGATACTTTTCTTCTCATTAATTTTGCAAAATTCCCATTGTTTCTAGAGTATATACAGGGAATGTCTCCTTTGTCAACCACATTAGATTTTAGAGGAAACCAGCTTAAAATAAATATGACTAAAAACGACTCGGATTATGGCGGCCAAGGGAACGGCCAAGAACATACCCCAAAAACCAGCAATTTCTCCACCAGCTAATATTGAAAACACAATCCAGATCGGATGAAGACCAACACTATCACCCATAAGTTTAGGCGAGATAATATTTCCTTCAAGTTGTTGAACGATTAAAATGACCAAGGCAACCTTAAGAGCCATGGCCGAGGACTTCGTTAAGGTGAGCAAAACTGAAGGTATGGCCCCGATCAGTGGCCCAAAGTATGGAATAAGATCAAAAAAACCACAAATTAAGCCAATCAGCAGAGCGTACTCCATACCAACAAGTTTAACACCAACTCCTACCAGTATCCCGACAATTACCGCAACAACTAAGTTCCCATGCACAAATTGCCGGATTACATGGTTAATGTCTTGCCACAGCCGCCGCCATTCCATCCGCCTGCGTTGAGGAATAACTCGAAAAAATCCATCTCCTAATCTTTTCCAATCAGCCAACAGATAGAGTGTTATTACTGGAGATAAAATGTAAAGAGTAATCGTGGAGAACGTATTAGGCAAATTAACTAAAAATAGATTAAGTCGATCTGCCATAATTACTTCTCCCTGCCCTAAATGTTGGTCCAAGACGAGTACAACACGGCTGGGCAAACCAGTGGCCTTAAACTGCTCACGGAAACCTTCTATCCTTTCGGTGATCAACTGCATCGTGTTCGGTAAGACCACCGCCAATTTGCTAAGTTCATTATAGATTATCGGAACGATAATAAAAATAGTAGTAGCCAAAACAGCTATAATCAAGCTGGAAACAAGCGCAACCGATCTGTTCCGACTAATTCCGTACCGCTCTAACCCCTCAACCAGGGGATTCAACAGATAAGCAAGTGCAAAGGCCAGGAAAAACGGACCTAAAATTGTCCTCACCTTGACAAGTAAAAGAATTCCTAAGAGTAGACAAGTCCCCATGAAAATCCATTTAAAATTTTTAGAGTTTATCATATCCTTCCCCCTCCAAGACCCATCGCGTTAAATAAACATTTGCGCATCGCACTATTAGATTGATCATAAAGAAAAGCGCACAATGCGCGCTTTTCTTTAGGTAATATAGATGTTATAGTGTCTCAAGTTCCCTCGCAACTAAGCTCAGGAAGAACCAACCGTCCCCCACTTGCACGCAGACGGTGCACATGAAATGTGCCGTCCCACCCAGATAACCTCACCGTTCCCCGACCCCAAGCCCAGGACGCAGTTTCACACAGCGCGACGTCTTTACGTAAGCAGCCCAGCAAACTTCCGTTCAAGCGACCGACCCCAGACACGGGGCAGTGCACAAAAATGCAAGAAACAACCGTCCCCGATTGCACGCCCAGGAAGAACCAACCGTCCCCCACTTGCACACAGACGGTGCACATGAAATGTGCCGTCCCACCCAGATAACCTCACCGTTCCCCGACCCCAAGCCCGGGACGCAGTGTCACACAGCGCGACGTCTTTACGTAAGCAGCCCAGCAAACTTCCGTTCAAGCGACCGACCCCAAATACGGGGCAGTGCACAAGGATGTGCACTGCCGCCAACGCGCCAAGGATGGCGCTTTGGCGGGTACCCCGCTCCCCAGAGCAGGAGCTTGAACGGTTAGTTTGCTCTGCGTCGTAAGCACCGAGCGCTGTGTGACACAAGTCCCTCACAAGTCCCTCACACAAGTCCCTCGCTGGCTACACCCACGTCGCTCGCGTCCATTGTCAGATCATCCCAAGCCACCAAAGAGCCATCTTCCGCTAAATCATAAATAACAATTTTGTCAGTTTGAGTTGTAAATTCAACGCAACAATCCCAACAATAGAACTGCTCTACTCCTACTTTTCCAATGGCACGTCCTGAGCATACCGGACAATTCATGGTCACCAACTCCCTTCATTTGTTTGATCCAAGGGGGATACTTGGTTATCGACAATTAAAATATCCTTCCCATCGATCATGACATGCGGCCTGAAAATAGTTCCCCTGCCATACAAAAGGTCAGCGAAGAGCCCATCGGAAACCTCGAATCCAACAATCTTTTCGACGGAATCATCAATGAAAACATCCTCGATAGTACCTCTTGCGTCTCCACCTTGGGTATAAACTTCGTTCCCCACTTTGTCGGACCACCGTATCCCCTTAAGTTCTTCTGTAGTATTTTCACAAATAGTTAAAGCGTCCTTACCAACCGCTACTATGACCTGCCTTGGAATGCCTTTTGAAGACTGGAAGAAGTGCCCACCTTCTAAGAGAATTCCAACAACCTTATCTTTGTCATTGTCGAGGACCAGATCTTGAACCCAGCCAATCGAGTCCCCACTTTTCAAATCCAAAACGGGTAGTCCGATAATCTCTCGAGCGCGTCGCATTGATCTTCCACCTCGCTAACATAATTTCCTTTTATTACTTTGCCCTATAATTCTATAACTTATGCATCTGTCATGCCTAAACAAGGATGTTCGAGGTTAGAACACCGCCATGGATGGCTAGGTGTCACCTCTTCGAACCTCGAACTTCGAACTTCGCCTTCCCCGAGGATCAGAAATTATCTTCCCCCCGCCAACTACGATATTTTCTTGGTAAAAAACCACTGCTTGTCCAGGCGTGACTGCTCGTTGCGGTTGATCAAAACAAACCATCACGTCATAGCCTGCCTCTCTGTCACCGGGATAAACAGTCGCCTCGGCTCCTGATGAGTTATACCGGATTTTAGCTTTGACTTTTATGGGGCCTTGCAACTCCGAGATGGATATCCAGTTGAGATCGATCGCCCAGAGTGTATCCGTATACACATCCTGGTCTTCCCCTAACACAACTTCATTGCTCTCAGGATTTAAACCCACCACAAACATAGGTTTACCAAAGGTTACCCCTAGCCCTTTCCGCTGTCCCACTGTGTAGTGAATAATCCCTTGGTGCCTACCCAAACTATTCCCCGCTAAGTCCACAAAACGCCCCGGTTTAATATCCTCTTCTGACCGTTTCCGAACGAACGAAGCGTAATCATTGTTCGGAATAAAACAAATCTCTTGGCTGTCCGGTTTGTCACCTACCCCTAAACCCCGTTCTTTGGCCATTATTCGAATTTGCTCTTTCGGGTAATCTGACAATGGAAAAAGAGTCTGAGCAAGCTGTTCCTGGGTCAACATATACAACGCATACGTCTGATCTTTGCGTACATCCATGCTCTTACTTAAGAGAAATCGTCCGCTATCCGGACTTCGTAGCACTTGGGCATAATGACCGGTTGCGATGTACTCTGCTCCTAGACCATGTGCTTTACGCAGTAGCTCGCCAAATTTAACATACTTGTTACAAGCTATACACGGGTTTGGCGTTTCTCCCGCTAGATAAGACTGGGTGAAATAATCCAGCACTGTCTCCTCAAAAAACGAACGAAAGTTCATGACATAATGAGGAATCCCCAGTAAAAAAGCAACCCGTCTTGCGTCGTCGATGGCTGAAAGAGAACAACAGCCTCCCTCTACCTCTGCGTCTGCCGATTTCCACATTTGCAAGGTAATCCCAATGACATCATACCCTTGTTCTTGAAGTAAAGCAGCGGCGATGGAACTATCCACACCGCCGCTCATGCCCACCACCACTTTAGGCTTAGCTATCAGAGCCATGCTCATCTATTCCTTTTTTTCTTGTTTTTCACGATAATTTACAATCGCGGCATGAAGTGCGTCCGCGGCCAAATTCGAACAGTGCATTTTTGCTGGGGGAAGCCCTCCTAAGGCTTCTGCCACAGCGGCATTGGAAATTACCATAGCTTCATCAAGAGTTTTGCCTTTAACCATTTCCGTGACCATACTGCTGGTGGCAACGGCTGCGCCGCAACCAAACGTTTTGAACTTCACATCTTTAATAATGTCTCCCTCGACGTCCAAATAAATCCGCATAATATCCCCACATTTAGCATTCCCAACTTCACCAACGCCATCTGGATTCTCGATTTCACCGACATTGCGTGGATTCGTAAAATGGTCCATTACTTTTTCTGAATACATCTGTTAGCTCACTCCCTTACTGTGCTTGTTTAATCCGCAAAACTTGGTCATAAAGCGGAGACATCATACGCAAACGCTCGACGATCTTTGGTAATTGATCAAGGACATAATCAATTTCTTCTTCAGTATTTTGGCGCCCTAAGGAAAAACGCAACGATCCATGAGCAATCTCATGGACAAGCCCCATGGCGAGCAACACGTGCGAAGGATCAAGCGAACCTGAAGTGCAAGCTGAACCGCTTGAAGCAGCGATTCCAAGCATATCCAACGACAGTAACAGGGATTCCCCTTCAACAAAGCGGATACTGACATTTACATTATTCGGTAAGCGCTTTTCTCCACTAGGCCCATTTACTTTCACGTATTCAATGCGCTGCAGGATTCCATTGATCAGTTTATCTCGCAACTTCGTTTCGTGCCTAGCATCTTCAGCCATCCGTTGCCCAGCCAACTGACAGGCCTTGCCAAATCCAATGATTCCCGGAGTATTTTCCGTACCCGAACGACGCCTTTTTTCTTGGCCTCCACCATGAACCAAAGGCACAACTCGTATCCCTTTACGAACGTAAAGTGCTCCAACTCCTTTGGGACCGTAGATCTTGTGACCAGACACTGTCAGAAGGTCTACATTCATCTCGTTAACATCAATGGGAAGCTTTCCGAGGGACTGAACAGCATCGACATGAAACGTGATGCCGTGTTCCTTCGCCAGTTTTCCAATTTCAGCTATTGGCTGGATCGATCCGACTTCGTTATTGGCATGCATCACACTCATCAAAATTGTATCTGGCCGAATGGCCTTACGAATGTCTTCAACAGACAGTAAGCCCTCTTCATCAACCGGTATAACTGTTAGCTCAAATCCATTCTTTGCTAAGTATTCACACGTTTCAAGTACTGCGTGATGTTCAACCGCAGAAGTAATAATATGTTTACCCTTTTTGCGCAGTGTTTCTACGGTTCCAAGAATTGCCAGGTTATCCGCTTCAGTGCCGCCGCTGGTGAAGATAATTTCCTGAGGGGTGGCTCTGATCAATTCTGCCACTTGGTTTCGGGCTTCCTCTAGAGCCTGTTTAGCCTCCCTGCCAAAACTGTGAACACTTGACGGATTTCCATATTTTTCGGTATAATACGTCATCATTAAGGTAGCAACCTCCGAGTCAACTGGGGTCGTCGCACTATGGTCTAAATAAACTCGCCTCATGGGGGCTCCCTCCTTATAGTTATTTAATGATTTGGTGTTGGATATTCATTCCCATTAAGGTTACTAGGGTTAACCTTTGAAGATTCTATACTAAAAGTTCACAATGGTTAAATATAGTACATGTATAAACTGCGCTCCGCTTCAAGCTGCTTAGCATTTTCAAGCATCGTTTCAAGGGTGATGGAATCAAGCACATCTGCGATGGAGTTTCTGACTTTTTCCCAGATTGTCTTGGTTACGCAATATTCTGCTTTGGCGCAGCAAGCTGGTTCTTCCTCGGAAACGCAATCAACTGGAGCAATGGGTCCTTCTAACACACGGATGATATCCCCAATTCTTATTTTATCCGGTTCTCGTCCCAAAATATAACCGCCCTGCGCGCCACGGACACTTTTTACTAGTCCCGATTTACGCAAACCGGACATGAGTTGCTCCAAATAATGTTCGGAAATGCCCTGTCTCTCTGCGATGCTTTTCAAAGAAGTCGGGCCTTCACCCACATGTTGAGCCAAATCAAACATGGCTTTCACGCCATACCGACCTTTGGTCGAGAGTTTCAACGCCCTTACCTCTTTTCTATGAGTGAACTTCTCTTCAAATCAATTTTAATGTCCATGTGCATATCTTATTAAAACAGTCGGAATTTGTCAAGAGTATTCCCCTCTAATCTACTTTTGTTTTTCGATCCTAAAAATAGCATGCTTTTATTTTCAGTATTACGCTCTAGTTATTTTGTCATTTTGTTTGAAGCTATATACAAGAGTGAATATTATGGTATAGAGGAGTGCCATTTGCTGGCTCATCTGTCTCTAGAATAGACTTATTTTCACAGTAATATAGATTCTTGAAAAACTTGAGGAGGGATTAAAATAATGACAAATATGACGAAGGTGAATCAGAACAGTTTTGCTTCAGGCTATCATTTTTACAAAATGTTCTGGGTATTTTTCATTTCTTCAATCTTAGGTTTCGTTATTGAAAGTTTATTTTGTTTGCTTCGTTATGGGTATATTGAAAGCCGCGCCGGCTTGATCTATGGCCCCTTCAGTCAAATATATGGTTTTGGGGCCGTTATTATGGTCTTAATTCTGCACAGAATTAATATTAAAAGAGAACTCCTCCTTTTTTTCGCGAGCGCATTTCTTGGAGGATTATTTGAGTTCAGCTGCAGTCTAATCCAGGAATTTGCTTTTGGGTTTATTTCCTGGGACTATAGTGATTCACAGTTTAGTATTTTTGGCCGCACCAACTTGTTGTATTGTTTCTTCTGGGGTATACTTGGCGTTATATTAATTAAAGATATTTATCCGTTTATGAGTCATCAGATTGAAAAGATTCCCAATAAAATAGGCGCGATAGTCTCTTGGGCGCTGATTGTATTTATTCTCTTCGACTTTTCAATTTCCGCATTAGCTACCATCAGAGCGAATCAAAGATATCATGGCATTCTAGCAAGCAACTACGTTCAGACTTTACTGGATCAATATTATCCTGATTCCGTACTTAAGAAAATTTATCCCAATATGATCCACGTTAATTAAAATCAATTTAACGAGACTCAATCTCAAATTAATGCCTTAGCTGATTTTATTTTTAGAATATTCAATAACAAACCCTTTTATCAAAGCAAACTTGGGAGGGCTCCAACTTGGACGACCCTCTCAGTAGCTATTGAAGTCTGCACTATCCCCGGACCGCGCAGCGGTTTAGTAATTTATTTTAATTGCTGAATAACCTCCTCAACGTCTGGAAGCTGATGTATATCGTAAATTTTTATCCATAGAATTTTGCCGTTTTCACCGACAATCACATTGGCACGCTCAGAAAATCCTTCCAGTTCACGAAATAAGCCGTAGGCTTTGGCGACTGCCCCATGCGGCCAGAAGTCTGAGGGCAATTTAAGATTGGCGATCTTGAGTTCCTTAGCCCAGGCATTTTTAGAAGGGACAGGGTCAACACTTAACCCTAATGGAATCGTATTAAGTGTTTCAAATCGTGCATAATTAACCTCTAGGGATTTCATCTGTTCAGTGCAAACGGGGGTCCAAGCTAAAGGATGCCAAGAAAGTAATACTTTTTTACCTCTAAAATCATTTAAGCTGACTAAATTACCGCGATTATCCTTTAAATTAAACACCGGGGCATTAGCTCCGACTGTAATGGAATTTTCCATTGTTTTCCCTCCAATTAAATTTGTTACTTAACGACTGTTGATATAATTTCATCCTTACTTGGATTGAGGTCCTTACTTGGATTACTTGGATTACTTGGATTGAGATTGGAAGCTAAACTAGCTAAACCCGAAATTCCACCTAGACCCATAGTCTCTACTACAGATGAAGGTACTATAACCATTGCCCCTTTTTCTTTGATCCCTTCGTATAAAATATTCATTGCTCTCAATTGCAAAGCCACTGGATTATTTTGATATGACTTAGCTGCTTCTGCAAATTTCTCCGCAATTTCAGTCTCAGCAGTTCCCAAGATAATTCTTGCTCTTCGTTCACGTTCCGCCTGGGCTTCGCGGCTCATAGCATCCTGTAACGCAGCGGGTAACACGACATCGCGAATCTCTACTCCTGCGACATTCACTCCCCACGGTTCAGTCCGCTTATCAATGACCAGTTTGAGTTCACGATCGATCCGTTCTCGATCAGAGAGCATTTCTGCTAAATTTGTTCTGCCGATAACGTCCCTTAAAGCCGTCTGTGCCGACCAAAAGACGGCCTCTTTGTACTTAGCAACTTCAAGCGCTGCTTTCTTGGCATCTAAGACAGACCAAAACAAAACCGCATCAACATCAACGGGCACCGTATCTTTAGTTAAAGTTTGTTCAGCGTTAAACCCTGTAGCAATTGTACGATGATCTATCCAGTTGGTCACGGATTCTATGATAGGAATAACAAAAAACAAGCCCGGTCCTTCTAAGCGATTGAATTTCCCTACTCTAAGAATAACCGCCTTTTCCCACTGATCAGCAACTTTTACACCAGTAGCAATTAATATACTCAAAAAAACGCATATGACTATCCAGCCAATCCAACCCGTAAGATACGAAAGTAAGACGCCAGCAATTAAGAAAAGAAATGCTAATAACACTGATATTTGATTTGGTTTTTTGAATTCAAAATTCTGTATATTCATGTTTGGAGCCTGCATTAAAATCACCTCATTTTCAAATATTATCCATCGTTCTCTAATGTTCTCTAATGCTACTATTCTAGTTCTTTCATAAACTTCTCAGCATCTCGTGGCTCCCAGACCCGATCGATGAGTGAAGGTCGATCAGCCAACCAAACCAGGCGATCGGCGAAGGTTGGTTTTTCCACACGGTAGAAGATACCGATGGGTATTTTCTCTCCCCATTCCATCGCTTGCTCCAGCGCGTGGTTCAGATTACCCGTGTCATAATCCTTTGGTAATTCATAAACTCGATCTGCGTACCAACGATGGGTATTCACTTTATTGAAACTGACGCAGGGCTGGAGAATATCAATCAAGGCGTAGCCAGGATGGTTAATCGCTTCTTTCATTAGACTAATGAGGTGTTCCAGGTGTCCAGTGAATCCACGAGCTACAAAACTCGCCCCCGCCGCCAGAGCCAACAAGAGTGGGTTAAGCGGTTGATCAATATTTCCTTGTGTCTGAATCCCAGTCACCTGCCCAAGGGCTGTCGTTGGCGAAGCCTGCCCCTTGGTCAACGCATAGATCTGATTGTCATGCACAAAATGGGCGATGTCTACATTACGTCGGATATTGTGAATAAAATGATTTCCGCCCTCTCCATACGTATCTCCATCACCAGAATGAACGATCACCGTTAGTCCAGGATTGACGATTTTCGCCGCCACGGCTGGTGGCAAAGCACGCCCATGCAAGCCATTAAAAACGTTGGTTCGAATATAATGAGGGAGTTTCGCTGCTTGACCGATTCCTGAGACCATCAGGATTTCTTCCGGTCGCTTATTTAATTCCAACAAGGCTGTCTTGATCGCCGTCAGAATAGCAAAATTCCCACATCCCGGGCACCAAGCAATTTCGTCGTCAGAATCAAATAGTTTTTGGCTTTCTGCTTCATTTGTCACTTGCTATAACCTCCTTAACCCGGTCCGAAATATACTGCCCGCTCATAGGTCTTCCATCATAACGCAAGATGCTGTGCGTACAATCAATCAAGGTTTCCTGACGGATCAGAGCTGCCAATTGACCCGTGGCATTTTGTTCTACATTAATCAGCATCGTGACGTTAGCTTTCATATCCGTCAGAAGCTTCGTCGGCAAGGGATAGATATCTCCGAAGATTAACGCGCCAATGGAGTAGTCTTCCTCAAGGAGTTCGATCGCTTCCCGCACGGGTCCAGCGCTTGATCCCCAAGCTAAAAGCAAAATCTCAGGATCAGTCTGTCCAAAAACCCAAGGTTCCTGTGTCTCCTTCTTTAAATACGCTAAGCGTTGCAGCCTTTTTTTCGTCATAGCGACCCGCACGTTGGCTGCTTCCGTAATATGACCATCCTCAGTATGTTCATCACTATCCGCAAGAACGACCTGGGTTCCGCATCGACCGGGCACCAACCGTGGTGAAATTCCGTCCTCTGTCAATTTGTAACGTTGATAGTGTTCCTGTTTCTTCCAAACCTCTTCCCCAGCCAAGGCACGCTCGATTGTCAGACTGGAAAAATCAAATGGCGGTATCGTCTGATAATAATCCCCTAGATATTGATCTCCAAGTAGAATCACTGGAATCTGATATTTGTCCGCGAGATTGAAAGCTCGGACGGTTTGATAAAACGCATCTTCCGGATCACGCAAGGCTATAACCATCCGTGGAAATTCCCCTTGAGAAGCCGTTAAGACAAAACTCAGATCCCCCTGCTCCGTACGAGTGGGAAATCCCGTCACTGGACCTGGGCGCTGAATTTCAGCGATCACCAGCGGTGTCTCCGTCATCGCAGCGAGGCCGAGTCCTTCAACCATCAGGCAAAATCCACCTCCAGACGTTGCCGTCATGGCTCTAGCCCCGGCATAAGAAGCCCCAATCGCCATATTGATCGCCGCAATTTCGTCTTCTGCCTGTTCCACCACAATCCCGGCCTCTTCCATTTTATCGGCTAAGTAGGACATAATCCCAGTTGACGGAGTCATCGGGTATCCAGAATAAAAACTTACCCCTGCAGCCAACGCCCCCAAACCGATCGCTTGATTACCTGTTACCATAATTCTCGGTTGAATTTCTGGGAAGTCAAGCTTGAATTGCGGTTCAACCAGTGTGTAACCTATTTCTAAGGCTCGACGGTTAACCTCAAAAATTTCCGCCTTAAAGAGACTATGCAGCACCGGCCAAACCTTTTCAAAGTCGAAATCAAAGAGACGCAAAACGGCACCGGCTGCTACGGTTCCTTCTGTCAATTTTGTCCCAGCTTCAATAGCCTTTTCTTTCAACGGGAGCCATAAGGCTTTTCCCTCACCGATCTCCGTACGGTAACTTTTGTCTCCTATCAGCACACTTTGAGCAGACAGCCGAGAAGCATGAACCTCCACCGTTGTGGAATCAAGGGCTAAGAGAACATCAAGAGTCTCGCGATGGGAGTAAATTGGCCGATTCGCAAACCTTATCTGATGAAAGTTGTGTCCGCCACGGACACGGGACATATAATCCTTATGGGAAAAAACCTCGACGCCCTGTTTTTTGAGGATTAATTCCAGTACTTTTGCGACTGTGTCAACCCCTTGCCCTGCAGCACCACCCACTAAGATATTAAAATCCAAGTTCGCTCCCCCTTTAACTGAAGAATATATTTTTTATGCCTTAGATTTAATTCACCCACAAAGCATCACTTGTTAGTAGCTGTCATCTACAATAAAGATACCATTCCCAAGCTTAGAAAGTCCGCACTTGGCGGACTTTCTAAAGTTATTCTAGGAATGATCTATTCTTTACCTTTTTTCAACCACTGAGCAACTTCAACCGTTCTTTTTGCTTGATGAAATACAGCATCTTTTACATCTTCAACCATTTTGCCATCTTGCCCCTGAGTCACTGAGGTGCCATAAGGATTACCACCTGCTTTAAAAATCGAAGCATCTGTATAACCGGGCGACACAATGATTGCCCCCCAATGCATCATTGAAGTATATAAACTTTTAATAGTAGCTTCCTGACCACCATGAGGATTCTGTGCAGAAGACATGCCACTGACTACCTTGTTCATCAGCTTTCCTTGTGCCCACAAGCCACCTTGAAGGTCTATGAACTGTTTCATCTGTGCAGCTAGATTCCCAAATCGTGTCGGAACGCTAAAAATAATGGCATCCGCCCAATCAAGATCATCTGAGCTTGCTTCCTTTATATCTTTTGTGGCTTCAGCATTTGCCTTCCATGCTGGATTGTTGTTAATAGCGACTTCTGGAGCAAGTTCATGCACCTTGACCAGACGAACTTCCGCACCTGCCTCATTGGCAGCTTCCGCTGCCCACTGAGCTAACTGATAATTGATACCAGTCATGCTGTAATAAATGACTGCTAATTTAACTTTTTCCATATTAATTGCCCCTTCGTTTTTATAATAAATGGTTTTATTCTAATTCTACACAGCTGTAGGAATAGATTGACTCTTATCAAGCATTTATGCGCTATGAAGAGAAGACTCAACACTATTAGCTGCCTCAATAATCTTTTTCGCTTTTTCCACTTCTTCAAGCGTACCATGCGCAATCAACAGGAATTTATCCGACTTAAGCGACGTCTCGTATTTGAGGATACTGTCCTTTGGAATGCCCATACTGTATAAGGCTGCACCGAAAGCATTCAACCCGCCAATAATAGCCGCACCTTCGAGAGCGCCAATGATCCACGTCACCAGCGGACCGCCCACAACAAGGGGACCAATCCCAGGAATGAAAAAGAACGCGGACCCGAATAGAAATCCCCATAGTCCGCCCCAGAATGCCCCTAACTTTCCCCAGTATTTAACTCTGTCGCCCGTATTATAATAGCCCACCACATGCTCATCCGTCTGATAATCCTTACCCACAACGGATAATTTCTTCATATCAAATCCTGCTTTCTGGAGTTCCTTGATAGCATCCTCTGCTTCGGGGTGGGTATCGAAAACCGATACAACCAAATTTTTCTCTGACATTTCACACAACCTTTCTTCGTAATTGCTCCTGACTCTATTATGACTTCCCTACGAAGATTACATTCTACATTGAGTTAAATTTATCCTTCTAGTTACTTAAAATTATTTTCTTTTCATAATAATTATGATAATGATATCGGTAGAACAAGATTTAATGAGTACAGCAAACAAAGATTACATTACCCTTTTACATCAAGATCAAGAACGATCAACCAAAAATAGAAATCCCGCTGTTATGTTTTCAGCGGGATTTTGCTCATTCCTGTTATTCTGGACGATTTAACTATGATCTTACCTTTCATGGAGTCTCTCCCCTATCCAGCTAAGTATTGCTTATTTTCCTTAACAGAGCTCTTCCGCCCAGGGCAATTATTTGTAAGGCACTTAAGGTTTCCGGAGCTAACGTTTCACCATTTATTAGATCAGTTACAACCGTGGGAGGCTGCAACATAGTTTTGAGATTCACTGTTCGTGTTTCCTCTGAATGACGATTAATAAGGATCATAATTTCTTCTTCGTCCCCTATCCGAGTGAAACCGTAAACATCTGGTTCAAAATAAAACGACCTGAAGGCACCTGTCTGTAATACTTCAAATTCTGCGTGCATACGTAGCAGTCTTCGATACCAACTCAATAGTTCGCTGTCCTCTCTACCCCATAAATAGGTCCCACGGTTATACGGATCAGCATAACCTTCTGCTCCCACTTCATCTCCATAATAAATACAAGGAACCCCGGGATAGGTCATTTGCACCAAACTAAACAATTTGAGCCGTTGCACAGCCAATTGTCGGGCATACGGGGAAAGTCGGTAGGCTCTTTGTTCTATCGTTGTCAGACTCTGCTCTGGCGGAGCATCGCCTAGAAGGGTTAAAATTCGTGCCGTATCATGACTTCCGATTAAGTTCATACACGCATAAAAGTTCTCATGGGGATAATTTTCATACAAACTCATAATCTCTTGATGCAAGGAACTGGAATCACTTTGTCCAAGCATGAAACGGAGGAAACTCGCGCGGAAAGGATAGTTCATCGTGGCATCCAGTTCATCCCCTGAAAAATATTTGCGTTGTTTATCATAGCTTACTTTATTTGAAGCATCTTCCCACACTTCTCCGATCAGAACTGCATCAGGGCGAATAAGCTTAATCGCTTGCCGAAGTTCCTGAATGAACTCATCAGGAAGTTCATCGGCGACATCCAACCGCCAACCGGCAATCCCCATTTTTAACCACTTATTAATGACACTATTTTCTGATCCATAAATAAACTGTCGGTAGGAAGCGTTCATCTCGTTTACTTCTGGAAGGGAATCAATCCCCCACCAGGATTGATATCCTTGGTTTAATTTACACTGATACCAACTAAAATAGGGGGAATCACTCGATTGGCAGGCGGAGGCCCCAGGATAGTTACCATATTTATTAAAATAGATGCTGTCACTTCCGGTATGACCAAAAACACCATCCAGTATAATAGAGATCCCAGATAGTTTTGCAGCGCCAATCAATTGTTCAAAAACCGTATCATCTCCATACATAGGATCGATCTTAAGATAATCCGCCGTATCATACTTATGATTACTTGGAGCGTCAAAAATAGGATTCAAATAAAGAATGCTTATGCCTAATTCTTTAAGGTAGGGCAATTTTTCAATGACCCCTTGCAACGTTCCTCCGAAAAAATCCCAATCGGTCACTCTGCCATTCTGGTCTTTGATATAGATTGGTGGATCAAACCAATTAGCATGCAACAAGGCATTTTTCCGTGGAAAGAAGGTGAATCCTTTCTCGCGGTCGTTATAAAATCGATCGACAAAAATTTGATACATTGTTCCTTGCTTATACCACTTTGGTACTTCTATCGGTTTATGAACAGTAATTTGATAGGAAGTAGGCCCTTGTTCCCAAAGCTTACCCTCTCCGCCAAGCCCTTTCAAATTATTTCCATAATAATAAGTTTGAGATCCGACCCGAATCACAAAATAGTACCATATAAGCCCTGGACTGTTAGGTACTTCATAGTCTCCCTCGAATAGATCCTTTTCTGCAAAGGGTTCGGGTACTGAATCCGAAACTGAACTTTGACTAGTCTCGGTAATTCGATGCATAGGAATAGCTATTTCCCGATCTTTTTCCCAAATACGAAGAATGCAGGCATCAACATGAACCGAAAACGTCCTCAGACGGAAAGTTATCCTCTGTCCACACGAGACTGCGCCAAACGGTTCTCTGTAAAATAAATCGTGAGAATTATGAAATGCATCAAACATCATCATATAATCCTCCAGTTTCCCTAACGGCCTGTTTAGGCAAGAAAGGAAATAATAAGTTCCCATCTGAAGGACAGCAATGATGGCTGTCCTTCTTATTTGTCCTTGTTAGAGTATTTTTTAAATACCCTTTCTTCGGCTCCAGAGTTTTGTGGCGTATAAAAGCAAGTATATTTAAGGTCTTTAGGTAAATATTCTAAGTGAGTATCGGGATGATCTATCGGATTTATATATTGACCCGTGCTGTTTTTTAATTGATTTGGCACATTAAAAGCTCTGGTTGTTTCAACAGTTTTAAGAGCAGAATTAATAGCCTTATATGCTGAATTGGACTTAGGACTTTCACACAAATAGATAACAGCCTCAGCCAAAGGAATTCGCGCTTCCGGCATGCCAATGAATTCAACTGCTTGTTTTGCAGATATTGCCACTTGCAGGCATTGTGGGTTGGCAAGTCCTATATCTTCACTTGCTGAGATTACTATCCTTCTCGCTATAAATAAGGGGTCAACGCCTGAATGGAGCATCCGAGCTAACCAATACAATGCTGAATTGGTTTGGCTTCCTCTAATTGATTTTATGAATGCTGATGTTAAATCGTAGAAATCGGAAGTCGTAATCCCATTCAGCCTAAATTGATAAGCGTCCTGTACCATTTCAAGTGTAATTTTATTCGAAGTTTGAGAGGCAATTTCTAAGGCATTAAGAGCACTGCGTACATCTCCATTGCAAACTTCGATCAAATACTTTAGAGCCTCTTCAGTAAGCTTAATATTCTTTAGACCTAAACCATGATCCGTATCGATCAGAGAACGTTCAATGATTTTTTTAACATCTTCACTGGATAGGAAATCAAGCCGATAAACCCTACACCTTGAAGCCAACGGAGGGATTATATCATGCATAACACTTTCAGTTGTTGCGCCGATCAAAATAATCGTTCCGTTTTCGATAACAGGGAGTAGTGACATTTGTACATTGGACCTCATTGCATGAATTTCATCGATAAAAACAATTGTTTTCTTTCCATGGAATTTTAGCCTATCTTTAGCTGATTCGATCACAGTTTTAAGTTCACTCGCAGTAAGTGATACAGCATTTAACCGCACGAATTCTGCATTCGTAGTTTTGCTGATTATTGAAGCTAAACTGGTTTTTCCTGATGCGGGAGGTCCTTGTAATATCATAGATGAGACGCTATCGGTTTCTACCAATTTTCTTAGTAAAGTTCCTTTACCAAGAATGTGTTTTTGTCCGATAAAATCGTCTAAAGTTTCAGGCCTCATTTTTTCTGCTAAAGGAACATGATTTGTGTTTAACGCATAATCGAATAAATCCATTAATGATACCTCTAAAAAGCGATGCCTACGTTTAAGCATCGCTTTTTATTTTCTTTTCAAGGTTTAGCGTTCACGAACGGGCGAGTATTGAACTGCCCTTGAATAAATAATTAAATTTGAGCATCGAGCATTTTAACCAGATCCGCTTTTCCACGGAAACCGGTGGTTATGTCTACCACTTTGCCCCCCTTGAAAACGGCGATTGTCGGAATACTCATCACTGAATATTGGCTAGCAATTGGGGCATTCTCGTCCACATTGACTTTCCCTATGACAATTCGACCGGCATACTCATCAGCAAGTTCATCGATCACGGGAGCAACCATACGACATGGACTGCACCACGGAGCCCAAAAATCCACCAGAACCGCTTGTTCAGACTTAAGAACATCCGCCTCAAAGTTTGCAGTAGTAAAGGTTTTTACATTTGCACCTGCCATTAAAATTCCTCCTAAATTAATCAAATTTTATTTACTTAATAAATTTGGTAAGCACCCCAATAAGCTCTTCAATCGCAGCTTCCTGGTCATGGTTTTCAACGGCGTTTTTCATACATCCTCGCGAATGGTGTTCAAAGACGATTGTGCCAACTCTATTGATTGCAGCACGAACTGCAGCTACTTGAATCAATACGTCAACACAATACTTGTCACTCTCAACCATGCGTTGAATCCCTTTTACCTGACCTTCAATTTTTTTCAGCCTGCGCATCAGATCCTCTTTGGATTCTGAATAAGGGGTCGAATTAGTCATGCCGTCTATTCCTCCGATACCCTAAGGGGGTAGCTATAAAGCTATTATAGCTAATAACCCCCTCCCCTGTCAAACAGTTCTAGGAAAAAAATACCCAGAAATAAAATTGCACGTTCTTTCATTCACCGGCTTACCTATAACGAGGTAGAAACGTTTCTTAGCTATAAAAGCCCACAAAACGTATTCGCGTTAACTAACGCGAACAGCGCCACAACCCCACGATCGTTCCAAATCCCATATACCCAAACCCGAGGAGTTTCTCAGCTAAATGCAAGCCAAGAACCGTCCCCACCTTGCGTCCCTCGGTCGTCCCAACCCCCGTTGACCCAAGCCAAGAGGAAGTTTCTTAGCTTAGTGAAGCACTTAGCGGAATTGCGTCAATGAGCGCAGACGATTTTGCGTGAAGAAACGCAACGGTTCACATGCGACGGAACAGGATGTTCCTAGTGTCGAATGCGCCAAGGATGGCATAGCATTCGACCAGAAAGCCCAGAGGTTTTGCGTTTTAGCAAAATCGTCAAGCGAATAGCAATGCAGCGTGTCGATCACGATAGTCTCCAGTGGAGAGTATCGCCGAAGCCGTGATCCCTCAAGGAATACCTAGCGGCGTAGGATGCTAAGAAACTTCCTCTCACTTGCAATCATCTACTCCCTCTATTTCTTTTGATTTATCTCAAGATCCGTCTTAATGTGCAATTCCTTTAATTGTTTGTCCGCCACCATTGATGGAGCCTGTACCATTATATCTGAAGCGCTTTGCGTTTTGGGGAAAGCAATTACGTCTCGGATGTTATCCTTTCCAGTTAAGAGCATAATCATTCGGTCTAACCCGAAAGCGATTCCACCGTGGGGTGGAGTTCCGTATTCAAAAGCTTCCAAAAGATACCCGAATTTATCCATTGCTTCTTCCTCGGATATTCCTAATAAATTGAACAGTTTCTCCTGGGTACCTCGCCGATGTATTCGAATACTCCCTCCGCCAAGCTCTGTGCCATTAAGTACCATATCATACGCTTTAGACCGAACTCTAAGCGGTTCTGTCTCTAGGAGCGGCAAATCTTCATCCATGGGAGCCGTAAAGGGATGATGAATTGCGATGTAACGTTGTTGCTCATCGTCATATTCTAAAAGTGGGAATTCTGTAACCCATAAGAAATTCATAGTATCTTCCGGAATCAGTCCTAAGCGTTTTGCCAATTCCAAACGGAGATGTCCAAGTGCATCGGAGACAATAGCGTACGTATCAGCAACAAAAAATAAGATATCACCGGTTTCTGCGCGCATGCGTTCAAGCAAGGCACTCATTTCTTGCTCTGTAAAGAATTTAGCAATGGGGGATTTTATCCCTTCTTCAGCCAGGACAATCCAAGCCAAACCCTTCGCCCGATAAGTACTAACAAACTTTCCCAGGTCATCGATCTCGCGCCGTGGCAACCCGGCACAGCCTTTGGCACAAATACATTTCACACTCCCACCGCCTGCCACCACACTGGCAAACACTTTGAAGCCGGTCTTGCCCACAAGGTCTCCGACATCAATGAGTTCCATACCAAAACGCGTATCCGGTTTATCCGACCCGTAACGTTCCAAGGCTTCCTTATGGGTTAGACGCGGGAAGGGAAGGTCTAGGGATTTCCCCATCGTTTCTTGGAAAATCCGCGCCATCAATTGTTCCATCATAGAAAGGATGTCTTCCACTTCGACAAAGGACATCTCAACATCAAGCTGGGTGAATTCCGGTTGACGATCCGCTCGAAGATCCTCATCTCGGAAACAACGGGCGATTTGGAAATACTTCTCCATCCCACTCACCATAAGGAGCTGTTTATATATTTGCGGTGACTGAGGTAAGGCATAAAATTCGCCTGGGCGAACACGACTCGGCACGAGATAGTCTCGGGCCCCTTCGGGTGAGGATTTGGTGAGTATCGGGGTGTCGATTTCATAGAAACCTTGTTTGTCAAAAAAAGCCCGCATAATTTGCATAACTTGATGCCGGATTTTGAACACAGCCTGCATTTCTGGTCGACGCAAATCAAGATAGCGATATTTAAGCCGCACTGTTTCGTCCACATCAACTTGATCCACAATATAATAGGGGGGAGTTTTGGAGCCGTTTAGTATCTCAAGGGACTCCGCAATAATTTCGATCTTGCCTGTAGCTAAGTTCGCATTAATCATCCCTTGAGGCCGTGCGATGACTTGACCCAGAATAGACACTACAAACTCAGAACGAAGGCTTTCCGCTACAGAAAATCCAGTTCCCATTTTCTCTGGGTCAAAGACAACTTGAACAATACCGGAACGATCCCGTAGGTCAACAAAAATCAATCCTCCGTGGTCACGACGGCGCTGAACCCAGCCCAGCAAACGAACGACTTCCCCAACTTTCTCTAACCCTAATTCACCGTTTTCAACACGTTCTGAAAATATCGTCATGCTAAACACCTCTCTGAAACTTCTTTTTAATTTCTTCAACTGCCTTAACGAGTGGAATCTCAATTTGATCCCCTAACCTTAAGTCTCGAATCAGGAGCAGATTTTGCTCTAGTTCTGTTTCCCCTAAGATCAAGGCATATTGAGCACCTAAGCGGTTAGCCGCTTTTAGTTGGGTTTTTAAACTTCGGCCTAACAGATCCATACTCACAGGGATACCCTGATATCTCAAGGCGCTTAGGAGTGCAAATCCCTCGTTCTCGGCTTTCTCTCCCAAAGCGATCAGCATAGCGAACAGCCTAGGTTTTTCCTCTGGGAGTTTATGTTGAACTTGAAGTGCAGCTAAAACGCGTTCCAACCCCATCGCAAATCCGATCCCTGGGGTTGGTGGTCCGCCAATTTCCTCCACCAGCCCATCATACCGACCACCTCCACAGATGGCACTTTGAGCCCCGATTTCTTCTACCATAACTTCAAAGGCTGTTTTTGTGTAATAATCCAAACCCCGGACCAGGCGCGGATTAACTCGATAAACCACTCCAGCTAGGCCCAATAAGACAAGAACCCTCTCAAAGTGGGTGCTACAATCCATGCAAAGGGTATCATGAGTTGTCGGAGCCCCTGTAGTCACCGCTTGACAGGTTGGGTTCTTACAATCGAGGATACGCAAGGGATTGCGTTCAAACCGTTCCCTGCAGTCATTACAAAGTTCGTTTTGGCGTGGGGTTAGAAATTCCTGAAGTTGTTTACGGTGCTTGGCCCGGCACGTCGGACAGCCCACCGAATTGACGTGCACTTCAAGCCCGGTAAGCCCGAGCCGTTGATAGAGATTCCAGACTAAGCTGATCACTTCTGCGTCAACTACTGGTTGGTCAGCACCCAACACCTCAATTCCAAATTGGTGGAACTGGCGAAAACGTCCACTTTGCGGCCGTTCATAGCGAAACATCGGGCCCATATAATACAGCTTCACAGGTTGAGGATGCCCGTAGAGCTTGTTTTCCACATAAGCACGGCATACGGAAGCCGTCAGTTCCGGACGAAGGGTCATCGAACGGTCCCCTTTGTCCATAAAGGTATACATTTCTTTCTTGACAATGTCTGTTGTCTGTCCAACACCTCGCTGGAAAAGTTCTGTTGCTTCAAATATTGGCGTACGAATCTCTTCATACCCATATGCGCGACAGACTGTTCGAATAGTTTCTTCGAGATATTGCCATTGTTCAACCGTGCCTGGCAACAAATCCTGAGTCCCTTTTGGACGCTGAATCGACATAGTTACCCTCCTTGATCCAAAATTTCTCCTCAGGCACATTCAAGAAAATATCCATGGCATCTTTGACTTGTTATTTTCTTTCATATGCCTTTAAAAAAAGCCCTCGTTCCTTGCTTTGCGCAAGGGACGAGAACTTCTCGTGGTGCCACCCTAATTGACGGAATTTCTCCGCCCACTTTTCAGTCATTAACGAGACCAGTCGTGCAAAAATACTCCCATTTAGGGTGTTCTACCGAGTGTCTCTCGAGCTAGTTCCAGTCTTGCTAGCCCTCCCTGAAGAGAGGATGACGCGGAATTTTCCTAAAAGGTATCGTAAGTATTTTATACATATCCGTCATTTTATCAAAAAAAATTATAATTTGTCAATTAACACTGCAACCTGTGCGTTTAAATGATCTACATTACTTACACAAATAAGGATTATCCCGTTTTTCCTCTCCGATGCTGGTCTCTTCGCCATGCCCTGGGAAAACCCTAGTATCTTCCGGAAGGATCAGGAGTTTTTCCTTCACTCCTTGAAGAAGTTGATCTAACGATCCTCCTGGAAAATCTGTACGACCGATTGACCCGGCAAATAGCGTGTCCCCGCTAAAAAGACCTTCAGTGCATAAAAAACAAACACATCCTGGAGAGTGCCCGGGAGTTGAAATTACTTTTAAGAGTTGTTTCCCAATGCTAAGCTCTTGGCCATCCTGAAGCAGAAAATCCGCGCTTTGCAGAACGACATTTGACCCTACAAAACTGGAAAGGTTCTTTTTCGCATCGGTGAGCATTTCTGCGTCCCCTGCGTGGATCCCCACTAAGACATCCTCCCCTAAAAGAGCTTTGAGTTCATCCACAGCACCAATGTGATCCACATGCCCGTGGGTAAGCAGAATATAGTCTACTTGGAGACCCTTCTCCAAAATCCAGTGGTAAATCTTTTTTCCATCAGCCCCCGGATCAATAATAGCTGCTTTCTTACTTTCCATACAGGCGTAAAGGTAACAATTTGCCCCAAGGGCACCCAATGCTCGACCCTCAATCATCCACATTTCCTCCTAGAATTTCTTCTCACTATCTAAAAGTAACGTCACCGGTCCATCGTTAATCAACTCTACATCCATTTGAGCCTGAAAAACTCCCGTTTCCACCTTTAAGCCATGATTACGGATTCCTGCCACAACACGCTCATACATGGCTTTGGCCTGCTCCGGCGGTGCAGCAGTCTTAAAGCTGGGACGTTTTCCGCTCCGACAATCACCGTAGAGGGTAAACTGAGAAACCATCAGAATTGCTCCACCCACATCCTGTACGGAACGGTTCATTTTACCTTCTTCATCTTCAAAAATCCGCAGCCCCACAAGTTTATCAACCATCCAGGTTATATCGTCTTCTCCGTCTTCCTGCCCGACAGCTAAGAGGATCAAAAGTCCTGCCGAAATTTCCCCAACTCTTTCTCCATTTACTGTAACCGAGGCGCGTTTAACGCGCTGCACGACACTGCGCATCTTACTTTCCTCCTGCATGAATCCGCTTAACTTCCGTAATGTCTTTGACCTTACGAATTTTATTCATCACCATTTTAAGCTGTTCGAGGTTCCGTATTTCGATACGCAGCTGAATATCCGCCAGATTATCTTTCCCCACTCGAGCATTAATCCCTAAAATATGAGCACGCGTATCTAAAACAGTGTTCATGACCTCGGTAACCAAACGCGGCTTGTCCACGCCATAGATTTGAATATCAACAGGATAGATGGAATCGACCTGTTCAGCCCACACAACTTCAACGACCCGATCCCCCTCTTCTTGAGTGTGACCAAGGATATTATTACAATCACCACGATGAATAGATACCCCGCGACCCCTGGTAATATAACCGACAATGTCATCCCCGGGCAGCGGATTACAACACTGCGCGAAACGGACCAACACATTATCGACGCCTTTAACTCGGACCCCGTGAGAGGCTTTTCCGTATACATTTTGTGTTAGTGCTTTTCCCTCGTTTTGTTGAAGAGCCGCAAGTTGCAACTTTTCTTTTTCCTCTTTCGAGAGATCCTCACGCAAGCGCATGAGGACTTTATTGGAGGTTAGGACACCGTCTCCAATCGCGGCATACAAATCCTCGATCGCAACAAAGTTTTGGCTCTTGCCATACGCGTAAAGGCTCTCTGATTTCAAGAAACTTCCCGGGTCAAGACCGAGCTTACGGACCTCCCGCTCCAAACTTTCACGACCACGAGCGATGTTATCCTCTCGCTGCTCTTTCTTAAACCATGCCCTAATCCGGTTCTTTGCTTGCGAAGTTTTAACAATAGCCAACCAATCTCGGCTGGGTCCGCCTCCTTGTTTTGACGTCAGAATTTCAAGAATATCACCGTTGGTCAGTTTTGTCTCGAGGGGTACAATCCGTCCATTAATTTTTGCGCCAATGCAGCGATGCCCCACATCCGTATGAACGCGATAGGCAAAATCAATGGGACAGGAACCTGCTGGCAGTTCAACCACATCCCCTTTGGGAGTAAACACAAAAACGGTATCTGCAAATAAGTCGATCTTAAGAGATTCCATGAATTCTCCGGCATCCCGGGAATCATGTTGCCACTCCAACAACTGACGTAACCAAGAAAGTTTTTGATCAAAATTGACACTCGCCGTTTTGTTACCACTGTCTTTATGGCAGGCTTCTTTAGAGCCACCTTCTTTATGACAGGCTTCTTTAGGACCACCTTCTTTGTACTTCCAATGTGCAGCGATACCGTATTCTGACGTTCTGTGCATTTCACAGGTCCGGATCTGAATTTCGAAAGGCTCCCCGTGAACTCCGATCAAGGTAGTATGTAGAGACTGATACATATTAGGTTTAGGCATAGCGATATAGTCTTTAAAACGCCCTGGTATCGGTTTCCATAAAGTGTGGATAATTCCTAGTGCCCCATAACAATCATTGACAGATTCCACCACCACTCGAATTGCCATTAGATCGTAAATTTCGCTTAGTTCTTTATGCTGAGTAGTCATTTTATGGTAAATGCTATAAAAATGTTTGGGGCGACCAGCGATGTCTGCATAAATTTCCACTTCATCCAAGCGGTCTCGCATTTGCACGATAACCTCGTTGATATAGGCTTCCCGTTCCCGCCTTTTCAAGGCGATTCCTTCCACTAAATCATAGTATTCCTGAGGTTTGAGGTAGCGAAATGAAAGATCTTCCAGCTCCCATTTAATTCGGAAAATCCCGAGACGATTGGCCAGCGGCGCAAATATTTCCAGGGTCTCCTGAGCAATTTCCTTTTGTTTTTCTACTGAATGATATTTCAAAGTACGCATATTATGGAGGCGATCGGCAAGTTTAATCAGAATAACTCGGATATCCTTAGCCATAGCTAGGAACATCTTCCGCAAATTCTCTACTTGTTGCTCCATCTTACTCTTGTACTCTATCCGTCCGAGTTTAGTCACTCCATCAACAAGCAAAGCGATTTCCGAACCGAATTCTTTCTCGATATCTAAAATTGTATACGTTGTATCTTCCACGACATCATGAAGCAAGGAGGCCGCAATAGTTGCCTCATCCATTTCCAGTTCAACCAAAATCTGCGCGACTTCCAGAGGATGCAGAATATAGTCTTCCCCAGAGTTGCGCAGTTGCCCCCGGTGTGCCTCTTCAGCAAATTGATAGGCCTTTTCCACTATGGCTAATTGTGCCTGCGGAAAGGTTTTTTGCAGTTTTACCATTAACTCCGTGAAGGACATTGGCGAACTCCTCTCGTAGTGCAATATAACAATTGATGGCTACTCAATATTGAACCAAAGAAAAAACAGGATAATCTCTCAGCTTCTCTCTTCCGTGTAAACTCGTCAATTCAATTAAAAATCCCATCCCAAGCACTGGGGCATTGGTCTTCTTCATCAAATTAGCGGTCGCCAACATCGTTCCTCCAGTTGCCAACAGGTCATCCACGACAACAATTCGTTC
The DNA here is from genome assembly GCA_900290375.1 of Candidatus Desulfosporosinus infrequens. Lineage (GTDB taxonomy): Bacteria > Bacillota > Desulfitobacteriia > Desulfitobacteriales > Desulfitobacteriaceae > Desulfosporosinus > Desulfosporosinus infrequens. The sequence continues at coordinate 31,381 of OMOF01000512.1, forward strand.
ACCAGGTTTAATGCCGTCCGCATGGACCTCTAAGGTATCAAAACCATATTCTAAAGCGTAAGTTTCTCTGATAGTTTCTGCAGGCAACTTACCCTGTTTTCGAACCGGAACAAAACCGATTCCCAAGGAATAGGCGACCGGAGCGCCCAGCAGGAAGCCACGAGCCTCCGGACCAACGATCACATCCGGCTTCCATTGCTTAATTTTTTCTGTAAGGGCGTCAATGGCTGCATGATACATCTCGCCATTTTTTAGCAAAGTCGTTATATCCTTGTACGAAATCCCTTCTTTGGGAAAATCAGAAATCACGCGAATATGATCTTTAAAGTCCACGATCGTGCCACCTTTCTATACTATACGTCTATCCATTTTAATCCATTTTAATCCATTTTTATCTAGTGTTGTCTCTAATAATTCACGCTGAAACGTTTTTGCTCTGTCTAGCCACGCCTTCGCGTGCCGATAGCGTAAAGAGGAGTCTAGATCTAACTTATTCTGCACTGGAACCCACTCTATCGATATCTCTTCTGTATCCGTTCCCCCTAAGCAACGGATCAATCCCAATTCTTCAAATATTTTAAGGGCTGTTCGCCCATTCCGTGTAATTTTGGGATCAGATCCCCAGCGAAAAGGGTTCACTTCTTTCGCTTGGGTCAACAATTCCCTATAAATCCGGATAAGTTCTTCCCGAGCTAAGCATCCACACCTCTGACGAAGCCTTTCTTCATGGACGGTTTGAAATCCTGCAAGGGCAATACGATATATACCTAATTGTCGTAGTTTTTCGACTCCTTCTAATAAGTCCTCTTCCGTATGCGGGAGGCCAAGAATCAATCCCAAGCTTGCCTCCTCTTCCTGATTCTCATTCTGACTCATATTCAACGTCGCTAGCTTTGCCTTAGGATTTTCTTCCTGGCTATCTTCCTTTTCCTTGTCAAGAAAGTCGTTCCATTGCAGAAGGCTTGGTACGCCTCCGACCATATCCCAAACCTGTATTTTTCCTTTATTACTAGGTAAAGGCCACTCTACACGGTCTAATTTACGCCAGTCCAACCACTCTATCTCCGGCTCATCCAAGGCCGCTGCCGTTTCCTGATAATAAGGATTCTTACTTTCTTCTGCTACAATTGTAGGGCGTCCCCCCCGCCAATCCGCTTCAACTTGAATATCTTTGATCATTAATTGAACGTCTTCTGGCCCTCGAAAGGTATTCCAATCTAAATTGAATGCAACATCTAATCTAGTTCCACCGTTCAACTCATTCAAACGTTCTCCTAGACGAAAAGCAATTCCTTCCTGTTTTCCTTGAAGTCCAAAACGGAATTTAAGATGACTCCGTTCTTTACCGACCGCACTGATGGAGTGAACCGGAATCCCGATACTTGCCAAAATAGGCCCAGGGTTTCCAAAACCGAACGGAGCCATTAGTTCAAGTTCATGAAGCAAATGCCCTGTAACCACATCCAGAGAAACATGCCTGTCAATTTTCAACTCTTCTTGAAAAAGAGTATCCGCAAAAGCCGAAGCTTGTTCATTCAACCCTGCTCTAAATCGTTCAATATCTTCTGTCCTGAGGGAAAATCCTGCTGCTGCTTTATGCCCACCAAATTTAGTTAAAAAATGAGCTTGAGTGCTTAGCTGTTCCAGCACTGGATAACCGGAAATTCCACGAGCTGAACCCTTGGCCTCTTCCCCTTCTTCGACAATCATAAAAACAGGACGATAATAACGTTCTACCAAACGAGATGCTACAATTCCGATCACCCCATGGTGCCATTTGTTTGACGAAAGGACAATCACCCTAGGTATGGGTTCCTTCTCCAGCTGAGCAATTGCGTCAGCCAGAATTACCTGTTCCGTTTCCTGACGCGACAGGTTTTCCTCAGTTAAAAGATGGGCAAGTTCGTTCGCTCGCTCGGTATCCTCCGTCAGGAGAAGTTCCAACCCCAGACGGGCACTGTCCATACGTCCAGCTGCATTAATCCGTGGCGCGACCACAAAGCCGATTTGACCTGCTTTGAGAGATTTATGTTTAAGGCCACACTCTTCGAGAAGAGCACCCAATCCAGTATTAAGGGTTTCTTTCATCTGAAGAAGCCCATGATGGACAAAAATTCGGTTTTCACCAATTAGAGGGACTAAATCTGCAATCGTCCCTAAGGCTACTAGATCCAAGAGCTCGATTTCAGAGTGTATGCCCACTTCACTATTACCTAACGATTGTAATAAAGCTTGAGCTAATTTAAATGCCACGCCAACACCCGCTAAATCACGAAATGGATACCCTGACTCTGCTAGCTTGGGATTTAATAAAGCAAATGCCTTAGGCAAGATCTCAGGAGCTTCATGGTGATCCGTGATGATCACATCAATCCCCAGCGTTTGGGCAAGACCTACTTCTGGAACTGCAGTAACCCCGCAATCGACAGTAATAAGAACACTCACACCCGCCTTTGCGGCACGTTCAATAACCTCGGCATGTAATCCATATCCTTCGTCTTGACGGTGAGGAATATAGGTTACAGCTTGAAAGCCCAGATCACTTAGAACTTTGTATAACAAAGTGGTACTTGTCACCCCGTCTACATCATAATCTCCGTAGACAAGTACCTTTTCTTTTTGTTTCAAGGCCAAAGTCAACCGTTCAACAACTCGTCCCATATCGTGAAAGAGAAACGGTGAAAACAGATTCAAGAGCGTTGGACGCAGAAACTCGATCGCCTCTTCGGGCCGGCAAAAACCCCTTTGAGCAAGAATATCCGCGACGACCGGAGAAATTCCCAGGGACTCTCGGAGTTTGTCTGACGTTCGTCCAAAAGATTGTGGCATTGACCATATTCGTTTCACGTTATACACCCCTTAACTCTCCAACCTCTGCCAGCCGGATTCTGTCTTTATCTGGGCTCTGGCGACTGACCTCTGCCCTCTGTCTTAACTTCACAATTCTGGCAGGAGGAAGCGAGTCCTTCTTCAACCGGGCATTTTTCATCCCTGCTAACACATGGTTCTGCGTGAATCAGAACATGAGTACCCTGCAACTTATCATTGATTTCCTTCTCAATTATGTCACATAATTCATGAACGTCAATAACTGAAGCGTATTTCGCAACGACCAGATGCAAATCAACATGCCTTTCTGCTCCTGCCTTGCGAGTCCGTAGTTTATGAAATTCGACAAATTCGTCCCCATGAAATCGGAGGACTTCGCGAATAATTTCACGTTCTTCATCAGGCAAGCTGACATCAACTAAGGGCGCGAACGCTTCCTTCGTCAAATCAAAGGAGGCCTTAATGATCATTAAGGCAACACCGAGTGCAATGATCGGATCTAAAATGACCCAACCCGTCACCTGGATCATCAGAAGACCACTAAAAACACCGGCTGACGTATAAACGTCTGTCCGTAAATGCAAGGCATCCGCTTCAAGCGCCACAGAATCGGTTTGTTTCGCTACACGCATTAGGCGGGTGGAGACAATTAAGTTCATGATCGCAGAAACTCCCATGATGACCATTCCCCATCCCAGATCTCCAACCTGGCCTTCTACACCGTTCATAATCTTATAAATCTTCTGAATCGCTTCAACTATAATCATTACAGCTGCGGCAAATATCAAAACGGCTTCGATTGTGCCAGAAACATTTTCGATTTTTCCGTGTCCATAAGCATGGCGCGAATCCGCAGGTTTTCCCGACTCCCTCACTGCGAAGAGGGCAATGAAGGCCGCCACCATGTCAATCCCAGAATGAATTCCCTCTGACATGATACTAACTGACCCAGTCACTAAGCCAATTATGACTTTGGATAGTGTTAAAAAGGTATTTGAGAGCACAGATAATGAAGCAACCTGTATCTTTTCGTTCACTCTTTAACTCCCCCCAACGCGCTTTCTCCGATACATAAAAATAGGACTCCTTCTAAAAAAGGAAGTCCCGCAGATTCCTCCGCTGCCTCAATGCTATGAAGCCCAGCTGTTGCCTGACAATGATAGTTTATGTATAAGATACCAAATATTGCACCTAAAAGCAAGATTTTTTATTTGAGTTAGAATGTTAAGATGTTTCCGTAAACAATCCATCCGAGACCTAAAATCAAACGCACTATCGTTGGGGCAAGGCTCCATAGAACCTGACTTTTTTTGTTTTTAGGAATAATACCGGTTCCGACCACTAAAGCTGAAAGGATTATGGCTACAACGGGCGTAACAAAGGCACCAAAGAGAACTAAGCTGATCAGTCCTCCAACCAAGCCATGTACGACCTTGCTTTTATTGGCAATTTTCCCAACAATAAGCAAGAGCAACATTCCAACTATTCCTCCAAGCAATAAAGGAATTTCCCAGTGCCAAAACTGTACTAGATCATGGCTAAGAAAATTAATTGCACTTAGAACGACAGTTGCTGCAAATGTTCCCCAAATCCCTCCAAAGAAAATCATACCTGAGGACAGAAGGAGCGTTCCTTCTAATAATACCAGTTGAACGAATTCCAAGCAACTTCCCTCCCCAGTACTTTTCTGTTAGTATAGCCCAATACTTCCAATCTGATCCGTAATAATATTCTCAGGACACCCACTAAACACAAAAAGGACCTCAAACGAGATCCTCTTTGCTGTTAAGATAAGAAAAGATTTAAAATACAATTCCCAAAGCGATGAGCAAAAGAATAATCACGACAACAATTGCAATACCTGCGCCAACTCCAGTTCCAGTTCCAGCTCCACCAAACATAGTATTGACCTCCCTTATACTACTTTTCTTCGCAACTTAAAATATTACTCCTAAGGCAATTAAGATCAGAATCGCGATGGCGATAATACCCACACCTATGCCGCGACCTACGCCGACAGGTGCAACCGGTGCACATACAGGTGCGCAACAACCCGCGCCATAACCCCCAGCATGCCCTACTCCATATCCGTACATTGTATTCCCTCCTTTATTCCTCTAATTATAAGAATCGATAAAACCTCTTAGAATACTATTCCCATTGCGATTAACAAAAGAATAATCACAACCACCACTGCAATTCCAGGTAGAAAGTTTGGTCTACATCCACATCCATCAACGCCGTCGACTGCGCCTACGCCTACGCCAAATGCCATTTTAAACAACCTCCTGTTTCTGATTACTATAATTAATTTTCTACACTGTAAGATATGTCAAAAAGAAAAAAATGTTATTATTTTACAAAAAACTCTCCAGATTAATCCAGAGAGCTTTATGAAAAAGGATGGCTAGTACTTCGGATTCTGCAAGCGCCGCGAAAATTCGTTCATGCCCATATTGGCGAAACAATACACACGATGCACATGCCATTCATCCTCCTTGTGATCTGCCCAACCCCGTTCTGTAGTAACAGCCAACAAATATCCAGTGTTTTTAACTGCCAGTACCACCTTATCATTGAAGTCCCCATAAGGATAGGCGAAGAAATCCACAGGATATCCCAGCCCCTTTTCTAATACTTCCTTTGAATTTTTAAGTTCACTTAACACTGTCGCGGCATCCATTTTCGACAAATAGGGATGATCGACCGTGTGTCCTTCAATTTGCCACCCATTAGCAGCTAGTTCTGTGAGTTGGGGCCAAGTCAAAAAGCCCTCTCCGTTTATATAGCTTGAAACCATGAAAATCGTTGCGGTAAAGCCATGTTTTTTTAGGATGGGCAACGCAGTCGTATAATTATCTACATAACCGTCATCAAAGGTGATCACAAAGGGTTTAGCCGGAAGGGTTCCCCCATGATATTCGGCCTGGTAAAATTGGTCTAAGCTTACGCTTTGATACCCTTTGTTCTGCAAATAAGCCATTTGAGCTTCAAACTGGTCTGGAGGAATTCTTAGTTCATTCCCTGCTTCTACTGCCACAGAATGGTAGTATAAGATGGGTACAGCTTGGTTTTCGGCCACGTCTGATGGTTTCGACTTGTTGTTTTCCGAATCAGAGAGTGCACTAGATTGATTTATTGAGGAAACTCTGGTCGAGAATCCGAGGGATGATAGTGTCAATACCGAAGAGTTATTCGACAATTTCAAGGAGGGTTTGACTCCTGCATAACAACGAATTCCAACTACAATAGCTAGCAACAGGAAACCGCAGGATAGAGCTCCAATTCCAATAATTTTCTTTGACATCATTCACTGCTCCTCAAAATATAGATTATTATTCATTAAATCCTCATTATTAGAATTTTCTCGCCTCAGCTTGCCCTCTAAAATTCTTTCTATTCCTAATTATAACTCACTTCTGATCTTGCTGAAATGTCCTTTCCATGCCCTTTCCATGCTAATTTAGAAGGACCGAGGCTACGCCTCGGTCCTTCTAAATTAGAAAATACCCTTGTTACGAATAAATACCGACACCCTGTTGGGACAAATTCATAAGTTGCCTCTATGCACGAGCCGCCTTGCCACCTCTACCTCGCGGATTCTTCATGTGCCGTTTAATTTCCACGAGGATTTGGCTGGCATTAAAGATCGAAGAATAGGCTCCACTAAATACCCCAATTAACATTGCCAAAGAGAAGACTTTTGTCGATTCCCCACCTAGGAAAAATATCGAGAACAAGGCGATCAGGACGGTGACGACCGTATTGACAGATCGACGCATGGTCTGCCAGACGGACTTATCTACCATATCCTCATAACTATCTCCCCTCTTCATCTTGGCCTCATTCTCACGAATTCTGTCAAAGATAACCACGGTATCGTTGATCGAGTACCCGAAGATTGTCAAAACTGCCGCCACAAAAGTCGAGTCGATTTGCCATCGGAAAAGAGAGAAAATTCCTAGCACCACTAAAACATCGTGTAATAAAGCGATAATCCCTGAAATAGCAAAAACAAACTGAAACCTAAATGAAATGTAGGCAATCATTAATCCCATAGCAATGAGTAAGGACCAAAAGGCGTTGCGGGTGAGTTCTTGTCCCATCGCAGGGCCTACCTCATCCTCTTGGAGAGTTTTCGCATCATACTGTCCGACCTTAGTTTGCAAGGCCGTCATTAATTCATTTCGTTTAACTTGTTCAAGTGCATCCGTTCTGATTAAAACGGAGGCATTTCCATTAGACAATTGCACCTGCCCGTCAAGCCCAACCGATTTCAGCGTATCCGTAACTGCGGTCTGCGTCACCGGCTTGTTGAACGTCATCTCAATCATCGTTCCACCTTTGAAATCAATCCCTAAATTTAGGCCATGCATAAATAAAGAAATAATTCCGGGTACAATAACCAATAATGATAGAGCGAACCACCAATACCGTTTCTTAACAATATTGAAATAGAGCGGATGTATTTTTTGGACTTCATCATAAGTCGCTGGATGCCCTTTTTCCATTATACAGCCCTCCTAACGCCAAACCATGTCGTCTTCATTTTTGGGCTGATTCCCACAACTAAACGTAACACAAGCCGTGTAAATGTAATTGCGGTAAACAAACTAGCGATAATCCCAACACCCAAGGTCAAAGCAAATCCTTTGATTGAACCGCTTCCAAAATAGTAAAGAGTCATCGCCGCAATAAACGTCGTTACGTGGGCATCGATAACGGTTACGAAAGCCCGGCTAAACCCAGATTCTACCCCAGAGCGCAACGATTTCCCAGCACGGACTTCCTCTTTTACTCGTTCATAGATAATGATATTAAAGTCCACGGCCATCCCGATGGAGAGAATAAAACCCGCAATGCCCGGAAGCGTTAGTACCACTCGAAACATCCAGAAAATCCAAAGGACAATTAAGCCATACACAATCAACGAGAAATCAGCCACAACTCCGGGCACAAGATAGAACACCAGCATAAAGAGAACTATAAAAATCAGACCATAAAGTCCAGCCTTAATGCTTTTGTGTAAGGAGTCAATCCCCAACGATGCACCCACCTGATGCTTCTCAGCAATGCTCATACTCACGGGCAAGGAACCGGAACGCATGAGAACGGCACTATTGGCGGCATCTGCCAAGGTTGAATACCCTGTGATCTCCGCTTGTCCGTTGAGAATAGGTGTGTTGACCGTTGGATTAGTCAGAACTTTATCATCCAGATAGATACCAATTCTTTGACCGATATATTTACTTGTTAAATCACCAAATTTCTTAGACCCATCGGCTGAAAAGGTTAAATTAACGACAAAGCCACCGGTATTGTTTGAGTCCTGCCCGGCCTTTGCATCTGTTAATTCATCCCCTTGTAACACAATATTTCCTTTGGGATCCCTGAACGTTAACTTTGCCGTAGTTTTTAGGATATCCACGGCTTTATCGGGATCAGAAACCCCCGCTAAATCGATTACCAACCGTTTTTTATCGTAGTCTGTTTGAACTATAGGTTCGGATACCCCCAGATCGTTGACCCGTTTAGCAATAATTGCTTTGGCTTTGTCCATATCATCGTTAGTAATCGGANNCACCAAGTGCACTCCACCGCGCAGGTCAAGCCCCAGCGGAATACCCTTCACGGGATCCACAAGGGGTTTAATCGATAGTGCTACAGCTGCAGCTACAAGTAACACTAGCGCTACCAATTTGATGATGTTTCCCCGTTTCATCTGCTTTCCTCCCTTTTAGTATGATGGGACTTGCCCATACCAATCCCCATTATAAAACTTTCAGGATTGTAATGTCAATCCAGTCCTCCCATTAGTTCCACAGGTGCTCATTTAGAGTAATTTAACATCGTTAATCTTTAATTCAAATTTGGTGTGCAAGAATTCGGCTGCCTTACGGCATAAAAGCATCCGCGCTAAAAAAATCTCAAAATACTCCATAACCGGGCAAATCTCAGTGTCAATCGTGAGTTCCAAAGCGATACGTTCTTTTTGATAGACGCGTAAAAAGGAGCGTTTGACCGCATAATTGACGCGGTCATGAATATCAAACGTCGCCAGATCTGAATTACGGACTCGCGAACGATGAACATCGGATTTGTCTGCGAGGATCAAAGCAGCAGAAATGTTATTTACCGGATTTCCATCAAGCTCATCATGGTTGCCAATTGCACCAATGACGCTAGCAATATCTTCCGATTGCATGCCTAGCCGTTCTAAAATTCCTGCAGCGAGAATTGCTCCTGTTTGGGCATGAGAAACTCGATTAACAGCGTTGCCGATATCATGCAAGTATCCTGCAATAGCTGCCAGTTCACATTCTCTTACAGGATAGGCCATCTTCTCTAAGATATTTGAAGCAATATGGGCCACTAGATCCACATGCCTAAGCCCATGTTCTGTATAACCGATCGCTGCGAGATGACGATTCCCTGCATCAATCAGGGCTTGAACATAAGAATCCGCTTTAATAACTTCAAGGGTGATCGTTTGCAAAATTAACCCCTCCTGCAATTCGTAAACGATAGCAATTCATTTCGACAGTCCTAGTCTTTGTAATAATTTTCATTTCTAATCCTTGACTATAATATGTTCAGACAAGTTCTTCAAAGGTTTGATCTTTAGACAGGGACCCCGATCTCGCCCCATTTTTTCCTTTACCGCAATATAAGCTTAAAAGCAAGTGGTCCGTACCACTTGCTTTTAAGCAGAATCTTTCTCACATAAGTAAGATTAACTTGAGGATGAGCTGGTCATAGGTAAGCTTTAGTCTCTCCCTTGAGCCCTCACTTTAAGACTCCGACTTGACTTCCGTATCTTCTTTAGCCAGCTTTACACTCTTATCGTTCTTACTATCTTTATCCGCGATGTCGCGATTTTCCACACTTAATATTCCGGTTTTTGACACTTCGACCTCTACTTTATCTGCAATTTGTAGAATAACGGACTTGTCCTTTACTTTTGTGATTTTACCGTAAATTCCCCCGGCCGTGATTACGAGATCTTTGACACGAATACTGCTGAGCAACGCCTGCCGTTGTTTGGCCTGTTTCTGTTGCGGTCGAATCATGAGAAAATACATTATACCGAAAAAGACCACAAAGTACAGAACTAAAGACATTGTTGATTGAGACATATAAAAACCCTCCTTTTTCTCATTTAAATCTATTCCTCATATCCTAGCGGAAATCCTTCTCTATTATAGCATATAGAACCTATTCAGTGAAATTACTCCAAGGTTATGCTTATTTGAACTTACCCTGAGCTAGCCTGGTTTACTTATTCACTAAATAAGCCGTCATCTGACCTCTGTCAAACGTACCCGTAATCTTCAAAACACTTTTTACGGTACTCTGGCAAACGATCGCACTTGATCGCCTCCCGGATTTCTCGCATTAAGTTCTGGAGATAACGCAAGTTATGAATGGTCATCAAGCGAAGACCTAAAATCTCATCTGCCTTGATCAAATGTCGTATATAAGCCCGCGAATAATTGCGGCACGTATAGCAATCGCAGCTTGGATCAATTGGGCCGAAATCATGAGCTGATCCGGCATTACGAACAATCACCTTGCCATAACGGGTCATTGCTGTCCCATTTCGTGCAATCCGCGTCGGAAGCACGCAATCAAACATGTCGATTCCCCTCATAACCCCTTCAATCAGAGCGTCCGGTGACCCTACTCCCATAAGATAACGGGGTTTTTCTTTCGGAAGTAGGGATACCGTATAATCTAGGACCTCATACATTAGTTCCTTCGGTTCCCCGACACTTAAGCCCCCAATAGCATAACCAGGTAAATCTAACTCCATGATTTCAGCGGCGCTTTGCCGACGAAGATCCTCATACATGCCTCCCTGAACGATTCCAAACAAGGCTTGGGTGTCGGTCGTAGTCAATGTCTCCTTACACCGCTTAAGCCAACGCGTGGTCCGTTCTAAAGAATCTTTAGCGTACTCATGAGTGCAGGGATAAGGTGCACATTCATCAAAAGCCATCACAATATCGGACCCCAGAGCCATCTGGACTTGAGTCGCAATTTCCGGGCTTAAAAATTGGCGTGAGCCATCGATATGAGATCGAAATTCTACACCGTCCTCCTTAATTTTACGCAAATCTCCTAGGCTAAATACTTGAAAACCGCCACTGTCTGTTAAAATAGCTCCGTCCCAGTTCATAAAACGATGAAGTCCACCCGCTTCCCGAATTAACTCTTGCCCCGGTCGCAAGAAAAGATGATATGTGTTACTCAAGATAATCCCTGCCCCGATTTCTTTGATCTCCTCCGGGGTGATTGTTTTTACCGTCCCTTGCGTCCCTACTGGCATGAAGACAGGCGTATCAATCACACCATGCGGAGTATGCAACTTCCCTAAGCGTGCTCTTGTTCGGGAATCTGCTTTAATTATTTCCAAATGAACCGCGGTCAAACCCTTCACTTCCTTCTGTATTATCGTGGCTTTAGTCGAGGCACGCTGCTTGAGGTCTGAAGTCAAGACTTATACCCTTGATTCCCATGAATAATTATACCTACATTAATAAACCCTGATTTTAACCACAGATTACACAGATTAACACAGAATAAATACATTTTGGCTCTAAACTACAAATCGCTTGTAACTCAATTGATGATCGCCAAAGTTGATAAAAGCCCGATTTAATCCTGTAGCTTTGAGATAATTGATAATTATCGTTTCTTCATCGACTCCCATAATCGCCATTTTTTATACTTAATCCTTCTTAATCTGTGAAATCTGTGGTTTCTCTTATCGTTCTTTTCATGTTAATCTGTGGTTCCCCGTTCAGAATTCCCCCAGGCGTATCTACAGTGTTTTTCCTTGTAGGTATAAAAAAATGCGGGATTTTAGGTTATTCGTGTCTCATGTCTCATGCCCCTTAATTGCCCTCTCATAAAATGAGCATGGCATCTCCAAAACTATAGAATCGATATTGCTCTGCGATGGCAATCCCATACGCTTTTAAAATAAGTTCGCGCCCCGCCAAAGCGCTAACCAACATGAGTAACGTTGACTTGGGAAAGTGGAAATTTGTCAAAAGAGCATCCACAATTTGAAACGAATAGCCAGGGTAGATAAAAATGTCCGTCCACCCAACACCTGGTACGACCCTTCCTTGCTTACTCACGGATTCTAGGGTCCTAGCAGCCGTTGTCCCGACAGCAATAACCCTGCGCCCTTCTTGTTTGGCCCGATTAATTTGCTCGGCGGCCTTCACATCTACCTGATAATACTCCGAATGCATAACATGTTCGCGGATATCTTCCACTTTGACGGGGCGAAAGGTTCCCAAACCCACATGGAGGAGGATTTCCACGATCTCCACACCCTTCTTCTGAAGATCGTTCAAAAGCTCTGGCGTGAAATGAAGTCCTGCCGTAGGTGCGGCCACAGATCCCCGTTCCTTGGCATACACCGTTTGGTAACGTCCTTGGTCTTTCAACTGGGCTGTAATATAGGGAGGAAGAGGCATCTGTCCGAGTTGATCTAAGATAGTTTCAAAAACTCCAGAATAACTAAAACGAATTCTCCGGTTTCCATTTTCTAAAATATCTAGTAGTACGCAAGTCAGAATCCCATTCCCAAAAAGAATCTTCTGACCCACTTTAAGACGCTTTCCGGGTTTGACCAGAGCCTCCCAGACGTCGAGTTCCAGCCTTTTCAAAAGTAGGACTTCAATTTTAGCCTCAGTTCCCTCTTTTTCCCCGATCATACGCGCGGGAATAACGCGGGTGTTATTCAGCACAAGCACATCCCCCTTTTTCAAAAGGGACACAAGATCACGAAATGTATGATGTTCTATCCTTTTCGAGTCGCGATTGACTACCATTAAACGGGAAGCATCTCGAGGCTCCATCGGATGTTGAGCAATCAACGTTTCAGGCAATTCAAAATCAAAATCCGCAACGTTCAATCCGTCCTTCTCCTTTTAGGTCACCCATATTTATCTGACGATTTATGCGCCTTGATGAATAAGAGTATTCTTATAATAAAATGATAATATGTCTTTATAACTATACCCTATTTGGGCCATATGATAGGCTCCCCACTGAGACATCCCCACTCCATGACCCCAACCTCGACCCTCAAAGATAAAGACCCCAAACGGCTGAGAATCAGTACTCGTTCCTAATGATGAGCTAAGAATCTTAGCGAGCAACGGCCCCTGCTCCTTTTGCTGCGACTTCATAAGTTCTGGAGATTCGTGTAATTCTTGAGAGCTGAGAAATACATTTAAGCCGGATTTTCCGTACATATTATGGCTGGGCTTGATCGCTCGGACATCAAATAAGCTACCCAAAAACGCCTCCGTTTTAATCTGCTGTCCAAAAGGATAAAACGCTTTGACAAATGTTCGGCCTGTAACCGTCTTAAAATGTCCAAACCCATCTTCTAGCTTTACCTTTATTACCCGACCGGAGGAGAATTTGTCAAGCTCGACGTTTGTAATTGGCCCCAAACCAAAGGTAGAACCAAGCACAGGAGCAGAGATAATAAAGCGCCAATGGTTTGCCGCCCCGCCAACGCCTTCTGAATAGGGGTCAGGATGAGATACGTTGTGGCTATCTGAATTCCCCCACACGTTTTCAGCATCTTCTGTATATCCACCGCTATGTGCAGAATAGAGCGCCTCGATTGGTTGCAGACTCTGATCATCAACTAAAATTTCTCCTCGCGTTGACTCAACTGCCGCAGAAGCTTCTCCTTCCACAAATTCACCAGCGTAAGCCTGATCGATATCTGGAGAGTCTGTAATCGCCTGTTTACCATTCTCAGTATGTTTAACAAGAAAAGTCCGTGCAGCCACAGCTTGAGCCTTAAGCGCTTCTATTCCACCATGAGCCCATTCATTACTCATTTCGATAGGCACGACCCCTTTAAGGTAGTCTTCACTGTCCACCCGATTAATTAACTGCCAATGACTGTTCTGCCAATTCAACTCTAACCCCCCACGATAAACAACGTCTTTTCCTTCCGGAGTTTTAACACGTAGGCTACCAGGGCTGATCTCTCTCAACTCCAACGCAGACCCCTTGGAAACTTGATACTCTTCTTGGTTTATGCGCAAAACAGGAGCCCATCCACCCCAGCCTACCTGAACGGTAGAACCCGCTGGAAATGTTAGAGTCGTTGTGTCCACGTTTAGTTGATAGTCACCTTGATCAACATCTATTTCAACCCACCCTGCTTGGCCTAATTTCCAGACAAGCTCAATCGAAACCTCGTTTGCTTGACATGACGGAGTCTTGCTTAGCAGGAGTATGAATATAACCAGACACAAAATGGGGAACCGATACATCATCCGCAACATCCTCAACACCCACCTTCTGGTGTTCAGATTACCCTTTTTTCTTCGCTTATATGCTCTAGCGGGAGGAAGTGTCTTAGCCCAGTCGCATACGTTCTATTGCTATTCGCTTGATGCTATGGCTAAAACGCAAAACCTCTGGGCTTTCTGGTCGAATGCTATGCCATCCTTGGTGCAAGGAAGAACCGTCCCTATGTGCACTCCATCGTGCCCCTACCTATCCGGGAAAAGTCCGCTGTCCGTCCGATTCTGGGGAAGGGAAAATCCAAAATGCTGATAGGCTCTTACAGTGGCCATGCGTCCACGAGGGGTACGCTGTAAAAATCCCATTTGGAGCAAAAATGGTTCGACAACATCTTCAAGCGTTACCGACTCTTCCCCGATGGTTGCGGCGAGTGTATCCAAGCCGACCGGTCCTCCAGCAAAAACTTCAATTATGGTCTTTAGAGCTTTCTGGTCGATCTGATCAAGGCCGATTGGATCAACTTCCAACCGATTAAGCGCTTCTCGTGCAATTGTTTGAGTGACTACGCCATCCTCCCAAACCAAGGCGAAATCCCTAACTCGTTTCAACAAGCGATTGCTGACTCTTGGGGTGCCACGAGAACGTCGGGCAATTTCTTCGGCACCATCGTCAGTTATATCCAATCTCAAAATACCCGCTGCTCGAAGGACAATTT
>OMOF01000519.1 GCA_900290375.1 Candidatus Desulfosporosinus infrequens
TGAGTATATCAGCGATGGCTATTGATATTAGTGCCACTGTTTTATGGTGGTGTGAGATTCCTTTTAAAGAAAGGTCAAGTGCTTTTGAAAAAGAACAAAATATTTCACCTAAATCTATGTTGATCACTAAGCTTTCCTCCCAGATCAAATCCCCATCTATTGTTTGATCCTCTATATACTCAATTGATATCGTGCCTATAGACAGGATTCAACACATCTTCTTAATATTCCTGCCATAACAACAAATATTTAGAAACAAAAAACCAGAGCGTCGATAACGTTCTGACAATCCCCTACTTGCAAAATATGCCTAATAACTTTTTAAGCAACTTACTTTCGTTTAGATCACCTATTTGCCATACCAAATCCTTTCTTGATCTAGATGTTATACATAAACCTGCTGTCATTTTAACTTTCAAAATCTAAAACACTTATTCAGCGTCACTACTTCGAACAAACCAACAGAGGTTAGCATCCCGCATCCATTCTGACTTATCCCCAGTCAAAAGCTCAATTCAATTCAATTAACACCACTGCTTTCTTCACTTTCCACTGGAAGTGTGACAGTAAATGAGGTTCCTCTTCCCTCCTCTGAATTGACCTCAATAGAACCATGGTGCTTATTAACAATAATGTCATGTGCTATAGCAAGACCTTGTCCTGTGCCTTTACCCACTTCTTTAGTGGTAAAGAAATGATCAAATATCTTGTGAATTATGGAACGTGGAATCCCTTTTCCGGTATCACTAAAAGTTATACAAATTTTAGGTTCTTTGTACTCTGTTTGAATTTTGATCCTT
Source organism: Candidatus Desulfosporosinus infrequens (assembly GCA_900290375.1). Lineage (GTDB taxonomy): Bacteria > Bacillota > Desulfitobacteriia > Desulfitobacteriales > Desulfitobacteriaceae > Desulfosporosinus > Desulfosporosinus infrequens. Next base: position 801 of record OMOF01000519.1, read on the forward strand.
CCTCTGGAAATCGTACCGTTGTCAACCAATTCCTTAATAGCATGGGAAGAATTAATTATCATATTAAGCACAACCTGATTAATCTGGTCTATAACACAATAAACGAGAGGCAGGTTAGGATCAAATTGAGTCTCCAAATCAGCAACATATTTCCATTCGTTTTTTGATATGATGGCGGTCCCCTCGATGGCTTTGTTTATATTAGAAAATGATTTCCCTTGTTTTCCCGGATGAGAGAATTCCTTCATAGCTGAGATCAATTTTCTCACTCTGTTGATACCTTCTAGGGATTGCTCGATAGCTTTAGGAATTTCAACTCCTAAATAATCCAAGTCAATTTCTTTAGCTATATCTTTCAACTCGTTGAGGCTAAGAGGGAATTCATTGCTTTTCTCATCTTTCGCAATACTTTCGAAGTTTTTTAGGGTTTCAAGAATATTTCGGAAAGCATCATTTAGAAATATTGTATTATCACCGATATATTGCATTGGGGTATTGATTTCATGCGCTATTCCAGCCGCTAACTGTCCAATCGATTCCATTTTTTGAGATAACATTAACTGAGCTTCGATTTTCTTTTGTTCGGTGATATCAATACCCAGAAGGACATAGCCCCAGTACTTTCCGCTGGTATCCTCGATAGGGTTGATATGCAGGCTGAGCAAACCGTCTCTTCCATCAGTTCTATAGTAATGCAAATCTTCTAACTGAACTGCCTTTTGACTTTCTTTGCAGAGGGTTAGCTGGTTTTGGACCTCACCCCATTCCCATTTTATTTCACATTCAGAAAGATATTTGCCCAGGGCTTCTGTGGCGTTTATGCCAAATATTTTTTCAGCTGCGATGTTCCATTGGTTGATTCGATCATTTGGAGATACTCCGATTAAGATCGATGAAATTGAACCCAATAAGTGATTAATCTGGGCATGTGCCTCCAATAGAGCTTCATCAGCCAGTTTGCTCTCTGTAATATCTCTTATGATTCCCTGAAGGGTAATTTCTCCATTTTCAGTTATTCTCAAATTAGCCGTCATCAGTGTGTATACAAACGATCCATCTTTTTTCTTAAAAGTAATTGCGTAATCTTGGACGAAACCCTTCCTCTCCAAATCAGCGATTAGTCTTAGCCTATCTGAAGGTTCAGCGTAAATAGCCACTACTTTCATTGTTATTAATTCATCCCATGAATAACCAAACAAGTCCAGACCGGCAAGGTTTATGTTGAGAAAGGAACCCTCTTTGGAGGTAATAAAAATAGCGTCTTTAGAAGCTTCGAAAATCGAACGGTATTTTTCCTCAGCTTGTTTATGTTTTGATATGTCACGAATGACGCTTAAGAGAATGTGTTCTTTCCCGATCAACGCCCCCTGAGAATTTACTTCTACTGGAAAGGAGCTTCCGTCTTTTCGATAGTGAATAGTCTCAAATAATATTCCCTTATTACTTGCAAGGTCAAGTTCTTTTGCGATTTGAGGGTCGATATATTGTTCACGAATAGCACGGATGTTCATGGAGGTCAGTTCATCATAACTGTAACCGTAAGTTGAAACCGCTGACTGATTTGCTTCGAATATTTGACCATCCGGACGCATAAATAAGATAATGTCGCGCGCATAGTCGGAAAGAATTTGATATTTCTTAAGTATTTCTGCAGATCGTTTAATCGTTTCTTCCATACGGTTGGAGTAGATAACATTTTTAATGCATTGCCCTAGACGTTCAGGAGATAGTGTAGATTTAGAAATATAATCTGAGGCCCCAGCCTTCATCATATCAACGGCGATTTGCTCATCCCCTTGACCTGTAAATACCACGACAGGGGTTGTGATGTTTAAATTCTTTTTTTCTTGAAGGACTAAGAACCCATTACCATCAGGGAGTAAATAATCCAAGACAATGCAATCAAAAGAACGTTTTTTAAGTTGCGCGATGCCCGAAGCAATGTCATAACATTCTGTAATTTCCGCTTGTATGTCTGTTACTTCAAGTGCTTTGCGGAGAAACATCCAATAAAGCTTGCTATCGTCTATGATTAAAACTTGTTCTTTCACTGTCATAAAAAAGGACCTCCGTTTAGAGTTTCCAACATTTCTGAATGTTACAATGTTCCTCACACTTCTTATTAGGTCAGATGGGCTTCAAAATCCGTATTGGTTCAGCAACCCGACCTAATCGCGCGAATACAATCAGGCGTAATTTTAGGATGTCAGTAATCTCCTGACCTTTATATAACAATATTGATCCATAATTATCTATGAGGTCGTCTGCTAATAGCATACCGTTGACTAGATCTGCAATAGCTACCGCATTTACAACAAAGCCGGTTGCCACACGAAGTACTTCAGCATCCAAAGCTGCAAATATATCAGGATCGTAGTAGCCTGTATTATTAAGCAGCTCCTCAACAGCCCTAGGTGCAGTATTCCCTTCAGAAGTTAGGGTATCGAAATCTAAAACTACCTTTAAAATCCGTCCAATTAAGGGAATATCTTTGCCTTTTATATTATTGAAAGGAAATCCTTGTCCATCGAATTGTTTAAATTGATAGAAAACACCTTCTGAGATACTTTCTAGCCGAGGGATATTTCTTAACAAATTCCTCCCAGTCTGAGCATGCGTAAGAAATATTTGGGTTTCTTCATCCGATAGCTGTTCGCCCTCATCTTTTCTCTTTAGAATTTCAGGGGGTATAGTCGTGCAGCCAATTTGAGAGAGCATAGCCGCTAGTTCAACTTCCCAATATTTTTCAATTTTTAACCGAGCTGCAATACCATTGGCCATTGTCCGTATTCTCGAAGCCCGACTAAAAATGCGTGGATTGACGGCATTACTAATATCGAGAAGTAACTTCACGCTCCCTTTTAAGGTTTTCTCAAGCAATTCCCGTTCTGACATGACTAAGCGATATTGCTCCGTCGCAGCATTCAATACCTTGATCAATTGTTCAGTCGGGCAAGGTTTGTTCAAAAAACGGAAAATATTGCCCTCATTTACTGCTTGAATTGATACTTCCATATCCGCTTGTCCGGACAGCATAATGCGAATTGTATCGGGTGTCAATCCTTTAGTGTGGGCAAGAAATTGGATACCATCCATTTTAGGCATACGGTAATCTGTAACAACGACTGCAAAAGGACCCTCCTCTTTTAAAATTTGTAGTCCATCCGCTCCGTTAGTTGCGGTTGAAACCTTAAAATTACTTCTTAAGGCCCTAGTATAGGCTTGTAAGATATTAAAATCATCATCTACCAAAAGCACTTTATTGTTCATCGTTTACCTCCATTTTGCAGGTTTCTAAAC
>OMOF01000267.1 GCA_900290375.1 Candidatus Desulfosporosinus infrequens
GCATTCCTTGCATTCCTTGCATTCCTTGCATCTCCGGCATTCCCTGCATTCCTGGCATTCCCTGCATTCCCTGCATTCCTTGCATTCCTTGCATCATTCCACCCATACTAGGTGCTGGAGTAGGATTATAAGCAACGGAACGTAATTCCATGTTAATTTCCTCCTTAAAATACATCAACAGATTGATGTTGTTTAATATTGCGTTTAAAATTTTCCCTTATTACTTATTAACAATATATGGTAATATGTGACTAATGTGTTTGTACACAACAGATTAAAAATACTGGATTTATTCAAACAATAAAACGAGCTGGCCTTAATATTAGGGCCAGCTCGTCTAATGAATTCACTTTAAAATTAAACTACAGCAATTGCTTTGTTTAATTGTGCAACCAACTCTTCAACATTACGTCCATGAGTTAAGGCAGCGCCTTCAATGCTCTCCATTGTGGAAGATGGGCATCCTAAGCAATGCATTCCAAGTTCCAAGAAAACTTGAACAGTTTGAGGATATAATTTCAACACTTGGCCCACTGTCATCTCTTTTGTTAACATATTTTATGTTCCTCCTTTGGATTCCTCAGTGAAATACTCGGTTTTATTATAAATCAATATTGACCGATAATCAACCACTTGATTGCACGCAGACGGTGCACATGAAATGGGCCGTCCCCCAACCGTCCATCTCCCCGACTTTCCATCCCCCGACCCAAGCCCGGGACGCAGTGTCACACAACGCGACGTCTTTACGTAAGCAGAATAGCAAACTTCCGTTCAAGCTCCTGACCCAAAATACGGGGCAGTGCACAAGGATGTGCACTGCCGCCAGTGAGCCAAGGATGGCTCATCTGGCACGATAGTCTCCAGGGGAGAGTATCGCCGAAGCCGCGATCCCAAAAGGAATACTTTCCGGCGTAGGATGCACCCCGCTCCTCAAAGCCGGGAGCTTAAACGGTTAGTTTGCTCTGCGTCGTAAGCACCGAGCGCTGTGTGGCACAAGTCCCCTCAAGTCCCCCTAATTCAGTTAAAAGCTTATAGACATGTTCAGCCAATTCCTTTGGAAGCGCTCCTGTCCCACAACTTGGTGTTAACATACTTTGCTGACGAAGAAGGGCTTCCTCGACACCACGTTTTACGAGTTCCTCGATTTTGTTTTCCAGATTACACTTAAGGCTCTGCGCATTTTCCTCCCACGCGATTAAATTTGTAGGAACTATCCCCCAGGAAAGAATTCCTCCACGGGTTAAAAATTTATTTAAGGGCTCTGCTGCTGCCAGCATACTCTGCATATAATCGTAGGCGTCGAAATTCACAAGCTGAACCTTTGAATCAAATAGAAGGGTCCAATCCATTCCTGCGCAAACATGCACACCGGGAATTCCGCCTTGACGAACAATTCCCTCAACAATCAGATTTAGTTCTTCAATAAGTTGCTCCCTCGTTATTGTTATATGAGTTGCGGCACCATAAGCATAAAGTTCTGGATCGTCAATCATCATTAGCACTGGTAAACCAAACTGTCGGAGCCGTTTAGTCTGCCACTCGGCATGCAACGCCAGAGCTTTAACCAGCATATCACGCAGAGAATCATTATAATAGCTCGATCTTTTGTCGATATCCATGATCTGCATTCCCAGCGTCAATGGACCACTGAGCTGCCCCTTCAGCAGCACTGCATCTCGTGTACCGTAACGTTCAAGATCACGACAGAAGACTTCAAACCCTTCCCCACCCTGTGCACTAAAGCCAAAACGTTCCAAAGCTTGTTCATCACCTTCAACCGTCTCAAAAAACAGCGTATAAAAAGCTGTCATTCGCTCTGCCCAATCCAACGCTTCGACTTGAAACTTCGGCGTTTTGACATCTGCGATGACTCCAGCTTCCATCAGGACGTTGAGATATTGCACTATAAAGGAACTTTCTGCTCCAAGGCGCGGTAGTTGCGGCCAATGTGGCGCCCGCGGAACGCATTTCCAAATCCATCCTAAAGCTTCTTCCAAATTTGTATGGGGCAAACTTCCCACCCCCGTAGTCAGAAAATGCGGTTTAAAGCTTTCTTCTGGCATATCTCAACCACTTCCTATTCCTATAGTTTCTTACATTTTATGTTGGATCATATGCTTAAGGCCTGAGCATGTGCCAAAGATAGATCCAATCGGCAATGTGAAAGGAAACCCAAACTGATAGAGCACCCACCATAATTCCCGGCACCCACAAAAATGATCGGTAATGCCCTCCAGTCCGGTGAATATCACGGATACGAACAGGCAAAAACAAACAAACTAGAACAAAGTAACTCAGAAGAGGAGCATAGAATGGGAGCCCCCAAGGCAATGCAGCCCAGCCGATTGCAATAAATACAGCCCAGCGATAGCGCCGTTCCAACCAATAAACAAGCCCCAGCGCAGGTGGGGCATCCGGCAAATGCGGAGCAACCACACCGACCTGAAACAATCGAACCACCATCAACAATACACTCAACGTCACCCAAATGCACCAAGGGGACTGCGCTTGTATCAATTCAATTCCGGGCAATAAATGTGTGAACCATGGGCTAAAATGGATCGGAATACGGAATATTCCGGAAGTGATCAGCCCTGCCAGCATCCCTTCACGAGCTAATACAAACAGTCCATCCCAACGCCAGGCACGACGTAAACGACGTCTTGGTCTTTTTTCGCCAATTTCTTTATAACGCCAGGTTACCGAGCGAATATTCATCCAACCCAGAAAAATCATCAATAAAGCCCAAATTTCTGCAACAATCGGCTCGTTAACCCAACGAACACTGGCGGTCAGAGGGGTTTCGACCGTCACTTGCCCCCATGCGCCCTGAATCTTGTTTCCCTGTACATAAAGCGACTGCTCTGCAGTAAGCCCCGCGAGAACGCCAGGGGTAGTTTTGAGGGCAAAAGTCAAGTCGGGTTTAACTTCTAGTGCAGACTGCAGAAAATATGTTTGGGTCAAGGGGTCTGCATCCAAACCTTTTCCCATCGTCCAAGCCCATAGAGACGGATGCAGCATTTTCTCTGCGACAATTTTCTGAAAAACCTCCGGTTGCGGGAGGCGACTCGAAGGAGTCAATTCAACGGGTAATTCAGCCCATATACCTATACCCACTCGATCCGCCGCTTGAAGCCAGAGTTCATCAGGGAGTTGGCCGATAAAGTAAACAAGGGTTATCCCTTTTTTGCGCTCAGAGGTTAACCACGACTCCACCTGTCCAGCATGTCGTAACCGAAATTCCTCCTGCGGGATTAAAGCGTCGCCATTAATTGGGATCACCTGGTCATTTAATACCCACTTCCCGGATGTAAGAGCGATCGAGCGGAGGCCTATAGGTAATGTCAAATCATCAAGGTCTCCTCTACTGTTCGTAACCGTTAGATGAAGCTGATAGAGAAAAGGAGACTGCAGCGTCCAGCGCCGGGCATCCGGCACGGAAAAAGTCAATGTCACTGGTTGAGGATCTGCTTTATCCTGTGCTTGTACTGTTAAGGACTGTTCTGCGATACCAGCAGAGCCATCCGAAAGCACACCGTTGACCGTCCAAGGGCCTTCCTGTGAAAAACCATGATGCTGTAAATTTGTCTTTATAGTTACCTGCGCGGTCGTTTCATTCCACGAGACATTTAGCTGTGGTGGCATGAAAGTCGTCTCCACCACCGCATCTAAACGGATTTCACCCGTGATGCGCCCCAAGTTCGGCCAAGCGGAACCAAATAAGATGGCACGTTGCTCTGAGCTCCCAGTAAGCTCAACCACCAGTATGTTATCATCTCCATAACGAAAGGCCTTGGCCGGAATCTCCAATTCGTCCGCGCCGCCGCTTCCTTCAAATTCACCGACTTTCTGGCCGCTTGCAATTCCATTCAAGTAGACATTCGCATGCCCCTGCACTCCATTAAATGTCAGCAGCATGGTCCGAGAGCTCCATTCTCCCGGTACTCGAAGACGTTTAGCCACAACCGAAAATTCCTCACTTGAAGGTAATGCTATAGCCCTCCCTCCTGTAAGAAAAGATTGTTTGTTATTCCCTTTAGCTCGTTCAGATTCCGTTGTCCAGGCCTGTCGTAACGAGGAAAACTGATCCCAACTCCCGCTCAAATTCTGGGTAAAACGTGCCACACTTAGAGCACCTTGTCCCGCTTGAAGAGACTCTCCTTGAGGACTTTGCCAATACCACCACAATGCTCCTAGTGATAATGCTAATAGAACAATAAAAATTATTAACCTACGATTGAACATTTATGATAGCCCCTTATTAATTTATCTTATTGTTTACACTTATTCGTGCCAGATTTTAAAAACCCTTTGCAGTTAAAAAAAATAAACCCATCGGGGCAACTGGCTCATAGAACAAGTTGACCTAATGAGTTTAGTAAGACTTCACTATTAGAGCTTAATTTATCGGCTCACTCTCGCGGCACTCCGGACAAATCCCGTAAAACTCCATGCGGTGTCCCAAGACTTTGAAACCAGATTTCTCCATTATTTCTTGATCCATATCAATGAGGGGACGGTGGAAATCGACCAATTTACCACATTGTGAACAGATAATATGATAATGGTTGTTGGGGTTGCCATCGAAACGACTCGACATATCACCATACGACAACTCCAGAAGATGCCCATGTTCTTTAAGCATGTTGAGCGTATTATAAATTGTCCCCAGACTCACCCCTGGAAATTTTGCCTTGACGTGATGATAAATTTCGTCTGCCGTAGGATGGGACTCAGTTTCTAGCAAAAATTCCAAAATGGCCTGTCTCTGCGGCGTAAAACGGACACCTTTATCTTTTAGTTGTTTAAGAATTCCTATAGCGTCCATATCCGCATCTCCTTTAATTGTTTTTAACATTGAAATGATTGTAAGATAAATTTTATAATAATTTGAGAATTTTGTCAATGGAAAAAGGAGAGTTAATACTCTCCTTTTTCCATTGATCATATTGATCCCAATAAATAATTAGGCAGGATTAGGTGCCTCAACCGGACATACACCGGCGCACGAGCCACAATCGGTACAAAGTTCTGCATTGATGACGTATTGACCGTCGCCTTCGCTTATCGCGGAAACTGGACATTCCCCTTCGCAAGCACCACAACTAATGCACTCTGTGCTAATAACGTATGCCATGTACAACATCCCCTTTTCTCCAACTTCAAAATTAATATACCAAAACTACGAAGAAAAGGCAAGCTAAACGTTATTTATTACCAGTCGCAAGTACGAATTTTTTGTGATATTTTAGACTTAATCCACAAAACAAATTACAGTTCCCGTTCCGGCCGATATGGCACCTGATAAAGTCGCCGCAAACAATGCGAGCAATAAGGCAAAACGCGATTACTCACATGATTCCGACGGAAAAGAATGTGATCTAGATCTTCATGTTCAAAACCACAAGCACGACATTTTTCCAGCATATGTTTCCCCCCACACTTTGTGTATTTCTGTACAAATATTTTACATTACTAGTATGCTCTCTTTAGCCAAGAAATAAACGTCCATCCTATGCAACCATCCGGTCTAGAATTGCTTACTTAAAATCTGGGCTAAGTGACCAAGCGTGTAACATTCATACATTTGGCAAGACGGGAGAAAAGCTTTAACGTAGGAAGTCTCCAGCCAGCGGCGCTCCGGAAGTGTATTTAACCATAGTATCTGGCGAACACGGCGATTGATTCCGCTCAGTAACGCCGCCGCCCTTTCTCCTTCCAAAGTTTGGGCATCACTGACAATTAGCAAGAGAGTTTGCTTGGACAGGGAATCAGGAAACATCTTTTGCAGAGTATCCAAGACAATAGCTAAGTTTGTCCCTCCACCCCATTCCTTCCCCGTCACTAAAAGGGCTTCTTTAACCATTGCTTCAAAGGTTTGCCCTTTCTTCAGCTTTCCAGTTAACGGAATCAACGACTCCCCAAAGGCAAATGTTTTTATCCCGCTGACAACATTGGAAAGTCCATAAACGAACTGCCAGATAAATTCCGTGTATTTAAGCATCGACCCCGAAATATCGCAGAGTAGGACAATCCTAGGACGTCCCCTTCGGCGACTGCGGTAACGTCGCTCCACCAGCACCCCGCCATAGCGAATATTTTTTCGCAATGTTGAGCGCATATCCAACCCACCCCGACTTCGAGCTGCCCGATAGCGACGAGTTACCTGACTTGCTAGGCGTTGACTGAGACGGCGAATTAGGCGTATGACTTCCGGCCATTCTTCCGGGGAAATCTTCTTTAAATCCCTGCTCAAAACCTCAACTTCTCGCTCACAAAGCGCGCGTTCCACATCAGCAAGAACGCCATCCGAAGATCCCGGAGCAAGAATTGGCTCATCCTCTTCATTTAGCTTCTTACGCCAATACTCTAAGGATCCACGCAGAACCCGTTCAACCATGGGTTGATGCAAATGATCTACTGGAGCCCCAATTTTCGAGCCAATTGATGATTTCTCCAAAAAATCGCGCAGACGTTGCTTCTCCTTCTCTGGAAGACTGGCATAAACAGCCCGCTGTTCTTCAGTAATATTCAATTCGTTCCCCTGAAAAAGCAGTTCCTGATGGGTACTCTCAATTTTTTCATTCCATTGAGTAGTTTTTTGTTCTGCATCCTTCTGCCACGCCTCTTTTTGTTCTAGAGACGCAAAGTAGGCGCGAAAGGCTTCTTTAAACGCAAAAATATGCTTGACATCCTTAACAAGGGTCGCTTGCAGCACGGCTTCAACCTGATCTCTATCGGCCATTCCGATAAGTGTTAACCCTTCGGTTGCATCTGAAATTTCTGAAGGGCTAACTTTAAGCCCTACAGTCCTTAACAATTGGGCAAATTCCACCAGGTGCCGGTCCAGTTCGCTAACTCTGTTGTTGTCCATGTCCATGCCCATGCCTTTCTCCCTGCGCCGCTTTGCTAGCCTCAAAAAGGAGGCGTTCTGCTCCCATCTCCCGATAGAATAGTTCCACATCGTCTTGACTCTTAAGCAGCAGAGTCAGTGTCGCCTCCACCCAAGCTGGGTCGAGGCCAGTCTTACCCATAACGAGCAACGCCTTGGCCCAATCCATCGTTTCAGAAACGGAAGGAATTTTATTTAAGGCTAGACGTTCCCTAAGTACGTTTACCGCCCGTGCTACTTCTAAAGCCAATCGTTCCGGTAAATCTGGTATTTTAGCACGCAAAATACGGACTTCTTTCTTAACCGATGGTGGCTCCACATGAAGGAAAATGCACCGCCGTTTTAACCCATCCGAAAGCTCACGTTCTCCATTGGAGGTCAAAACAACAATCGGGCGTTCTTTAGCCTTGATTGTGCCCATTTCAGGAATCGTGACTTGAAATTCCCCTAAAAGTTCAAAAAGAAAAGCCTCGAATTCTGAATCCGTCTTATCAATCTCATCAATCAGTAGTACGGTCCTCTCCACGCTCAAAAGTGCCTGGAGCAAAGGACGAGGCAGTAAATACTCTGTAGAAAAAAGGTCTTCCTCTTGCAGATGCTCTCTGCCCATTTGGATTTTTAGAAGTTGACGCTGATAATTCCATTCATAGAGCGCCTTCGTTTCATCCAATCCTTCATAACATTGCAAGCGAATCAAGGGAGCCCCAAAGACCCTACTTAACACTTTAGCGATTTCCGTCTTGCCCACCCCTGCTGGTCCAGAGACCAAAAGGGGCTTATCTAACTCGGTCGCTAAAAAAGTTGTTAGCGCGATCCGATCGTTACGTTCTGTGATATAGCCGATTTCTTCTAAAGCGTTTTCAAACTGATCAAGTGTCATGTGGTTAGTCATCTAACTCCTCCTTTTTCGATGTTCGAGGTTCGATATTCGTGGTTCGAATATTTAACCCGAACCCTGAACTACCAAATAACGAACTGTAAATCTTAAATCTACTAACTTCGAACCACGGACTACGAATCACGGACTACGCTTTCGTACACTCTTTCATAAGCCCGTACGGCTCGTTCGACTGGAAATGTTTCTCGCGCCCAAGTCACAGCTTGTTCAGAAAAGATCCTATAACACGCGTCATCGGTCAATAGTTTAAGTACAGCTTCACTCATCCCTTGAACGTCCCCGACTTCCGCCAGAAAGCCTGTTTTACCATGTTGAACAACTTCAGGCAAACCACCCACCCGACTACAAACCACCGGAACCCCACAGGCCATCGCTTCAAGTGCCACTAAGCCAAAGCTTTCCTGCTCCGAAGGAAGAAGAAAAACATCAACCATCTGTAAAATTTCCTGAACACTTTCCTGTTTCCCCAGAAATTGGACTTTTCCTTCCAGACCAAGTCTTACGACCTCCCGTTCCACCCGGCTCATCTCCGGCCCATCACCGACAAGTAGAAGCCGACAGTTCACAACTTTCTCAACCTGTGCGAAAATATTGACCACATCCAAAACCCTCTTTACCTCCCGGAAGTTAGAGATATGAGCTAATATTTTCTCTCCATGTGGAGCAAAATATTTTCTACACCTTCCCAGCGACCTCTCCATTGGAAAGTAAGCTTTAGGATCAATGAAATTGGGAATAATCTCAATTCCTTGCTCCGTTGTTCCAAAAGTTTCTTCAGTTTCTCTGGCCAACGCTTGGGAAACCGCTGTAATCCGCTCACTAACCCGCAGCGCCAAACGAGTTAGCTGAAAAAACTCTTCATGCGCACCCACCAAAGTGACATCTGTACCATGCAGCGTTGTTACCAACGGAAGCGGCCTAGTTATCATTTGTTTGGCCAAATACGCACTAATACTGTGTGGTATTGCGTAATGGGCATGAATGACATCCAGCCCAACATAATTGGCGACTTCGACGATTTTATTGGCCAGTAATAACGTATAGGGCGCTGTTTTAAACAATGGATAGCTTACATCTGTCACTTCATGGAAAAATAGTTGCTCATGAAATCGATGTAAGCGAAAGGGTCGAGACGAAGAAATAAAATGCACTTCATGCCCTCGCTCACCAAGAGCATACCCTAACTCTGTCGCAACAACGCCGCTCCCCCCATAGCTTGGGTAACAAACCATACCAATTTTCAAAACCTATTCGCACCTTCTTTTAATCAACATACTCCATAGATCCTGGCGACCTAAAGGCTCCATTGGCCAAAACCCTTCTGCCCAAGGTGTCTGCTAATTATCAAACGGAAGTTCCTCAAAACCGATCGGCATTGCGCCTTGAATCGCTTCTCCAATAATTCTTTGAATATCATTAACCATACATGATACTTCAAATTCAGCTTCTAGGTATTCCCTTGCAGTAGGGTTTAAACTTACTAAGCTATATAAACGTTCTAGCTCTTGCTGCTTCTCCTCACTGATTTCTTGATCCAACATTTGTGCCTCACGAATCTCCCATTGTTTCAATTGAAAATCACGAATCATTTTGTGATTACCCTCATTACTCTTAACCTTTTCTTTAGATTTAAGAAACTGCTTGAATTCATCCGATTCCCTCAGCGTTCGGGCCAATTCATGGGCCAAATCGTTAGCAGCCATATCCTTCCCTCTCCTCTGTCCACCATCTCAGTCAACATTTATATCAATTGTTTTATTATATAGAATTTTAAGACATGAAACAAATAAAACCAACTTGAAGAACCTCAATATAATCTTCCTTCAGGCACATTCAAGAAAATAACGTTTATATTTCCTGACTGGTGTTAACAAGGTCTTCCAACAGGTCAAAGGCCTGTAAACGACTAAAAGACAGTAGATCATCCCATTGCTCTCGGCTAATAACCCACGGACAATGAACAGCCACTCGACTGGCAAATCCCAACGGACTTCCACCGTACATTTTTTCCAACCGACGTTGAGCAAGGCTTACTAGTCCAAGCGCATGAGTATTGCACGTAATCGGTTCTAAGCATAGCACTGGCTCATCCTCATAGGTCACGAGTAGACTGAATTTCAGGAGCTGTTTTATTGTCACCATTCTGCGCCGAATAGACCCTTGCAAAGGAACAGGATCCGGTTTGATAACCCCGCCCAGTTTTCGCCAGAAGTTTCTTTCTGCAGAATTAGTGATGGAAACTCTAAAGCCCACTGCTCCCATATGACGAGCAAAACGCACTGCAAAACGCGCAAAATCACATTCTACGTTTCCCTCTAATGATAATCCCTCTAAAATAACCAGCCGCTCAGAGCTGCTTAAAATAAGTTCTCCGCTTCCTGTTTCCCCCAATTGAACCACATTATATCCCGGCAACATTCGAATTTGCGGTTTTAACCCAGTTCCTTTTTCCGATAAAAAGGATCCTAAGGCTTGTGCCCAATCCTCAAGGCCGTCTTCATTCCATTCTGAGCGCGGTGAGAGCTCAATTTCAATCCAAGGCATTGACATATCTCCTTCACAAACCGAATCGCACACTACTTCTATAGTGTTGCACCGGAGTGTAAAGTCTATCCTTGAATGAACACAAAACCGAAAACATAAGGATCAACTCCTCCTGATCTTCGGAGAAAATCCTAGCGCAACTGTTCTAATATTGTCCATCGCCGCTCCAGAAAATCATAGAACATCAACCATATAATCACAAAATCAGAAAGAGGAACGACAATCCGTGACGCGTAAACCTTAAAATCGTACCTATGAAATAACGGCGAGACGACACGAATCAAAAGGGCTAAAGGATACTCATGATTGTAGCCTTTAGCCTTTTCGCTCTTTTGTTGCAACAAGGCATTAAGGCGTCGAATATATTCCTCAATGTCTTCCGCGGGATGACCCAGTTCACTGGATCGTCCAAAAACTAAACGTGCCTCCTCTGAATCATAGAAAAGGTGCGTCACTTCCACCCCCAGGCGTGATCCATCCTGTCGATTTTCGATCACAATGTCCGGTCGATCCGCGTGAGTGAAAATTTCATAGCTCGTCCCCTG
>OMOF01000399.1 GCA_900290375.1 Candidatus Desulfosporosinus infrequens
CTCCGGTAATGATTTACTATCAACATGTAGCAGATCAGTCTGTCCAAGTGAATTATTTGGATATGCTTAACACTGGAGGAGTTATGAGAACAGCTTTTGTTACTGCCCTTACGACTTGCGAAAATTATGGTGATCCCATTTACGTTATTGATAGCTCTGAAACTGTTATAGACTATGAAGTCGCTCTAACCAAAAGTGTGGCCTACTCTACAGACCTAAAATCTATGCCTACAAATCCTGGTGGCACTGCTCCTTTTGCTAATTATCTAATGAATGCTGATGGGACTTTGACTCCGATACAAGGGAGTAATGTCAATGCAATTAATACAACAAAGACTACTGCAACTTATGGAATATCTAACGATGTATTCGTCAAAGTTTATCTGTTAAGTGGAGTATCGCCAGCAAATGTCACAAGTGTTGCCTTAGCGGATGGTACGGTATTACCTTATAACACAACAGACGGTGCTTATGAAAAAGATGTACAATATACCAGTGCTGTTCCAACGTCAGCTAATATTGTTCTTACAACTGCTAATGGTACACAGACTTATACTGTGCTTGCTCAGTAAGAGTAAAGTAGTAATAATTGCACTTAAGTTTTGACCTCTGATTATTCAGGGGTCAAAACTTAAGTCATGGCTGTATTTTACACGAATCGTTGCCATATCCCATATTGAAACACTACAATTAATAAAATAGGCCACATGATGGATATTAATTCCATAATGTGGCCTATTTTTACACGCATGTCGGCTGTACCCCTTATCCTCCTTGTTAAGATAAAAAACTCCTAACTTCCAATACTTTTATCTGCTCTATCAATACTCATTTTAAAGGCGCCTCCCTCTATCATTTATAGCTTCGCGTCATTCCCCGACGCGGTTGAGGCAATTACGGCCGCCAATGTTTTACTTGCTTTATTATTCTTTAACAATCTTCTGATAGACAAAATATGAATAAACTATCGGTACAATTATAATTACTGCCATATCAATCATTACACCAATTCCCATTAAATCTGTACCTATCAAGTTTAATAACATATTTATGATACCACCTATTACCCATAACGGAGCAGCCAGTCGGTGGGTTTTCCTCCATACTTCCTCATTAGCTAAAGTCCAAGGTATCGCTATTCCCACAAAATAGTTGTACTTAAATTTACCCATTACATTTCCAATTAAAATAAATAACAATGAAACCATAATTCCAATATAAATTGGTCTATTAACTATAATCCCTGTAGCTAATAGGAGTGTATATACCTCTATCCCAAAGAAAAGAACAATTAATAGATACTTCAGATATTGATATGTAGAATCAAATTTTTCATAATTTTTACCTTTTGGATCGATATAAGGGAGCACAAGAAACATTATATACATTCCTAAATTTATCAATGGAAGTGCGAACGCTCCAAACAGTTTACTTCCATAACCATTAATTTCTCCGTTAAAGCCCCAATGATCAGGTATTTTATCAGGAAG
>OMOF01000537.1 GCA_900290375.1 Candidatus Desulfosporosinus infrequens
ACAACCGAAGGAATTTCGGTGTATATGATTGATATTACCAAGCGTAAGCAACTTGAGAAACAACTGGCTGATTCAAAGTCGGCCGTTGAATTACAGTTGAAACAGTTGAATACAATCCTCAATAATACGAGCGAGGGCGTAATAGTCATTGATGCGAAGGGTAAAATACTGATCATGAATTCTGTGGCACTTCGGGTTCATAGATTGGGTTCGCTGAACAATTATAATAACATCATGGACATTGATCTTCATTATGAGATAACCGATCTTGATGGCAGGACAATTCTACGTGAAGAATATGCGAAAATGAAAGCATTGCGTGGAGAGACTTTTGAAAACTATATTATGTGTCTGCACCACAAAGAACTTGGTTTCCAATTTATTGGTAGCTATAGCGCGACTTCCATTCTTAACGAAGATAGTGCTATGGAAATGTCAGTTATTACGATCAGAGATATATCCCAGCAGGTAACGATGGAGCGGGAATTAATCGATAAAAATGCACTTTTAGAAGCAGTCATTGAAAATATGCATGACGCCCTTGCCGTTTTTGATAACAAGGGTAAAGTTATTCTATTGAACGCTGAAGCTCGCAAGCGATATCCTGAATTGAATGCACAAACTACGGCAAGCGTTGTTCATAATGGTTATAGATGTTTTGATTTGGATAATAATATCATCCCTGTAGAAAATCTCCCTACAGGACGGGTATTAAAAGGTGAAACAATTAGAAATAAACGAGTTATGATCAAGCACCCTGACTGGTCGTGGTATACAGAGATTAATGGCACTCCTATATTTAATCTTGAAAATAGTTTGATCTATGCAGTAGTGTCTCACCATGATATTTCTCAGATAATAGAATACGAAGCAAAGTTAAAGGAAGCAAAAGAAGTTGCTGAAATAGCCAATCTAGCGAAAAGCCAATTTCTTGCCAACATGTCTCATGAAATAAGGACGCCCATGAACGGTGTGCTGGGTATAGCACAACTACTTGGCATGAAGCTACAAGGGGAAGATAAAGAATTGGTCGACATTGTGATAAGAAGTGGAAAATCACTACTGACAATTATTAACGATATCCTCGATTTATCACGAATAGAGGCCAATAAAGTAAGGTTGAGTCAAGACGAGTTCGATATTTTTGAGCTCGTTGATGAAGTCAATAATATGATGTTAACGTTAGTTAATTCTAAGGAACTGGTATATAAGTCTTATATTGATAGGGCAATTATTGGTCAGTTAAGGGGCGATCCCGATAGACTGAAACAAGTACTTTATAATCTTCTAGGAAATGCTATAAAATTTACTAGACATGGTGAAATAGAATTAACAATAGCCAAGGGCAAAGTATTTGAGGGTAAAATACAATTGATATTCTCAATTACCGACTCAGGCATAGGCATTGCACAGGAGAAGATAGGCAAGTTGTTTACCTATTTCACCCAGGGAGATGATTCAGTCACAAAAAAATATGGAGGCACGGGACTTGGTCTGGCGATTTCAAAACAATTGGTTAACATGATGGATGGAGAAATTGCTGTGGAAAGTGAGCTAGAGGTTGGGAGTGTTTTTGTGTTTAGTGCGATCTTCGAACTGAATGAAAATTTGAAAAAAATTCCAAAAGTTGATATGGAAGATGTCCTCACTTTAACTCAAGCAAATACCATAGCGTTATTAGTTGAAGACGACTATGTGAGCGGTTTATTGATGAAGAGGCTCTGCGAAAGAAGAAATATTGCCCTAAAAATAGCAACCAGTGGTAATCAAGCGATCAAGCTGTTGAAAGAGGAAAAATTTGATCTCATATTTATGGATATCCAGATGCCCGATATAAGTGGCTATGAAGCCACAAAAATAGTCAGGGATATGGAGAAGGGACTTGNNACGACTGCTTTCGCTTTGTTGGGCGATAGGCAGAAATGTATTGATGCCGGAATGGATGATTATATGGCAAAGCCAATTAATGCAGAAGAGTTCGATGAAATGCTTACAAAGTACATTCCAAGAAATTCAACTACCCTGCCCATCAGCTATGAGCCCAGAGCGGAAATATATCTTGAAAGTATATCCAGAGCCTTTCATGATGTCAATGAAATGTCGTCTGTATTAACTACATTGACGGATGATAACAATAAGAAATATTCTATCCTGGCAGTTGATGATGACCCTGCCAGCCTGATCGCTCTTGCGAAAATTCTTGAATTTGAAGGGTACTATGTTAAAGCAGTCACTAGTGCAAAGGAAGCCCTTCGCGAATTGGAAAGACCGCAAGAATATAATCTGGTAATACTGGACATCATGATGCCTGAACTGTCGGGCTATGAGGTGCTCAAAAGAATACGCCAACGTTTT
>OMOF01000836.1 GCA_900290375.1 Candidatus Desulfosporosinus infrequens
TGCGAATTGTTCACCGTAGCCAGTGAAAATTTGCCACTCATTACGATTATTGTCGATAATAGTTGTTTGGGTATGGTACGTCAGTTGCAACAGTTATTCTACAAGCAACGTTATTCCGCTTCCCTTGCTCCTGTACCGGTGAACTTTGTCTACTTTGCCAAAGCTTTTGGCATTGAAGGACACTTAGCAACGACTCAGGAAGAATTCAATCAAGCTTTGACGGTGGCCTTGGCTAGTGATAAGGCAAGTGTTATTGTTGTCAAGATTGCTCTTGAGGATCTAGTCATACCGATGCTCGTTCCGAATGCAGCACTAAACACTCATATGGATATCTAATCTAACGGCGGATCGTTGAAACAAGCAAGGCTTAGGTCTTGCTTGTTAAGTTTTGGGGCGATTTTGTAGAAAAAAGGGGACTATTCTGATGTGTTAATGCACCAGAATAGTCCCCTTTACTTCGATTCAAGGGCGAATTTGTGAGTGGGGATTGATAAGAGGCTTGACTGGTAGAATAAGTAAAGTATAATGTAAGAAAAAATAGTTGGGGGATGAACAAATGAATCAAGAAGTTTTTGCTGATGCAATTAACGCCATCCATATTACAGGGAATCTAGTGCGCATTGACTTGATGACACTACAACCTCATTTGAAAAGCGATAATGGACAACCTGTATATGATAGTAGCCGACGCATTATCATGCCATTGGATGGATTTATTCAATCCTTTGGGATTCAAGAAAATTTCGTAAAACAACTCATTGAAGCTGGTGTTCTACAGAAGACGGATGAGGTTGCAACAGAATCTACAAAGCAAGAAAAATAAGTGCACATAAGAAGCACGAACTAAAAAATATAGACATAAGCAAAAAAAGATTGTTATGGGTTTACCCGTAACAATCTTTTTTGCTATATCAGAAAGTATAAGATTTTTGATACCCGCGCTGAACCCAGCGCTCATGCTGTATAGGGACGGGAAGCGTTTTTCTTACTGTTAGATAGGTAGGAAAATTTAAAGAGATTCTGAATGCTAATTCCTTCGTTCGTTATATAGATAACCGTTACGCTTTTTTTAGGCTTGTAATAAAGCGTTCAATGCGGCGTAGGGCTTCATTGATATTAGCTGTGGATGTGGCACAGGAGCAACGGACGAAGCCTTCGCCGCT
>OMOF01000317.1 GCA_900290375.1 Candidatus Desulfosporosinus infrequens
TAAAAAAAGCATGGCGTATGGTGAAGCAGAGTGAGTTTTATAGTAAGGCCGTAGGCGTGACCTACTGTTTCTGCCCAAAATATCTAACCCCTCATTGCCCAACTTCGTTGACCAAATAGGATTAAATCTGATCCCCGTCGAAAAGTATAGGAAACTTCAGACGGAGGAAAAAGGAATAAGAAAGGTCTTCAGCAAAGAGTATATGAGCTGCAACTCACCCTTTACTAAAGACCTTTCTTTCCAAAAACACACTATGATTGTAGCGTATTTAGGTCGCTCTGTAAATGAGTATTTGCACAAGTTTTTGAGAAAAATTAACATTACCATATTGCTCTGCCCAATTTGTCAGGATCATACTCTGGTAATGCATGGCTCCTATCATCGCAAGCTTCGCTTTAACGAAAATAGCGATTGCTTTCCAATTGTTCGTGTTTTGTGTACTCGTTGTGGTAAAACCCACGCCATTTTACCAGATTTCATCGCCCCTTACCGTCATATTGCTGCACAACATATAAATGAAGCAACTGCAAATATTCTGGAGGGGAGAGCCACGGCAGAAACGGCAGAGGGGCCACAAGAAGCATCAACCACAAGGCGATGGGTTCAGCGTTTTGAGCAGAATTTCAATTATATTAGTGGCATGTTGCAAAGCATATTGATTCAAACAATAAATTTCTATCTGCCTTTAAATAAATTACCTACAATCTGGCAAGAATTTTGTTTTATCCTCAAGACATTTCCGTGCACGGTCCATACTAGTCATATTGGACAAGCCAATCTTTGGCTACTTATCTTCCAAACACAAATTTGGGTTTAAACAGAACCCACATACTTTGCATAGTGACCACAATCCCTGTCATGTTATGGTGTAATCATCAGTAAAACAGGGAGGAAAGTCCAATGGAAAAAGAATTAGATGTACAAACTGAAACCATGCTAGCACGTTATTCTGTCATTTCGCCGCTATTGACGGAAGGACTAGAGGCAGCTGAGAAAAGGCGGCGAAGAAATGTCATCATACAAGGTGAAATTATGTCAGAACGCACCTTGCGCCGTTTTCTAGAAGCCTATCGAATGAAGGGATTAGAAGGTTTGCGCCCTAAACTTAGGTCTGATCGCGGGGCTCGTCGAGCTTTACCTGATGAAATCTATGAACAGGCAGCTGCTCTAAAGGAAGAGTTACCACAGCGCAGTGTCAGTCGGATTCTTGACATTTTAGAAGGGGAAAAGCAGATTCAGCCTGGTCAAATTGCTCGCTCAACCCTCAGCCGACATTTGGCAAAAGAGGGTCTTACTGAACGCACAGCATCCTCTACTGGAAAAAGTCGTCGGTTTCAAAAGGAACATCGCAATACACTGTGGCAAACGGACGTAAAATACGGGCCATATATTTCCCATCCAACTGATCCAAAACGAAAGATACGCACATACTTATTACTATTTATTGACGATGCAACCCGTCTGATTTGCCATGGAGAATTTTATGCTGATCAGAAACTCCCTATTTTAGAAGATTGTTTTCGTAAAGCATTGCTTAAACGCGGTTTGCCAGAAAACATATACGTAGATAATGGTAAAATATTTGTTTCCCGCTGGTTTCGTTATGCCTGTGCCCGCATGAATATTCGCCATATGACTACTCAACCCTATTCTCCAGAATCCAAGGGAAAAATCGAGAGACTAAATCGTACAGTAGAAGAATTTTTGGGCGAAATTTCACTAGAAAAGCCTAAGACGCTGGAAGAACTAAACCAATGTTTCTCTCTATGGGTGGAAGCAGGGTATAACCATAAAAAACATAGTTCATTAAATGGCATGACGCCAGCAGAACGCTTTAATGGGGACGAAAAACGTCTAAGATTTATTCGTTATGAAGAATGCAAGGAGTCTTTTCTTTGGGAAGAATCAAGGCGTGTTGACAAGACTGGTTGCATTAAACTTCGAGGCAAAGAATACGAAGTTGGCATTGAATGGATTAAAAAGACTGTTGATGCTCGCTATGATCCTTTTGATCTCATGCAAATTGAAATTTGGGTTCAAGGAGAAAAGAAAGGAATTGCCAAGCAATTGACACTTCATGAATACAACGGCATCAACCGCTCTGCGACATCGAATCCTAAAGATATTGTTGAAATTCAAGAGGCTAAGTCCTCCCGCTTACTTCAAGTGTTAGCTAGCAAAGAAAAAGCGAGAATTGCGAGCAAGATAGGCGCAATTGCCTACAGGCAATTGAATCAAAGAGGTGATGAACATGTTTGAACCCTTCTTTGGTTTTCAAAAAACACCCTTTCAGCGCGATTTACCTGTGACAGAATTATTTTCTACGCCAGCGCATGAAGAACTGATTTCACGGTTGAAATATACGGTGGAAAAGCGTTTTTTTAGCCTGATCACTGGCGAAGTTGGGGCAGGAAAATCTACAGCACTACGGCGACTGGATTCTATGTTGAACCCTAATAAATACAAAGTCCTTTATGTTAGTGATTCAGCTTTAACACCACGTAATTTTTATGGAGAAGTACTCCGGCAAATGGACTGTGAACCCAAATTTTATCGTGGTGATGCTAAACGCCAGATGCATAAGGCCATCTTGGATCTGGTAGAAAATCAAGGGAAATCACCTATCATTTTAGTGGATGAAGCACATCTACTAAATAAAGAAATGCTAGAGGAAATCCGCTTTCTACTAAATTTTAGAATGGACTCTTACAACCCCATGAGTTTGATTTTGGTGGGGCAACCCGAATTGAAGCGGATTTTACAACTAAATATTTACGAAGCAATTACCCAAAGAATTGGCATGCGTTATCACTTAACCGCTATGGATATGCAAGAAATGGCGGATTATATTCGCCATCATCTCAAAGTGGCAGGCATTACTAGTCCATTATTTACGGATGGTGCACAACAGATTCTTTTTGAATATTCAGGTGGAATTGCACGTAAAGTAAATAACGTGTGCTTATCCTCACTGCTTTGTGCCGCTATGCGGAACAAACAGTTAATTGATGATCATCTCGTCAGAGAAGTCATTGAAAATGAGTTTGGCACGTAAATTCATTGCATATTGCTTGACTGAATTTTTTCGGTCAAGCAATATGAGACAAATTTACGGACAATGAATTCGAGTAAAGTGCGGTCAGGCAACACGAGCAGCAACACTTAATTGCAAATCGAGATGCAACCCTTTTGATTTGCAATTGTGTTCTAGTAGTAACTAAATTCATAGAAATAAAGAGGTTGCGTTTTGCTTTACAAAAGATTGGTGATGAACCAGTCTTTTTATTTACACTCCATTGGTTTTCCCGATATCCTGAATAGGTTGGTGGCAGAATGGAGAGTAATTATGTCAAAATTTTTTACTTATGAAGAAAGACTGACCCTTCAGAAATACCTGAAAGAGAGTCGCTCATTTAAAGAAATCGGCCGTAGACTAGATAAGAATCCGACCACGATTTCTAGAGAAGTCCGGAAGTATCTTTCTGAAGTTGCAACAGGTTATCCGGGTTTTCCATACAATGCTTGCAGGAACCGCTTCAATTGCAGGAAGAAAGGGCTCTGTGGCAAGGAATGCACGAGGCCTTCAGCAGCGTATTGCAAGATTTGTCAGAAGTGTAATGATAACTGCCCAGACTTAATCGAAGAAATCTGTACGGCAAGGTTCCGGGTGCCTTATACATGCAATGGTTGCGAACAGATTGGTAAATGCACCTTGCTGAAAAGTTTCTACGATGCGGAGCATGCTCACGTCAAAGCCCATGAAACCCTGTCGGAATCTCGCAGTGGTCTATGTGTCTGTGAAAAAGAGCTTGCAAGGCTCAACGCGATCATTAGTCCTTTGGTGCAGCAGGGACAATCCATTCATCAAATTTATGTATCTCATGAGAATGAGCTCATGTGTAGCGAAAAGACCATCTACAACTACATCGACGCATGCCTTTTGGATGTACGCAACATTGATTTGCCTAGGAAAGTAAAGTTTCGTGAACGTTATAAAAAACCAGTATTCAAAGTGGACAAAGGGTGTAGGATTGGACGCAACTATGAAGCGTTTGAGAGTTTTATAGAAAGCAATCCAGATACGGCCATTGTTCAAATGGACTCTGTTATTGGAGCCAAGGGCGGCAAATGCCTATTGACGATCCATTTCGTAGAAACCAGTCTAATGCTTGCCTTCTTGCGGGACGCCAACACGTCGCAATCTGTGATTGACGTATTCAATGACATTGACAAAAGTCTGGGGCGAGAACGGTTTCGTAAACTATTCCCAGTGATCCTGACAGATAACGGCAGTGAGTTTTCTAATCCTAAGGCCATTGAGTATAGCTCTGATCTGTACAATAACTTCCGCACGCGGATTTATTACTGCGATGCCGGACGGCCGCACCAGAAAGGCGCGATTGAAGTCAATCACAGTCTGATTCGAAGGGTTCTTCCCAAGGGGGTAAGCTTCAATCACTTGGATCAGGAAAAAATCACGCAAATGATGGATCATATCAATTCATATAAAAGGAAAAAGCTGAACGATCGTAGCCCATACGAAACGTTCAGCTTTTACCACGGAGAAGAGATTTTGCAAAAACTTGGATGCGCACCAGTTGCCGCCAAGGAGATCTTGCTGAAACCCACTCTTCTCAAGAAATAAGACTATAAAAATGCGCCGCCAACATCCATGTTTATAACTGGAATAGGGGTCGATTCTCCGATTACAAAAAAATCGAGAGGGAGTTGACCTCCGTTTGGTATGCCCATTTTTATCATGATACTTCAAAGAAATGAAAAAATCAAACTGCATCTTGGTTACAAAAGTGGCTTCTTGCTTTCAAAAATGGCTTTTCGGATACAAAAACTGCGTTTCGTTTACAAATATTTAGTTGTCGATTTACAAAACTGCATTTCAGCTTACAAAGTGGCATCTCGTCTTTCAATTAAGC
>OMOF01000142.1 GCA_900290375.1 Candidatus Desulfosporosinus infrequens
CTTGCTATCGACATATTTCACGCTGAACTTTAGTCCCTTTATTCTAACGTATTCTACAGGAAAATCATACTGTAAAAGCAGAGTGTGAGCCAAGTAACTGCTCACGCTAAAATTGTCGGCAAAAAAAGAAAAAGTTTTTCTTTAGTTTTTGCGTGACATCGCCGATAATGAAAGTAAGAATATGTATCGTGGAGTGAGCGAAATGAAAATAGACGGAGCATTCATCTCACCGGTTGGAAGTACTCAGGCGGCCAATCGCGTTAATCAAACCCAGACAAAGTCGCCGGTTTCTAAAGCAGACCAATTAGCCGTTTCGGACAAAGCGCAGGTTTATCAGGCTTTACTGCAGAAAGTTAAGGAGATCCCCTCTGTCCGCGAGGACAAAGTGAAAACCCTCACGGATCAGATCGCAAGTGGGAAATTTGTGGTCGACGGACAGAAAATTGCCGAAAAAATAAGTTCAGACGGACTCTAATTCAGACTCACCCCTACATTTTTGGGGGAGAATTTATTGGGTTGGGATGCCACGACAAATAAGTTTTTATCAAACGGGCTGTAAAAGGACCTGCCAGCGAGGAAATGAACCATAAACTTAGCTAAACGGCAGATATTGAGTTGAAATGAGACTTTTATAATATCCACTCATCTTCGATAGCTAAGTGTAGGGTTCTGCCCTTGCCGGCAGGTGGCTAGAACTTAAAAACGTGTCATTCAAAAAACGTTTCACATGGATGTGAGACGAATAAAACACATGGAGGATTTATTATGAGTAGCAGTATCAACACTAACATGGGGAGCATTTATGCTCAATCTAACCTTGCCAAGACCCAGCAAGCAGTTCAAGATTCTTTACAAAAGTTGTCATCAGGTTATCGCATTAACAGTGCAGCTGATGACGCAGCTGGGTATGCGATTTCTCAAAAAATGACGAGTCAGATCAATGGGTTAAACCAAGCCTCAAGTAATGCTCAAGATGCAACTTCCTTGATCCAAACTGGTGACGGCGCTTTGAGTTCGACAAGTTCAATTCTTCAACGTATGCGTGAATTGGCTGTCCAATCATCTTCAGACACGAACACTGCTAGTGACCGCAGCCAAATTCAAGGGGAAGTTGATCAACTAGCCAAGGAAGTAACCCGTATCTCCAATACCACACAGTTTAATACTCAAAATCTTCTTGCCGGAGGGTTTACAGGTACGTTTCAAATTGGTGCCAACGCGGGACAGAATATTAGCCTCTCAATAGGCGCTATGGATGCCCAGAGTCTGGGTGTGGCCGGAAGTCAGAATTCTCTAGGTGTTACTGATAGTAGTAGTTCTACTGGTGTTACTGGGGTTACTTCTCTAGGTAGTGGTCTAACCGCACAAACTTATGGACTAGTAACGACTGCCAAAGCCGCCACAGCTGCAACTGACGTTACAATGGGTACAACTGCTGGTGGTGCCACGGGCACTCTTTCTGCTTCAACAACTAATACTGGAGGAAATTACACTGGTGCAACTGACGCTAACCTTCAGGTAAGAACGGATGCTGTTAGTGATACAGGGGCTGCAACTGCTATAAGTGTGTCATGGGATGGAGGTTCAACTTGGGGGGCGTCCACTTCGTACACACCTAATGCAGCTGGCGGCATGGATATAGGTAATGGCTTAATGTATACTGCTGCTAGTAGCGGTAATGTAGCTCAACAGACGAACTCGGCAACGTTGAAAGCTGCCGCTTTCACTGCACAATTGCAAGACAGTAGTGGAAACAACATAGGAACCGCAGTAAATATTAATGCTACTCAAACCTCAGCGACAGTTGGTGACAGCAGTACCGGAGCAACGATGGATATTGCCTTTTCAGCAGGTGGAATAGTGGATGCACAAACAGATTCGAACTTTCAGGTAGTAACCAATACGGCATCAACGGCCGCTGTCTTGTCCAATGGTCAAGTATCGACAGCCGCTAACACTGTAGCAGGAATTGATGTATCTTCACAAAGCTCAGCAAATTCAGCTATCACTGCGATTGATGCCGCGATAAACACAGTTTCCTCCGAGCAATCTCAGTTGGGTGCCGTTCAAGATCGCTTAACGGATACGATCAGTAACTTAGGAACTGCTTCAACTAACCTGACCTCCGCTCAATCGAATATTCAGGACGTAGACATGGCTTCTGAAATGTCGAACTTCACCAAAAATCAAGTTTTGTCTCAAGCTGGAGTTGC
>OMOF01000619.1 GCA_900290375.1 Candidatus Desulfosporosinus infrequens
AGCCTTTGTACGAAACGCAGTCAATTATTATATATTTCAATTTTTGTACTAATTATCCTCCCATTTGTCTGATTTTTGTAAAATGAGATCCATCTCCCCTACCCCATGATTTTAGATTCTTATTAAATTCTTTAGTTTTCTATGAGCTACTATAAACATCCGGACGGATCTTTATTACATCCCCTTCAGGAAGCATCTGTACCTGCTTGCCTTCTTCCTGATAATATCCTTTGCCGCCGGCTATGCTATCTCTATAAAATAATCGTTCGAAATTTTCTCTGATATATTCAGCAGAGAAAACGAGAAATCCCGCTGTACCGCAAGCAAAATCACAAATTTTATCGTTGGGAGTTGGGGCAAGTAATCGCGCCATCATATCTCGAATATGCTTTGGTGTTCTAAATTGGCCATTTTGACTACGGTTGCCAGCTTACCAAGCATATACGCTTAAAGGTCACCCTGCATATCAAGGTCTTGAATATCATGTTCATATTATTGAAAAAGCCTTGAAGACTGATCTATAGTTTCTCTACGTTGAGATGTGGTTTCTGGTCACCACATAAGTCACCTTTACACCTTCAACATCTTTCCGTCACTTCCTCCCAAGATAGCAATAATAATCCCAGAAAGAACAAAAAAACCAGACCGTTCCTAAAAAACGATCTGGCTCATTATATTCCCCCAAACACTGTCATTATAAAAAGAATATCCCGCTCTCAAACCCGCTCATACCAAGCCTTTCAATCACCTCAAATATAGCACTATTAGCACTCCACGTGCTGTGTCACCCCAATAGAGCTATATGTTTTCTAGTCTTATTGCCAGTAACCAGGGTGAAGGTCGATTACCCTCTTATTTGATAGTAAAACGGTAACTTATTTATATAAATACCTTTTAAAACCATGTTATAATACACAAGGAAGAGCAACAATTCATTCTTAATGGAAAAAACAGTTCTAATAAATTAATTGCGAGGTTTTCAGAACTGGAATATTCCAAGGAAAACATCGAAAAAGCCCGCTGGCCCTTGGACTTTGTAGAACATGGAGCTAAGCATATTGTCTATCAACATACTTAAACCGTGAAGTTTTGCTGCAACAGCTAAGGGTATGATCGTCAAAAGTCTGAAGTTTAAAGTCGAGGAGTGTTTGTTGTATGATTAATGCAAGATGTTTGATAATTGAGAGAAATATTTTATGAAAAGTTGTGATTCAAAATGTATGAAAGACCTCGAAATATTCCAGAAATTAAACGAATCGGAAAAAGCTCAAGTTCCTAAACTTGCCCATGGAAAGCAATACAAGAAAGGCGAATTGATATTCTCAGAAGGTGACCCCGCCGATACTATATATTTAGTAAAGGAAGGTAAAGTTTTACTTTATAAAATATCGGAAGATGGTAAGGAGTTTGGCTTGAATATACTTCATGAGAATGATATCTTTGGAGAAAATACAATTCTGGAAGATAATTGCCAAACTATGCACGCTAAAGCTTTGGAAAATGTCTTTGTATGTACCTGTACACAGAAAGACTTTCATAGTCTTTTGATAAACCCCAGTGTAGCGTTTAAAGTAATAAGCTATTTAAGTGAAAAGCTAAATAACTACACTCAACAAGTAGCAGTAATGGCATTTCAAGATGTAAAAGGAAGAGTTTTTAGTACTTTGGCTCGTTTAGCAAAGGACCATGGAGAATTGGCTCCAGAGGGATTAAGAATAAACATTATCTTAAGCCACCAAGAGTTAGCCAATCTAGTTAATGCTTCAAGAGTAATGGTTACTAATGTTCTTAACGAACTTAAAGATGAAGGTGTCATTGGTGTTAATCAACGGATGTTCTATTTAGTGGACAGTAAACTGCAAAATAAAGTTATCCAAATGAATCAACTTCATAAATAGTATTCAAATGCACATAACCACCAGATATCGCAGACTAAATGTATTTTCATACTACATATAGTGACGCGGTATATTTTTAAGCCATTATGAAATTTATTCAAATAAACAAGTATTTATTGGGTTTTTCTCTCAAAAGAGTTGTCTTACTAAGACAATTCTTTTTTTTGTAAAGCAGTTTACAGATATATTTTTCAACTGGATATAAACTTAACTTGTACATTAAATTTAGAAGGAGGTTATCATATGTCGATCCGAGAAACAATCAAATCCCAAATTATTGGAGCGTTGAAGGGTGCGGAATTTCCAATAGGTAGTCCAGAAAAACTTATTGCAGCCTTTCCTGCAGGGGCAGATACCACCTGCAAAGCAGAGGGGTTAGAGGTCACCGCCGGAGAAGCTGGTAAACTCTTAGTCGCCAGCGACTTTCCTTTCAACAGCAGCGAGGAAGTTGCTGAGACTATTGTGACTAGAGCCAATCTATAACGTAAAAAAGTCTTTCAAACGAAGAGCCAAGCCCTGCGACGGACTTGGCTCAAATATACAAGGAGGTGGTAAGATTGGAAAGAGTGTTTGTTGGTTGTTCAATGCTTGAGAATGAAATTAATCAAGTAATGCAAGAAATGGGCTTGCAAAACAAGACAGTTTTCATAGACGCCGCCTTGCATGTAAATTTAGACCGCTTAGAAGAGGCAGTTCGTGGAAAACTCGATGAAACAAGCCACATAGGTAAGCCAATTATCTTAGTAGGAAATAAATGTCACCCTGATATGGATGAAATCGCAAAAGAATATGACGGACAAATTGTCGCAAGGTGTAATTGTTTAGAGTTACTCCTTGGGGATAAGATGAAAGAATTAGATAAGGAAGCCAGGATCTTCTATATCACTAGCGGATGGTTAGAAAAATGGAAAGAGATTTTCATTACCGGGCTTGGCTGGGACGAGATTGATGGTAGGCAAAACTTCGGTTTCTATGACAAAATACTATTGCTCGACTTGGGGACACCCATTGACGACATGGACTTACTAGAATTTTTTGAATTTACTCAAGTACCAATCGAAACGTACCCTATTTCCTTAGACAACCTAAAAGAAGAACTTACCAAGCTTCTAGGTGTATATTCCCAATCCTAGATTAAAAATTAATTTTTATGTTTGAAACCCTGGAACTTTGCCCTTAGGTAGAGGATGACCCGATCTTGTAGAATAATGCAAGTAAATGATACGAAGGAGGTGAAATTAATGTTTGACGCTACTAAAAAAGATACTGCACTTGCTGCATTGGGGGAGCTTTGTCTTAAATGTGGAGATAAA
>OMOF01000268.1 GCA_900290375.1 Candidatus Desulfosporosinus infrequens
ACAGGAGCAACAGGAGCAACAGGAGCAACAGGAGCAACTGGGGCAACAGGAGCAACAGGAGCAACTGGGGCAACAGGTGACACAGGAGCAACAGGAGCAACAGGAGCAACAGGAGCAACTGGGGCAACAGGAGCAACAGGAGCAACAGGAGCAACAGGAGCAACGGGGGCGACTGGGGCGACTGGGGCGACAGGAGCAACAGGTGACACCGGTGCAACAGGGAGCAACGGGAGTAACTGGAGCAACAGGTGACACAGGAGCAACGGGAGTAACTGGAGCAACAGGTGACACCGGTGCAACAGGAGTAACTGGGGCAACGGGAGTAACTGGGGCAACAGGAGCAGCAGGAGCAACTGGGGCAACAGGAGCAACAGGAGTAACTGGAGCAACAGGTGACACAGGTGCAACAGGAGTAACTGGGGCAACGGGAGTAACTGGAGCAACGGGAGTAACTGGAGCAACAGGTGACACCGGAGCAACAGGAGTAACTGGAGCGACAGGTGACACCGGAGCAACAGGAGTAACTGGGGCAACGGGAGTAACTGGAGCAACAGGTGACACCGGAGCAACAGGTGTAACTGGGGCAACAGGTGACATCGGTGCAACAGGAGTAACAGGAGTAACAGGAGTAACAGGGGCAACAGGGGCAACGGGAGCAACAGGGGCAACGGGAGCAACAGGAGCAACTGGAGCTACGGGAGCAACTGGGGCAACAGGAGATACAGGAGCAACTGGAGCTACGGGAGCAACTGGGGCAACAGGTGCAACGGGAGCAACTGGGGCAACAGGAGCAACAGGAGCAACTGGGGCAACAGGAGATACAGGAGCAACTGGAGCTGCGGGAGCAACAGGAGCAACAGGAGCAACTGGGGCGACAGGTGACACAGGAGCAACAGGTACACTAGGAGCAACTGGGGCAACAGGAGTAACTGGGGCAACGGGAGTAACAGGAGCAACGGGAGTAACAGGTGACACCGGTGCAACAGGAGTAACAGGAGCAACGGGAGTAACAGGTGACACCGGTGCAACAGGAGTAACAGGAGCAACGGGAGTAACAGGAGCAACGGGAGTAACAGGTGACACCGGTGCAACAGGAGCAACGGGAGCAACGGGAGTAACAGGAGCAACGGGAGTAACTGGAGGAGCAACAGGAGTAACTGGTGCAACAGGAGCAACTGGGGCAACGGGAGCAACAGGTGACACCGGTGCAACAGGAGTAACAGGGGCAACCGGTGCAACGGGAGCAGGTTTGGCTGCCTTCGGTTATGTATATACAATTGATGTAGGGGGCCAAGTTGTAGCCGGTGGAGCAGATGTGGTATTTAGCAGTAATGGCCCACTTGTAAACGAAACCCACACAGTGGGTACCACCACGGTGACCGTTGGTCTTGCTGGTAACTATCAGATTGAATATAGCACAAGTATAACTTTAGGTGTAGGTTCGGAATTAGCCATTTCAGTGAATGGTGCAGTAGATGCATCCACTCCAATTACTGCTTTGGTCGCACCTGGTCCAGTTACTGGTCAGGCGATTTTACTCCTTGCAGCGGGTGATCTCATTACACTTACGAATAACTCAATTACTCCGTTTACGACAGCTGCCTCGCCTGAGGTTGGTGCACAATTGATTATTGACAAAATAGATTAATATATTGCTGGAAATGGTTTTAATGGAAGGAATCCTTTGCAAAAAGGGTTCCTTCTTTGATCTTTAGAGTTAGATTTGCTCCCACTTTCCAGAATGTTGAATACCATAGAGTATGACCTAAAATCATATCTATGAGGTGGAAGGAAAGATGGTTGATAAGTCCATTACTATTAGTTTGTGTATGATTGTGCGCAATGAGGAAGGTACCATTGCTCGGTGCCTTGATTCGGTGAAGGGAATTCCGGATGAGATTGTGATTATCGATACTGGTTCGACAGACCGCACGAAAGAAATTGTGAATCAATACACGGACAGGGTTATTGATTTTGTTTGGATTGATGATTTTGCGGCTGCCCGCAATTTTGCTTTTAGCAAAGCTACTACAGATTATATTCTTTGGCTGGATGCAGATGATGTCTTAGCAGATTCTGATCGAGAGCAGTTTCTGAAGCTGAAGAAAAATCTAGATCCCTTAATGGACGTCGTTAATATGCCCTACCTATTAGCGTTCGACCAGTCTGGTGCAGTTACTTTTAGCTTAAGAAGAAATCGCTTGGTCAAACGGAGTAAGAACTTCCGTTGGATCGGGGCGGTGCACGAGTATTTAGAGGTGTATGGACCTGTTTTAAATTCAAATATTTGTGTAACACACAAGGGTATGGCAAGTAATGATTCTGACCGCAACCTTAAAATATATGAGAAGCGTAAGGCCAAAGGGGAATCGTTTTCCCCACGAGATTTATATTACTATGCAAATGAACTGTCTGATCACCAACTCTATAATCAGGCGATCGAATCATACCAGGAATTTTTAAAGACTGGACTGGGCTGGGTCGAAGATAATATTTCTTCTTGCGGAAAATTGGCAGACTGTTACCAAAAATTAGAGAAGAAGGATAAAGAACTGGAATATATCTTGAAATCCTTTGAATATGCCACCCCAAGGGCTGAATTTTGCTGCCGTTTAGGTTTTTACTTTCTGGGTGCTAAGCAATATGAGCAGGGGGTTTTCTGGTATAAACTAGCTACTCAATTGGAAAGGCCTGTTGACAGTTGGGGGCCAGTAATTGAAGCCTGCTGGACGTGGTTACCGCATTTACAGTTGTGTGTTTGCTATGACCGTTTAGGTAAGCATGAACTGGCTTATGAGCATAATGAGTTTGCTCGGAATTATCGACCAGAAGATAGCCAAGTTTTATACAACAAGAATTATCTGGAAGGCGTTTTGAAGAAAGTATCTGCAGAAAAAAACGCACTTGATTTTTTACTGAACTGAACCAAGGAGCAGAACAACAGACGGTTTCTAGATAGGTAGGCTAGAAACCGTCTGTTGTTCTGCTAAAATCCTGTGAATCGGTTTGCTGAGACTCTGCTTAAAAGCTGCGTTCTTCGGTGCGATTTTGAGGTTCCCACTCCGAAATTGTCCCCCCACTCTTATTCCTCCCAGAGGACCAAATTAGGCTGAGGGTCAAGGATGGATTCGTATTGTTCCGCGATGCCATAGACAGCATTGGGATCAAGTTGTTTATAGCGATTGTATTTGTAGAGACGGTCTTCCGCTTTCATCCAGCCTAGGTGTTTAAGCCGTAGTTGGCAAAGAGCGCCAGGTAATTGGTAGATGTTGAGAGGAATTCGCCCGCAGTGTTGGGGGGTTTCTCGCCAAATCCAATGATATTCAGGCACGTACCTCACCATAAAGGGACGATAAACTGTATGAGCTCTCCAGTAAGTGTCTTCTCGGTAAGAACTTTCATTCCACATATCATATAAGCGGAAAGAATAATGATCTACCTCCTGGACTTTAGCTAATTCTTTTAAAACCTCAGCTGCTTTGTCTTCGAAGACTTCGTCAGCATCCAAAATCAAAATCCAGTCGGGTTTGGTGGCAATGACCATCTCCCAGAGCTGTTTTCTGAGCACAATTTCGTTATTAAATCTTGTTTCCGGGTTGGAAGCAAGAGTCAAAGGGATACCATTAAGAGCAGCTTTACAAATCTCTATCGTGTTGTCCTCACTAGCATCGTCAAGAATGACTGCTTCGTCGATATAGTGGGACGCATGTTTAAGAATATTCTCCAAATATCTGTTAGCTTCATTGCGCACTAACATGGCCAGAGTAATTCGGCTGCCTTTGATTGCGCTCTGAGGAGCTAATGAAACAGTTGTCTCGATGTCCTGAGGTTCGACGTTGAGTTCGTCGTTGAGACCCAGTTGTCTTTTGTATTCCTTAAGTCCTTCTAACTCAGATTCACGGTAAATGTGATAAGGGGGATAATGGGTATCAGCATAGAGCTCTAAATTTAAGGCTGCAGCCCGGATACAGAAGTGCCGATCTTCACCCCAAAGTTCTAGGTTATAGATCTGACTGAAAGAGACTCCCATGGAAAGTGCCTTTCTGCTGATCAAAGTGCAAGCCCCAAGCATGCCCACTTTATACGTGCCTGGTACAGAAAGCATTTGGAGAAATTCGCCAGTGCCTTTAATGATTTCTTCCTGATTTATCGGCTCTCCTCTTGGGGCAGAGTACATTTGATAGTGACCTGTAACCCAAACTTGAGGGAGAGGGATCGTGTTTGGCTGCCATCTGGTCCAGAAAACCTCAGATACGATGTCTTTTTGCAACTCTATGAGGTGTTTAAGGGTTTGGGGTTGTACGTAAAGATCTGAATCTATGAGAAAAAGATAATCATACCCTTCTTCAAGAGCAAGCTTTATGAAGTGATCTTTATAGGAAGCGATCTTCCAGATTAAGTTTTCCCGCCAGTAGTGAGTTGTCTCGTCGCAAATATAAGAATCCTCAGGGCTGCCAGGGAAAAGCCGGACGTTCGCATTTTCTGTGGAAAATTTGGTCAATAAATCATGCTCGTTATGGTCATCAACAAAAGCAAAGTCGAGCTCCACTTCCGTGCAATCCAAGAGCTTGAGCGATTCCAGAAATTGCGCCAGAACGTGCTCTTTCTGGCGAACAGGGCTTGCTAGTAAAATACGATGTTGCATGGAGATACTCCTTTCAAAAAGGATTCAGCTTTTAACTGGTGCGGTTGCTATCCTGTGCACATTTCCGTTTCGATGCTTTGTTATAATATGTAAGGTTAAGTTAGAGTGTTAATTGAAAATAAGTACAGCCCCTTTGGTAGTGCCAAGAGGCTGTATTGTGTGAAATGAGAGAACAATTTCAAAGGCTTAGCAAGAAAGCTTCTACTTGATTCGCAGTACGTTGCCAAGACCAAGCTTGAGCGAGGTGATGGCCTGAGGTAGCCATATCCTGACGTTCCGCATCCTNNAGATTGCCGAGCTTATCTGTTCAATGTCACTTGGGGGGACTAACAGACAGTTTTCACCGTGTCTAACGTAATCGCGAATTCCACCACAATCCGTGGTCACTACGGCCGTACCGCAGGCCATCGCTTCAAGGGGGGGTAAGCCAAAAGCTTCAAAGTAAGAGGTGTAGACGAAGAGGTCAGCTTCAGCATAATGCAGAGCTAGCTCTTGATCAGTTGCCGTTGTTTTAATCTGGCAAGGTACTGGGCTAGCAAAAGTTGCATTCTCTGGAATGGAAACTGTCAGATCAAAATTAATCTGATCCTTCAAACGAGTTAAGGCTTGTATAAAGTCTGCTCCTCCCTTCCAAGTATACCCAGAACCGGGGTCGCGCATGATGTAAAAAATGCTCTTACAGCCTGTTTGCTCGGATTGTTTAGGATAAGGATGAAAAATCGAAGTATCCACTCCAGCGGAGATGACAGTGCTGTTTAGGCCAGTTTCTTGGAACAGGATTTGGCGGTGCCACTCCGATATTGACATGATTGGTGCGCCGATCAGATAGGTCTGCTTAGCTATTTCTGAATCGGGGACCCAGAGAGGTTCATATCCAAGACTGAGGCGTACTACCCGGCCTTTTTGGGATTCCCAGGCTGGCCTAACCGTGGGATAGAAATTAGGTAGAATAAAATCAGCGGCAGGAATGGAGGAAGGGGTTAGCTCTTTTACTCGTCTTAACTTGGCACGCAATGGCCAGACTTGGGCTGCTGTTTCGGGTATAACGACTTCAATATCATGTCCTTTGTCTACTAGGGCATTAGCAAGATGATAAATAAAACGGGCTCCTCCGCCCGTTTCTAAACTAAGAACAGGAAACACAATCTTCATTGTTTGTCCTCCCTTGTGCTTTACATACTATAGATTATGCGTTCTAGTAGGCGATTTGTGTGTCATATGGCACTTAAGGGAAAACTTTGAATAACATGTATTAGGAATTAAGATTGGAAGGATGTTCAGCCAGTGACAGTAAATGTCGTCAACCATAAAGAGTTCCTGATTGCGATTAATGAACTCCTATTAGATTCCGGTACGGTCCTAGATGTTGGTTGTGGCGTGGGGGCAACCATTACAGAATTTTGTTGCCCAATAAAAATCGGTGTTGATGCTCATCGACCCTACTTAGATAATGCTAAGTTGGGTGAACAATTTATCAAACTTAATTTCATGGCAGAGCGCCTTAGCGAAATATTCCTGCCTAATTCCATGGATAGTGTAACATTGATAGATGTAATTGAGCACTTTGAAAAAGAGGTGGCCTTTGATGTCCTGCGCCAAGTAGAGGAGATTGCCGCCAAAAGAGTGATCGTCTTTACTCCCAGAGGTTTTTTTAAACAAATAGAAGTTGACCATTACGGTTTAGGAGGAGAAAGCTTTCAACGGCATCGGTCGGGATGGGAGGTAGAGGATTTCGAAAAGCTTGGTTACAATATTATTATTTTCAGCAAATTTCACGATCATAGAAATTTAGCTTTCGTTGAGGTCTATGGAAAAGACGCGCAGCCTATTGATGCCCTATTAGCTTGGAAGGATTGTAGGTTAGGTGCGGGCTAAATGTAAAAGTAAGGCTTCTAATTTATCGGCGGAGTGCCACCAGGTCCAAGGCTGAGCGAATTGTAAGCCAGCTAAGGCGAGACGATTTCGTTCCTTTTCCTGAGTTAATAGATGAGCTAATACTAAGGTGAGTTGTTGGATGTCGCTGGGGGGAACAAGTAAACAGTTCTCTCCGTTTTTTGTGAAATCGCGGTTACCACCATTATCAGTGGTTACGACCGCTGTACCAGAGGCCATTGCTTCTAAAGGGGGCATAGAAAATGCTTCAAAATATGAGGTTGAAACGAAGATGTCTGCTTGGGCATAAAATTGAGCCATTTCGGTGTCAGAGTAGGCCTTCACTATCTCATAGGGACAGGGTGCCAGGTAATTTGCCCCCTCCGGAGCGACAACCTGGATGTCAAAGGCAGGAACCAGCGGAGCTAAATTCCGGCAAGCTTCCCAAAAGTCTTCGGTACCTTTCCAAGTATAGCCATGTTCTTTCGAACGTAGTATATAAGCAATAGTAAGGCGTCCGGTGGAAAGGGATTTTTTGGGGGAGGGACAAAAAATCGTGGTATCGACACCTCCAGGTATTACGGTGCTATCCCGCCCTGTTCCTTGCAAAATTAATTGGCGATGCCACTCAGATATGGATATTATTGGGGCATCTATTAGGTAAGAAGCCAAGGCTTTTTCTGTTTCTGGCACCCATAAAGGCTCATAACCAAGGCTAAGTCGAACGACTTGGCCTTTTTTGGATTCCCAAGCTGGAAAAACAGTGGGATAGAAATTCGGCAGAATAAAATCCGCAGAGGGTATTGTAGCTGGGGTAAGTTCTTTGACCCGGGTTATTTTTGTCCGCAGAGGCCAATCCACAGAGGCATTTTGAGGTAGTACGATTTCCACGTCGTGTCCTTTATCCACCAGTTCATTGGCTAACTGATAAATAAAGCGTGTCCCCCCGGTTTCCAAGCTTAGGACAGGAATCACAATTTTCATAATTTAGCCTCCCAAATAATGAACGTAATTTGTTTCCTTTTCAGTGTATGTTACGCTCAGCATCATGGTGGCAATATCAGTATATTTGGAAGTTATTTCATGTCGCCTGTGTCAACATTGGGGGGACTGCCATACCATATAGTGATGAGATTGGGGGAGGATGGATCCGAAAATGAAGATTTGTGTCGTTGGTTTAGGTAATATCGGTTTTAATCTTTTCATTTACCTTTGCCAAAAGTTTTCAGGAGAGGTTATCGGGGTTGATGTGAACGAAAGAAAGGTCGCCGAATTACGTCGCCAGGGTCATAGGGTGACCGCGGATTATCGAAGTTTAACAGGGGTTGATGTTTGGTTAATGGCTCCTTCCACCGGTAATCAGGGACAAAACCTATTGGCAGCCTTAGACCAGATGATCATCTGTCCGGGCTCTTTGATTTCCATTGAATCGACGTTGCCTCTGGGAACAATGTGGCGCGTGCGTGAATTTTTGGAGGAAAAAGGATTTAAATTAGGAACTGATATTTTCTTGATTCATGTTCCACATAGAATAATGTTTGGTGTTGATAAAACTGTTTGTGATACCCCACGGGTGATAGGTGCCTTTACTGAAGCCTGCCTAGAAAAGGGACGTCAGTTTTATACTCCGTTAGTTCCCCTCCTAGTTGAAGTTTCTGATGTTCGGGTAGCGGAGTTATCTAAGGTGGTTGAAAATGTAAAGCGTTATGTTGATATAGCCTTTGCTCAGGAGATTTACGGCTACTGTGTTGACCAGGGAATGGATTATGATGATTTGAGGCGGGCTGTAAATAGTAAAAATAACGTCGAACTACTAGGTACCGATTGGGGTATTGGCGGGGAGTGTTTGCCCAAGGACATGAGTTTCTTGCGAACTGTTTGTCACTCAACTTTGTTGGCGGGAGCGGAACAGGCGGATGGGGAATATCGAGATAGAATCGTGCGACAGGTGGGTAGTGGTAAGCGGGTTATAGTCAGAGGTTTAAGCTTTAAAACTGGGGTTAAAGATCTTAATCATAGCCGAGGGGTTGATTTGGTCAGAGCCTTAGAAGCGGCTGGGAATACTGTCTTGGTGGAAGATCCCTTATTCACTCCTGATGAACTTAGTGGGGCGGGCTTTGAGATTAATGACGGGATCGATCAAGGAAAAGAAAATCAGGATATAGTAGCTGATAGGGTAATACTGGAGCGGCAAAGGGCCTTAAATATAATATAATTCGAACAATTTCGATACTGATAATTAGGGCAAAAAGGAGCTAATAAGATGGCGAAAATATTAGTAATTGGTAGTAAAGGAACGCTAGGTTCGCGATTAGTAGAAGTACTGCAAAATCGGGGACATGAGGTTTGGGAAGTTGATTTACAACACCATCCTGGGGATAAGTATATAAGGGCTGACATTGCTGAATATCGTCAGCTGGAACGTGTTTTTGAGCAAAACTATGATTGTGTCTATCTTTTAGCAGCTGAATTTGGTCGCATTAATGGAGAACATTATTATGACACGCTTTGGAAGACAAACGTAATTGGGACACGTAACATTTTAGAATGGCAATTGAAAAAAGGTTTTAAACTGGTATTCACAAGTTCCTCCGAAATTTACGGAGAAGCAACGGAACCCCTTTTGACCGAAGATTTACCTTTAAAGAAGACCATTATTCAGCATAATGACTATGCCTTAAGTAAGTGGGCAAATGAAGTTCAAATCATAAATTTTGAAAATAAATACCAGTCTCCTATTGTCAGATTGCGTTTGTTCAATGCCTACGGTCCAGGAGAATATTATCATCCCTACCGTAGTGTTATTTGCCTCTTTGTCTATCGGGCGTTAAAGGGGATCCCTTATGATGTTTTTGAAGGATACCACCGTGTCTTTATGTATGTGGAAGATTTAATCCCAACAATAGCCAACGTCGTTAATAATTTCAAATCAGGTGAAGTTTACAACATCGGTGGCACGGAATACCGCAGTGTCAAAGATTTAAGTGAATTAGTGCTTAAATATACGGAGGGTGATCCGAAATTAGTCAATTATCTGCCAGAAGACAAGCACAATACGGTCAGTAAACGACCGGATATTCGCAAAGCGACAGCCGATCTTGGACATGATCCCAAGGTGAAGTTAGAAGAAGGATTACCCATAACTGTGGAGTGGATGAAGAAGATTTATCAATGACGAACCGCCACTAGTCGTGGTTTAAATATCGAATAGTTAAGCCTTGGATAAGTTTAACTAAA
Organism: Candidatus Desulfosporosinus infrequens; assembly: GCA_900290375.1. Taxonomy (GTDB): domain Bacteria; phylum Bacillota; class Desulfitobacteriia; order Desulfitobacteriales; family Desulfitobacteriaceae; genus Desulfosporosinus; species Desulfosporosinus infrequens. The sequence goes on from OMOF01000268.1 coordinate 9,755, forward strand.
CTTCAGATGGAGATAAAACTCCATCTGAAGTTTAGTTTCCTAATATAAGGAGGGTCGCCAATGCTACCGCCTAAAGTTAGTATCGTCATCCCCACCTACAATCACGCCCGGTATCTCCGCTATGCTCTGGATAGTGTAATCAATCAGAGTTATGCGAATATTGAGGTTCTTGTGATTGATGATGGTTCCACCGATGGAACAGCGGAACTAGTGAGGCCTTATCGTTCAATTATTAACTATATTTATAAAGAAAATGGGGGAACTCCAAGCTCCTTAAATCTTGGGTTATCTCGGGCAACCGGTAAGTATATTTGCTGGTTAAGTGCAGATGACATGATGATAGGAGAGAAAGTGGCTAAACAGGTTGAATTAATGGAAAGTGATCCGAGCCTGGGTTTTAGCTACACGAGCTTTGTGGTTATTGACGCTAACGGTAAAAAGCAATATGATGTGAATTCTCTTTATTTTTCCGACAAGCGTGAAATGGTGACTAAGCTCCAGGAAGGCTGTTTTATTAACGGATCTTCTGTGATGATGAGAAGTTCTGCTTTAAAAGAAATAGGGGATTTCGACGAAAGTCTGCCTCAAGCCCATGATTATGACTTGTGGTTCCGTTTTCTTCGGCGTTTTTCCTGTGGATTTCTTGCAGATCCACTATTGGCTTATCGCTGGCATGGTGAAAATATGAGTCAATGTCCCAATGAAGCGTGTTCTGTGATCGTTAGAGAGAGAGCTAGACAACTTTTTCCCGAGTGGTTAACTTAAACCCGAGCCCTGCTGGGGGAGTGGGATGATGGGGGGGTATGATGAATAAAGCACCAAAAACGAAAGTTTTTGGTGCTTTATTATTTAGTGTAAGTCCGTCATTTACCGCGCAGCCAATGATCTCGGGCCCTTTTGTCAGAGTTAGGGATGATCAACATTTCTTGGTTTTAGGATGTTTGTCATGAGGGTCATGATCATGATCATGATCAGTGTTGGGTTGGAAGGTCAGTCGAATTTGGATTAAAACAATCATCTTTTCTTGAAGGGTGTTGAAAACACCTTCTTCGAAGGGTTCACAGTGCGACGGCATACAGTCGAGTGCAGAATCCATTTCGTTGATTTGACTGAAGACAAGCTCGCAAAATGGTAATGGGTTATGGTACTCCTGGCTTACAACGTTAAACTCAGTGAGATCGCCTGATGGCATCTTTCCTTTTGATGGGTAGCTAGAAGGACACTGAATCGATCTGGAAAATCCGTATTCTCTCTGCTGGTTAAAATGGACAGGTGGAAATACAAAGTGCTTGCCGAGGTCGACGACACACGAAATTGGTATATCGACAACAAAATCTTTAATTATACCTTCAACAGCAGTTGCAGTTCGTCGATTTACCTCGGAATATTGAATATCCTTGCGTACGAAACCTCCAATAAACAACTTGGGGGTATCGTGTGGTAGGCCGGGTTCTGAGGGAACGCTGTTGAAAAAACGCCATTGTGTTATCTTCAGACTTTTTCTAATCATTTTTATTTCAAGTGCTTTTGTAGGCAAGGTGATTATTGCTTCTGCAGGGATAGATACCGAAATCAAAATTGTACTTGGACCTGTTTTCTTTAATTCTAGAGGGGTGCATATCGGTAGTGTTGCAGTACTAGGAAAAATCGGATTTGGAGTAACTGTCTGATTTTTTCGAGTACATACCGGAGTTGATGGGGTTTCTATAGCCCAAGCAGGTGTAAAGGGAGCTGTTTGGGTCCACTGATGAGAACAACAACAAGGGCAATGTTTTTTATCAGTCAATGTTTTTCTTCCTTTCTATTTCCAGAATAGGCATGACCATACACTCTAATTTACGTTAATCGGTTCGTTTTTGTGAAAGAGTAAACCCTATTTATTCTTTGGAATGTAAATAAGGGTCGAGAAAAGGCCGCTCATTGTGCGACCTTAAAATCTAAATCGAATTCCGATACGATCATTTCTCGGGTAATTTTCACAGTGGATAAACTTGTAATATCACTTAAAACGATATTTGCCCTAAGTTGACGGAATATGAATCGGCTACTCATCACGGATAGATCGGTATAGTTAATTGAATTGCAATTTAGTAACTTTGGGAAAATCATGTCTCGAGTGATCTTCATAACGGACAAACCGACATCCATTGCAAGACTCATCACTATTTCATCTTTATTCAACACTGCAAGTTCATCGAGAGTTTCAACCTTGGTGTTATCTTCAACATCAACATCATCTAAATCTCGAGGAGTAATCTCGTTCTTATTTGTATTATAGTTGAATGCTGATTCCCATGTTTCTAATACTTCGTGTGCGACCCTCTCCCAACTGAAGCGCTCTTCAGCTATACGTCTACCAGTCTGGCCCATGCTTTGTCGAAGTTCTGGATCTGTGAGGAGAATTTTAAGTTTCTCAGCAAATTCAATGGGGTCCTCGGGTTGCTCAACAATTAACCCATTTTGGTCGATCACAACTTCCGGATTACCACCCCGAGCAGTCGTCAGAAAGGGCAAACCTGCAGCCATGGCTTCATAGTGGACACGAGCCAGCGGTTCTTGCCACTGAGAAGGGCACACAAAGATATCTCCAGCCCAATACCATCGGTGAATAAGATGAGCGGAGACATATCCTGTCGTGATCACAGGAAAAGGAGCTCTCTCTGCCAGGGCGCGGACATAGGCCACATAATCAGTAACTGAGTCAACACTGTACCAGGTTCCGCCCACAATCACCAAGGCTATATTTGAATCTGAGGCATGAACCTCATTAAGTGCTTGAATTAGTAGATCGGTACCCTTTTTGGGGGTTAATCGCCCCACAAATAAAATGACAGTTCTGGATTCAAGATCATATTCCTCTCGTAATTTCTGCCGAATTTGAGTGGCAGTATTTGATTTTACCCAAGGAACAAAAGTATCTAGGTTTACTCCCGAATAGATCGTGTGAACCTTTGAAGCTGCTTGAGGGTAAAGATTACAGATAGTATTGCCCACATAATCACTTACAGTAATGATCCGTTCTACTTCATTTATCGCGGTAACTGCATCATTGGGGTGAATTTTATGAGTATCAAACATATCGTTATGCATACTTAAAACTATTCGTGAATGGGGAGCAACTTCACGGATTAATGGAATAAGCCGAGGTCGATTAAAAACATGAATAAGATCGAAATAGTTATCACTAAGGAATTCAATAACCTTTTCAGCATAGATTTCTAGAATTTGTTCGCCATTTATTCTGGCATACCGAATATTCTGGCTGACTTCCTCAAGAGGTAATGAAGGGTCTGTTGTGCCTAAGATTGTTAAATCATGTTGTTGACTTAACATTCCTGAAATTCCCTGGATGTAGGTTTGAATAGCTCCACCACGCACAGGTGGGACAGGCAATTTTTCTGTACAAATCATTAGCACCTTTAATTTAGGCGTCTCATTCTTTGGTAAGGTCTTGTTCTCTGTAAAATCCTCATCCTTTATAATTGCTGTCATTTGCATCATCTCAAGAGTTTCTGGTTTAATAACAGGAAATGAAACATAGTTGCCAGTTCGGAATCTATGCTGGTCAAGTTTGAGTTCCTCTAATGCCAACCCCTTTGTTTTTTCCAAGAGAGTCAGAAGTTGAATAATTCCTCCTAAATCGTTATTAATAAAGTTAATAGGATCGTAAAGCATCTCATTAATGTGTTTATAGAACTCATTAGGAAATGCCAGATCATTCAATAAAATATCGTAAGTTTCAAGATCGAGAGGATTTGCTTGATGGTAGGCATCAATCATGCTCCGAATCCAAGTAGCGTCCCATTTCCCTAAATTGTCCATCGTGCTTGAAATCAGCTTACGAAGATCGCGAATTGGTAAGTCGTAAGCTACTCCATCTAAATCGATCACCCAAAGACCGCCAAGGCCAAGTTGTCCATTAGACCATCCGTAGTCTTGGTGAACAAGTCCCCAGTGCTCTTCTCCTAACGAGACCATCTGAGCATAAGATGATTGTTCAAGATGGTACAAGGCATCTAGCGCCTGTCGCTCAAATATCTTGATGGCAGCAAGAAGCAACGGACTATTGGGAAGATCGTTGTAAGCCTTGGCGATATTCCGAAACCAATCAAGTTTCTTAATTATTTTCTGATAATAAGCGGGCCAACGAAACAATCTAGTAGCTCTTTGGGAACCCACTGGTGGAACAAATCCCCGGGAATATCTATGAAACTCCCCCAACCCGTAACATAAGGCCAGAGCACCCTCTAGATCCTTGCTTGCTGGAGATAAGGTTTTAATCCAATCTGTGACAATCCATAACTTTCCGCCCTCTTCGACATAGAGGGCGCCTTGCTTGGTCTTTTTTAATTCTGGAACCCTTCCTCCTTGTTTAAAAATGTAGTCCTGTGCCCCCACGCTGAAGAGACTCCTGCTCGGCTTACGGTGTAGAACCTTCAAACTGCGAGGCCCTTTATCGGTTTCAATTTTCCAGATGGCCCCACCTTTATCCGGCTTTGAGGTGATTAACGTCCTAGCGTGGACTTCCATGTCGTAATATGTGATTACCCGGAGTGCTAATTCATCAATTTCTGGTGGTACCCACATATCTAAATTTATCCCAGAATGCAAATCTTCGTTATCCCACGGTTGGATCATATATTCTTCCACATCGGCGCCTCCATCATTATCAACTACTATATGATAATCTATTCCGCTTTAGCGATAATGGAAGCGATACAAGTGTCAATGTCTATACCAAAATCTGTAACCCCTCATTTCTTGTGCGAATACAATGAGTAAATTGACATTCATGAGAGCGGGTTGACCGATTTATGAGAATATGCGTCGTTGGTGCCGGCTATGTGGGACTCACAACTGCGGCGGCTTTAGCGAATTTTGGGCATGAAGTTCAATGCGTAGATATGGAACAAGCAAAAATTGATAGCCTCACTCAAGGTAAGGTCCCCATATATGAACCCGGATTAGAAAAATTAATTAGAAAAAATCTTAAAAAAGATAAACTTCACTTTTCATCAAATGTAATAGAGAGCATCAGAGATTATCCAATGATACTAATTGCTGTTGGCACCCCTTCTAGGGAAGATGGAAGCAGCAATTTGAGTTATATTAACCAAGTTATTAATCTTATTGCTTCGAACATTAAAGATTACAAAATAATCATCACTAAAAGCACGGTTCCAGCAGGAACCAATGAATGGATGCACCAGATGCTAGTTGAAAAGGGCATCGAAGAAGATTTATTCGATATCGTTTCGAATCCTGAATTTCTGCGGGAAGGAACAGCGTTATGGGATATATTTCATCCCAATAAACTAGTTTTTGGGACCAGGACAGATCGACCCATAAAAGTTCTAAAAAAGCTCTACGAAAGTGAAAAAGTTCCCTATATTTTTACTAGTTTAACAGGAGCAGAACTAATCAAATATGCTAGCAATGCCTTTCTGGCCACAAAAATTTCGTTCGCCAATGAAATAGCCCGTATATGTGATGTTTACGAAGTTGATTATTCAGATATCTATAAGGGATTGGCGACGGATCCTCGAATTGGGCGGTATTTCTTAAACGCCGGACTTGGTTTTGGTGGATCATGTCTTCCTAAAGACCTGAGTTGTCTTAAACATTCAGCGTCAAAGCAAAACGTGGAGACAAAGTTACTCGATGCAGTGATGGAGATCAATGATACCCAAATTGAACTCTACTTGAACAAGCTAGGAAAGGCACTTCCGAGCTTGGAGGATAAACAGATTACAGTTTGGGGTGTGACCTTTAAATCTGGTACGGATGATCTACGTTCCTCTCCCGCCATTGCGCTTATTAAACAACTTGTTCAAATAGGTTGTCGTGTTCATACGTATGATCCAATGGTGCAACTTGAATTAGCTGATGTTTCTTCTTATATTAACCAGTATGAATCAGTTATAGGGTCAGATGTTCTGATTATTGCTACAGAATGGGACCAATTTCTCAAATCCGATTGGTCAGAAATAAAATCAAGAATGAAGGGATCTATCATTCTTGATGCCAGAAACTGTATTAATGCGCAAACCGTTAGAAAACATGGACTACTTTACTTGGGGGTAGGAAAACGATGAAAATATTAGTTACTGGGGCAGCCGGTTTTATAGGCTCGCAACTTTGTGAACGATTGCTAGAAATAGAAGATATCGAGGTAATTGGACTCGATGGATTTATCAACCCCACTCTTAATCTGACGAAACAGAGAAATCTTAAACTATTGCTTTTAAATTCTCGATTTCAATTTCATCAAGTTGACCTCCGTCAAGCTGACTTAGTTGGACTTTTGGACGGTGTTGAAGTCATCTATCACTTAGCGGCTATGCCGGGTGTACGCACAAGTTGGGGAACCGACTTTAAAGCTTATGTTGACCATAATATCCTAGCTACTCAGATGTTATTAGAAGCGGCGCGTGGATGTCCACTCAATAAATTCATCTATATCTCAACATCATCGGTCTACGGTGAAAAGATAGGGAAAGTTGCAGAAGATTCTATCCCCACCCCTCTTTCCCCATATGGGGTGAGTAAACTAACGGGTGAATATTTGTGTAAGGTATATCAAGCTAGCTATGGGATACCCATTGTTATTTTAAGATATTTCACCTTATTTGGACCAAGACAAAGATCGGATATGGCGTTTCATCGCTTCATTAAAGGGATTCTTCAGGGTGAACCGATCAAAATATATGGCGATGGGAAACAAACACGAGATTTTACCTTTATTAAAGATTGTGTGGAAGCGACCGTCGCGGTTCTTGATGCAGAAGGAGTGATCGGGGAAACAATTAATATCGGTGGCAGGGAGAGAGCTTCGATCCTAGAAGTCATATCGATACTTGAAGAGTTACTCAATAGAAAGGCGAATCTGGAATTCCAGGAACGACTTAAGGGAGATCCGTTGGATACTTGGGCAGATATATCGAAGGCCAAAACATTATTAAACTATAATCCGATTAGCTCTTTGAAATCCGGGTTAGAACAACAAATCAATGACATTTGCGAAATTATTCCAAGATAAAATTTTTGTTGGAGTAATCACACATTTTAGAACAAATCGAAATAAAAATCATATTATACACCAGAATCTTTCTGCCCGAACAGATATTATTAGGCGGAGATCTCGTTAGTGAAAAATTTAGCTAAAAGAAAGGTGCGAGATTATGCACAAGGAAGAACTGCTGAAACAACTTCATGATGTAATGGATAATGGAGCAGACATTAAAAAAGTCAAGATTACGTATAAAAATGGGGAAGTGATGAAAATCGCTTTTGATGACGATGACGATGAAGGCGATGACGATGAAGGCGAAGGCGAAGACGATGAAGAAGAAGACGATGAAGAAGAAGAAGAAGACGACGATGAAGATGAAGACGTTGCAGTAGATGACAAAGCTAAGACCACTGATGCTATTCAAGAATCAGGATGGAAGGTTAATGTTAATGGTCAGTAGCGTAGTCTGATCTCTGTCATCGCAGAAGATGTGGGTATTGTATGGAAGTTGTGGAATCTAGGATTAACATTAACAAATTAGATTAATTAATCTTAGTCCCTTGGTAACGCCAAGGGATTTTCCAATGCGGTCTTCTAGAGTTGAACCGCCCCCTGTTGAGATTGGAACAATGTTATTCTCGAAGGCAGAGGCTGCCAAATAATCCGCTATGTCAATCGGAGAGTATCTACGGTATGATAATCAATTTGAAGTAAGTCTTCAAAGAATAATAGCAAAGTACCCATTTTTTACTGAATGGGTACTTTGCTATTAATTTATTTAAAATATTATCACGTATTTTTTTAGTTAGTATATTATATTAGGATTCTGATGTTGAAACCGGACATTTTATACCAATCGATATTTGAGAAATGTTGTTTTGGCGAGTTTAGCTCATTATTAAATATGTGGAGTGATCGATGTGCTACAATTAACAACAGGCTTAATAGAGAATAAGCTTGCGTCCGTAATTGACTCGACACCAACGTGCATTGTTTCAATTAAAACAGTTTCCATTCTCAATAGACCTATCGTCACATTAGGGGTCAGAATATCAAACGGTGATCCTACTGCCACTAGTATCGAAATCAAAGGTTTTCACATGGACGGAACGACTAAAACGGAGTATCTTTCAGATATCTTTTCCATTGATGCCGGAACTGTAGCTTTACGTCAATACTATGTTCAATTTGATGCTTTTGAATTTCAGTTTTTTTCGAGTTCACACGGTGTAGAAGTAGCTGCTTGTGGTTTAAATTCGGCTGGAAAATCGATTATTGCTTATCGCGTACTACCAGCAGAACTTAATTGTTTGGCAGGACCAACAATTACATCAGAACATAAAGCGGTTGGACCTAAGGCATTAACCAAAGCTACGACTGAAATCGGAGCAAAAGGGGACCAAGGAGCAAAAGGGGACCAAGGAGCAACAGGAGAGCAAGGAGCAACAGGAAACCAAGGAGCAACAGGAGCAACGGGTGTTCAAGGTGCAACAGGGCCCCAAGGAGCAAAAGGGGACCAAGGTGCAACAGGGGCACAAGGAGCAACGGGAATCCAAGGTACAACAGGGCCTCAAGGAGCAACGAGTCCTAGTAGCCTTGGACTTTCATTAATAGCTCCAAGTAGTTCTCAAATGGTTTGTGTTAGTAAAGGTGGTAATGACGTTACCGGAAATGGAACAATCAGCAATCCTTTTGCAACAATTCCTAGAGCTATGAATTCAATTGACGATGCTACTCCATCTAAACGATATTCTATAATGGTGGGCCCAGGAAACTATATTGAGAGCTTTAGCTTGAAGGCTAATGTAATAGTTATTGGCGTTGACCCGATATTGGTGCGGATCGGTTCAGAAAGTAGTTTTATCGATATCAATGATCCAACATGGTTGGTAAGTGGAGATAACAGGTCAGGTTTTAAAAAAGTTGCTTTCGTTGCTTCCACTTTAACTTTTGATTTTACTGCCCAATCAAGAGCAGAAGGTGAATTGTATTTTGACAATGTCCGATGTAATAACATTTGAACGGCTTAGATACACCTCACATTCATCGCCCTTGCCTAAAATAAGGTAATTATCTAAACTGGCGTTATTTGATGTACGACAGGGGCGGACAGGTGGTGAATTAAACAGGTTTAACCATTAAGGCAATAGGGATAGAGAAGTGGTGTCTGAATGAAGACGGTTCACGGGAATGGTGAATTTTACGTACATCGGTGCCTCCCGACTTGACTGAGGAATACCTAGATCCTTCGAAGCCACCAGTGCATCGCAAGATCAATGCTTGCTTCACAAGATCGTTGGATATCCCAATATTTACCAATAAATTACATCGTGAAAATAAGCTAACTTCAACCATAGCAAGCTAATGTAAACTAATGGCAAGCTGCAATCACATTTTGTAAATTAATTATGAATGTTTTATCACATTTTAATAACCATATTTCTTGGATATATGGCTCAAAGGAGAATCGTATACTTCTAGCAAGGCCGGAAGTGTGACTATTAAAGTTTGTTAGCGTTGAAGCTATGGAACCAAAAGATGATAAAGGGTCGCTGGTGGATAAAACAAAAAGGACCTCCAATGGAGGTCCTTTAAAAGAGATACCTATTCTTGCAAGAATTCTTGAACGTAAAGATTTCCATAGGCGCTTCCGTAAGCAATCCCTACGCCGACGTTCGTGAAACGAGGATCCAGAATATTGGCTCGATGGCCAGGGTCAAGCATAAGGGCCGTCATTGCCCCTGCAACAGAGTCGTTACCAGCTATATTTTCTCCAGCCCAGCCAACTGTAAGGCCAACTTGCTGCATCATGGCCCAAGGGCTACCGTAGGTCGGAGAGGCATGGTCAAAGTAATTATTTGCTTTTAGGTCGTTGGCTTTCGCACGCCCGACTGAGGCTAGGCGAAGGTCTAAGGTTACTGGGCTAACCCCAGCAGTGGCACGTTCCTGATTAATCATATCGACCATGAGTTGCTCATCTGCTGTTAAGGCTGTAACAGTAGGAATGGCTGGGAGCGATGGAGTAGTGGTAGATGGAGTGGTAGTAGTCGAAGATGGGGCGGGTGAGGTAGCCGTAACAGGGATAGAAGTGGGTTGGTGCGGGATATTTTTCAAGGAGACAACATTGCCACTGCTGCTAGGTTGCCCAGTACTGACCGATGGAGATTGAGTGGGCGCTGGGTTTTGAATGTTCGTAGTGGTCGGCGTTGAAACTGTGGTTTGGGTTCCCTGACTTGGAGTTGGGCTGACTTGAGTTATCCCATAAGCGGAAGATCGAAGAGTAACAACAGAACCTGATAAAGCTTGGGACCCACCTATAAGAACAGCGGCTTGGGCAGGTAAGGCAACTGCAATCATCAGAACGCCAATTTGAATTCCGATAAGAAGCTTAGATTTCTTTTGCATTTTTTCATCCTCATCAAGGTATTTAGGGGAGTATTCTCAGAGACAACTGTAGTATAGCATAGTAAGTTGCCTTAGAAAACGGTACAATCTTACAGCTACAAAAGAGACGTTTTCGTAATTTCCCTCAAGGAACAAAAAGAGGTATAATCAAAGTTATAACTTTGTAGATGAGCTGGCGTTCAGCGCTTTTCTTGTACTATCAGAAAGTATAAACTTGCGTTATATACTTTCTAAGTATAAGTGCAACTAGGCTACCGCCTTCGCCAGAGGGTCCCTTCTTGCCATCACGACACCTAGCCATCCATGGCGGTGTTCTAACCTCGAACATCCTTGCTCGAGTCATGGCTTCAGGGACACTCGGCCATCCATGCCAGCGCTTGGCGCCAGCCAAGTTTCTTTAGACGGGGTACGGATATTTTGGGGGACTTGTAAGGGGGATCTTAAGTGCAGGCGAAAGTAGTACTGAAATATTGCCCAGACTATACAGCGGATGTAGAATTGCGTTTGAGGGAAGGGCTTGCTGAATGGGGTGGCATGACTGCGTTTGTGAAGCCTGGTCAAAAGGTTTTGTTGAAAGTTAACCTCCTCATGAAGAAACTGCCTGAAGAAGCGGTCACGACCCATCCCAGCGTCGTAGAAGCCATGGTTCATCTTGTCCAAGAGGCTGGTGGGATTCCGATCATAGGGGACAGTCCGGGTGGACCTTACTCAGTGAGTGCACTCCAATCGATTTATATCCGTTCGGGCCTACGTGAGGTTGCTGAACGAACTGGAGCAATTCTTAATGAAGATGTAGGACAAACGACCATTCAGTACCCGGAAGGGAAACTTGTTAAAAGTTTAACCGTTACCAACTGTGTTTTGGGTGCTGATGTGATAATCCCACTGTCTAAGTTAAAAACACATAGTATGATGACCTTTACAGGTGCTGTTAAGATAATGTTTGGTGTCATTCCTGGACTCTTAAAGGCCGAATATCACTTAAAAATGTTTAAGATTTCAGATTTTGCTGACCTTTTGGTGGATATTGCTACATGGGTAGGACCCGCCCTTAGTATCATGGATGGGGTCGTGGGAATGGAGGGGGATGGACCTTCCGCAGGTAAACCCCGAGACATCGGCGCACTTATTTTGAGTACTGACCCTTTCGCCTTGGATGTCGTAGCAGCAGATCTAATCGGCTTAAAACCAGAAAAGGTGCCAACGCTGATGGCGGCACGTGCTCGAGGTCTAACAAGTCGCCTGAATGAAATTCAATTAAAAGGGGATTCGCGCTCACTTTGGCGAATTCAAAATTTTGTAATTCCGAAAGCAATATCCACCAACTTTTTTGATGTGGTTCCGCTTCCGAGGAACGTCAAAAGGTTTGTGCTCAACCGTTTACGTTCTCGTCCAATTTTTGAGCATGAGATCTGTGTGGGTTGTAGTGATTGTGTCAATAATTGTCCTCCTAAGGCTTTGACCATGAATGAAAACCAGCGCCCAGTCGTAGATCTGGAGGCCTGTATTCGTTGTTTTTGCTGTCAAGAGCTTTGTCCTCATCAGGCTATAAAGCTCTTTAAGCCTTGGCTGGGAAGGAAACTACTTAAGTAGGGGCAATTCATGAATTGCCCCTACACATAGGCGGGTTAGATAGTAATTGACTTTTTGGTGGAGGTTATTTTCTAAATGACAGAGAATATGCTAGTTATTGATGTAGGATCCGGCACCCAGGATATCCTTCTCTATCAGCCGGAGAAAAGTATTGAAAACTGTCCCAAGTATATTGTTCCTAGCCAAACTCAGATTGTAGCTGCCCAGATTCGAAAAGCCACTGCTCAGAGGCAAGGAATCTTTCTGCATGGACATTTGATGGGCGGAGGAGCGTGTGTTCTAGCCTTAAAAAAGCATTTGGCTGAGGGTCTCAAAGCTTACGTAACCCCTCAGGTAGCTTTAACGTTTAACGATAACTTGGCTTACGTAGAAGGGATGGGAGTCGTGCTTTGCGAAGAAGCCCCGGAAGCGGTAACTCCCATCTGGATGGGGGATATAGATACGTTTGCGCTGAGACAGGCTATTGAAGCTTTTGGCATGGAGTATCCTCAGAAGTTGGCAGTTGCCGTGCAGGATCACGGTTATAGTGTTTCAGAAAGCAACCGAACCCTACGTTTCCGTCTCTGGGAAGAGTTTGTGATGCAAGGGGGAGACTTATGCAAACTAATATTCAGACAGAGTATTCCGGAGGTTTACACTCGGATGAAGGCCATTCGGGAGATTGTACCAGAGGCAATCCTGACAGATACGGGGACCTGTGCGCTCTTGGGAATAATGGCTGACCCTTTAGTAAAACCTCACCTTAATAAAGGGATTTTGGCCGTCAATATTGGAAATTCTCATACCTTGGCCGCTGCTATTCGCGGGGATAGGGTCTATGGAATCTTTGAGCAACACACTAGTATGTTTGATTTAAAGTCTCTCACCAGATTCATTCAACGGTTTCAGTCGACTGAATTAACCAACGCCGAAGTTTTTGATCAAGGAGGGCATGGCGCAACTCTTCATCCAGATATGCAGCTTGGCTGGGATTTCATTGCGGTAACCGGTCCCCGCAGAAGTCTTGCCAAACCGCTTAATTGGTATGAAGCAGCCCCCTATGGAGATATGATGTTAACAGGATGTTTTGGGTTCCTTGCTGGTATGGGGATAATTTAATTGCGGTTAAAATAATATTTGGATTTTCAAGGAATTTTTAGGATGAACGGAGAATTAACTTTAGTGTAGAAGGAGTTTGTGGCGCAGGTTTATGTGCATATAGAAAACTTGGCTGGCGCTCGAAGACACTGTCTTCGCACGAATTAGCTTTCTTGCAGCCTCAGCGAAAGCGTCCGCCTAGTTGCACTTATGCTTAGAAAGTATATAACGCAAGTTTATACTTTCTGATAGTACAAGAAAGGGGGGAGACCATGGCAGAATTCTTATCTCAATTTCGTAATTTTGGTTTGCTGAGCGTTATCGATATTATCGTTGTAACGGTGGTCTTCTACCAATTCTACATGCTCATTAAACGTACGCGAGCTGTGCAGTTAGTCAAGGGAGTGATGGTTCTACTCACCGTCTCTTTATTTGCCAAATATTTTCAGCTTAAAGCTCTTAGTTGGTTGTTGGATAAACTATTACAGATGTTTGTCATAGCAATACCTGTCGTTTTTCAGCCCGAGCTCAGAAAGGCTTTGGAGCAACTTGGGCGAGGGAGCTTTTTTACTCGTCATCCCTTAGCCCCTGGCGTAGATAATTCGGAACAAGTCGTGGAGGAATTGGTGCGTTGTACGCAAGTCCTTTCTAAGAATCGCATTGGCGCCTTGATTGTGATCGAACGAAAAACAGGAGTCCAAGATTTTGTGGAAACTGGGATTAAGATTGATGGGATGGTTTCGTCTGAATTTCTAGTCAATATATTTATTCCCAATACGCCGCTACATGACGGCGCGGTAATCGTTCGGCAGGATCGTGTGGCAGCGGCTGGTTGTTTTCTTCCCTTATCCATAAATCCTAACATTCAGAAGGACCTAGGGACGCGCCACCGAGCGGCTTTAGGGTTGACGGAAATTACCGACGCCTTGGCTATTGTAGTCTCAGAAGAAACAGGGGCTATTTCTGTAGGGATTGATGGAACGCTTACCCGTTTTATGGATGAGAAAATGTTGCGAGAATTGTTGCTGAGGGAACTCGAAATAAAGAGCCCGTCCTTATCGATGATTCCCTTTTGGAGGTGGTAGCCCATGCATAACATGTTTCGGCGAAACCTCGGCGTCAAGGTGATTTCGTTCCTATTTGCGATCCTCCTTTGGCTTTTTGTGATGAATCTAGGTTCAGCCGATACGCTGACAGGTGATCAGACCCTCACGATTCCGCTCGTGGCCAGTGGAGTGCCTCAGAATATGGTCCTTATGACCCGGCTTCCATCAGTTCGTGTTCGTTTGCAGGGGATTAACCCCAGTGCCAATATTAAAGATTTATATGCACAAGTCGATCTTTCGAGTGGAGCACCAGGAGAACACACTTATGTCATCAAAGTCAACGCCCCGACAGGTACCAATGTGGTTGACAAGCAGCCAGACAGCCTTCAATTAACTTTGGATACTGTTCAGGAGAAGACGGTTCCGGTCGATATTGTCGTTACCGGTAATCCAGCTGACGGATATCAGCTGGGCACCCCCTTTGCTAAACCTTCAGCGGTCAATGTGCGTGGACCCAGTTCTATTCTCGGTGTACTTGACAAAGTGACCGTGGAAATTAGCGCAACTGGTGCCAATGATACGATTCAAGCTTCTCGGCCGTTAAGTTTTCGAGATAAAGAGGGCAAACCTATTTTGGGGCCGGACCCGAGCCTAGATATTTTAAGTGCTTATCCGAGTAGCGTGGACGTGATTGTCCCGGTTATGACGAAGGGGCTATCGTCAAAGATGATTCCCATCAGAGTAACGAGTGAGGGGACCCCTGCCCAAGGGAAGGTCTTACGTTCCTTAGTCGCCTTTCCAGCTGGGATACAGGTTTTAGGTACCCCTCAGGCTTTGAATGATTTTGACGCCTTGAATCTTGGACCGGTGGATATTAGTAACCTTACGGAAGATAAAACGTTTCAGATTCCGAACGAAAAAGTATCGTTACCACCAGGGATTACAGTTCTTGAAGGAACTACTTTGAGTATTATTGCGCAAATTGGCCCAGGTAATGTTCAAAAGGGGATCTCCGGAGTAGCGGTTCAAATTCGAAATATTGGGACTGGTCTGGATTTAGATCAACCTGTTCCCCCACTAGATCTTGTTGTGGAGGGTCTTGCCGATACCTTAAAAAACTTGACATCCGATCAGGTTCAACTTTGGGTTGACGCCTCCGGCCAGGCAGCGGGAAGCTACACCGACGCTAAAGTTTATTGGCAGCTCCCTCCAGGCGTAACAATGATTACATCACCGCAAGTGGGATATAGTCTTAAAGCTCACGTGGCAAAAGGAGAATAGGTATAAGTGGATTTAGTATGGACAAATCTGAGAATCCCAGTCGAAGAAGATTCATTGTTAATCGTTACGATGGCACGCAAGTTAAAAGTACCGGAGCAAAGTCTGAGCGATTTCCGTTTCTTGCGTCGTTCCTTGGATGCCCGTAAAAAACCCCAGCTTGTTTTCGTCTATTCGATTAAGTTCTCTCTTGACGCATCAAGCACGGAAGTGAGTCGTGTTTTAGCACGGGTTCCTGGGCTAAAAGAAGCTCCGCTTGACTTACCTATGGTGGTATGGCCCAAGCCTAGCAAGACTCTTAAATCTCGCCCCGTGGTCATCGGATCCGGACCAGCTGGATATTTTGCCGCCTTAGCTCTAGCGAGAAGAGGGTATGCTCCACTTGTTCTTGAACGAGGAGACACAGTGGAGGAACGCACTCTTAAGGTTCGGAAATTTTGGGATACAGGGCAGTTAGATCCTGAGAGCAATGTACAGTTTGGTGAAGGCGGGGCGGGGACCTTCTCGGATGGTAAGCTCACAACCCGGATTCAAGATCGACGGATTTCAGATGTTTTACAGACGTTCGTCAAGCACGGTGCCCCTTCAGAGATTCAATATTTAGCTAAGCCCCATATTGGGACGGATATTCTTAAAGAAGTGGTCAAAGGGATTCGGGAGGAAATCAAGTCTTTAGGCGGCGAAATCCGTTTTCGAGCTAAGGTAACCGGATTAATTGAGTCGTCGGGTATAATGCAAAAAGTGATCGTAAATGGGCAGGAGGAAATTCCTGCCGAAGCGGTCGTTCTCGCCATCGGGCATAGCGCGCGGGATGTGTATGCCTTCTTATACGCTATGAACGTGACCTTTGAGAAAAAGGCGTTTGCTATCGGTCTGCGTGTTGAACATCCTCAGTCACTGATCAATCTTTCCCAGTATGGGGTCGAAAACCATCCACATGTTGGCCCGGCAGATTATCAGCTTACTTATCAGGATGTGAGGACGGGCCGAGGGGTCTACGCTTTTTGCATGTGCCCTGGAGGAAAGGTCGTGGCAGCAGCTTCAGAAGAAGGAGGGGTTGTCACGAACGGCATGAGTGGATACGAGCGGGATACGAACGTTGCCAACAGTGCGATTGTCGTGACCGTTGGCGCGGATGACTTTACGACAGTACATCCATTGGCCGGTCTCGAATTTCAAAGAGAATGGGAACATAAAGCGTTTTTGGCAGGCGGGAAAAATTACCACGCTCCAGCCCAGCGAGTCACAGATTTTCTGGCAGGACGTGTGTCAGACCACTTCGACTTGTTATCAAGTTATACACCGGGCATTGTGCCTTGTGAGTTACATTCCGTACTCCCGACTCCAATAGGGGATGTGCTGGACCGAGCACTGCGGGTTTTTAATGGAAAAATTAAGGGATTTGCTGGAGAAAAGGCAACTTTGACCGGAATAGAGACACGGACAAGTTCTCCCATCCGCATCGTGCGCAATGATCAAGGAGAATCCTTAAACTTAACAGGGCTCTATCCAGCTGGTGAAGGAGCCGGATATGCTGGGGGGATTACGAGTGCAGCGGTGGATGGGTTAAGAATGGCGGAATATCTTATGGCGCAATATGCCAAGGTAGAGTAAAATAGAAATATTATTACAATAGCTCTGATTTGAATATTCCGGAGAGAAAAATAGCATCTTCGGATAGTTTGTGCCCTAAAAGGGCATGGAGTTTGGAAAGGATAAATAAACTAAAGATAAAAGGAGGATAAAGACTTGGGTCGACTCTTTGGAACAGATGGGGTACGCGGCGTCGCCAACAGCCAACTGACATCGGATCTCGCTTTTCGTCTTGGGCAGGCAGGTGCTTATGTACTTAGTAAGGAGCATCCACACCCTAGAATTGTGATCGGCAAGGATACCCGGATTTCTGGGGATATGCTGGAAGCGGCACTCATTGCCGGAATTTGCTCTGTTGGAGCGGATGTTTTGCGAGTTGGCGTCTTACCGACGCCAGGAATTGCCCTTTTAACGCGAACCCTCGATGTGAGTGCTGGTGTTGTAATTTCGGCGTCCCATAACCCTGTTCAAGATAATGGAATTAAATTTTTTGATTCTACAGGGTACAAATTACCAGATGCCATCGAAGATGAAATCGAAAGTATTGTTTTAAGCGAGGAAAAACCTTGGGAAGTTCCAATTGGTGGCGAGATCGGACGCGTGATTGAAATCAACGATGCCGGACGTCGTTATATGGATTTCCTGAAAGGTACTGTGGGACGGCTGGATGGACTTAAAGTCGTTTTGGATTGTGCGAATGGAGCAGCCTCCTATGTAGGACCAGAGATCCTGCGAGAATTTGGCGTAGAGGTTATCCCGATTTTTAATACGCCAGATGGTGTGAATATTAATGCCAGTTGCGGTTCGACGCACCCCGAACAATTACAGCGGGCAGTTTTGGAACACGGCGCTGATTTGGGCCTAGCCATGGATGGGGATGCCGACCGTCTCATCGTTGTGGATGAACAAGGAACTGTCTTAGATGGGGATTTCATTATGCTTATTTGTGCTTTAGCCCGAAAAGAGCAAGGGACATTAGCCCAAAATGCAGTTGTCGTGACTGTGATGAGTAACTTAGGTTTACATCTTGCTCTCAAAGAAGCAAAAATTGTAGTTTTTGAGACGCAAGTTGGGGATCGCTATGTCATGGAAGAATTGCTCAGAACCGGTGCGAAGATCGGCGGAGAACAGTCTGGACATATTATTTTCCTTGACCATAACACAACCGGAGATGGATTATTGACAGCCCTCCATTTATTGGCTGTTGTCAAGGAAAGACAGGTTCAACTCTCTCAGCTCGCTTCTCAAATGCTGCGCTTACCGCAAGTGCTCCTTAATGCCACGGTACAACATAAGGAACGCTTAATGCAGGACGAGAGAGTGCTCGGGAAAGTGAAACAAGCTGTGGAAGTTCTCGTCGGCCGAGGCAGAGTGCTGGTACGGCCCTCTGGGACAGAACCACTGATCCGGGTGATGGTTGAAGGACCTGACCAACAAAAATTAAAGGACTTGGCTCAAGGGATTATAGACACAATTATGCAGTGCGATGAATAAATAATACTATTGGATAACTCCTTAGAAATCGCGTATAATGGTTCATGTGCATAAGTTTTTTCTTCAACATTTTCTAATTGGTGAAAATGTGCACATGGGCCGTTAATCAGAATCAGAAAGAAGGTGAAAATGCGTACAACTATAAGTAATAAGGGTAAAATACTCTGAGGTTGGACGGTTGTTTCAGAAAGGGCAGAGTTTGAGCGCCAGGGCCTTAAAAAGTTTTTGCTTAATTTAAGGTCGACGAGGAAGAGGGTTATCGAACATTCGGCGGATCCCTCTCGGTGGCTTGTCACCGTAAAGCTTGCTGAAAGCCGGAGAGTAATTTCCGGGACAAAGAGTTAGCTGACAAGACAAGGGGATTGTCTATTCAATTTGACCCCCTTGCTTGCATTGCCTAGAATCTGAATCAACGAAGTCGTCCATGTGCGGACGGCTATTATTTTTTTAATAGGGGCACGATGCTTCGTGCCATTTTCGTTTCCGTTGTATGTATTTATTGAGACGAATTGTAATTGAAAGAAGATTGAGGGGGAAACCGCATATGTGTGGTATCGTAGGATATATTGGGAAACAGGTGGCTATTCCAATTTTGGTGAATGGCTTGAAAAAGCTAGAGTATCGAGGGTATGATTCTGCAGGTGTAGCAGTTTTAGATCAGGAGAAAATTGTAATTTCTAAAAGCGTTGGCAAGTTAGTTGCTCTGGAAGAAGAACTCGGAGAGGACTATTCCCAGGCTTACATAGGGATTGGACATACCCGGTGGGCGACACATGGCCGTCCTTCTCAAGTCAATGCCCACCCCCATTGCGATTGTAAGCAAGATTTTGTCGTGGTGCATAATGGGATAATAGAAAATTATCTGGAATTAAAAGATGCGCTCATTGAAAAAGGACACAATTTTATTTCTGAAACGGATACAGAAGTTTTGGCACACTTACTTGAGGACTGTTATGATGGAGACCTTGAGGGGGCTGTACGTAAAGTTCTAGCAACGATTCGTGGGTCTTATGCGATGGTGGTCTTAAGTAGCAAGGAACAAAATAAGCTAGTTGCCGCCCGCAAAGATAGCCCAATGGTAGTGGGTCTCGGAGACGGAGAGTTCTTTGTGGCTAGTGACATCACGGCCATCTTAAACTATACCCGAAGGGTCTACATCTTAGACGATGGCGAAATGGTGGTTATTACTGAAGAGGGAGTTAACGTCACAGATTTCCAAGGAAACTCCCAGACGAAAGAAGTCTATGACGTAAAGTGGGATGCGGTGGCTGCCGAAAAAGGTGGATATGAGCATTTTATGCTCAAGGAAATTAATGAACAACCCCATGCGTTGCAAGCTACAATGCTAGGGCGTTTGAAAGATGAAAAGGTTGTTCTCGAAGAGGTGGATTTAACCCCTGAACAACTCGCCCAGATTAATAAAGTGTATATTGTCGCTTGTGGTACGGCCTGGCATGCCGGACTGGTTGGTAAGACTTTAATTGAACGTTGGGCGCATCTACCAGTTGAAGTGGACATTGCTTCTGAGTTCCGTTATCGATCCCCGCTGATTGACGAACATACCCTTGTTGTGGTGATCAGTCAGTCCGGAGAAACTGCGGATACCCTAGCTGCGCTGCGTGAAGCCAAAAATCGCGGAGCTCGTGTGGTTGCCGTAACGAATGTCGTGGGTAGTACGGTATCTCGAGAAGCCCACGATGTGATCTTTACGTGGGCAGGACCAGAGATTGCAGTTGCTTCAACGAAAGCCTACACGACACAATTAGAAGGAATGGTTTTGCTCGGCCTCTATCTCGCCCAAGTCAAAGGGACCTTGTCTTCGGAAAAGATCGGGGAGATCATCACCGCTCTGAAGAAGATTCCCGCGCAGGCCCAGGAAATTCTGGATCAAGAGGGCCATATTAAAGAGTTAGCAAAGTCGTTTGTCAAGGTAGAAGATGCCTTCTTTATTGGCCGCTCTTTAGACTGGGCAGTAGCTATGGAAGGTTCCCTGAAACTTAAAGAAATTTCCTATATCCATGCCGAAGCCTACGCTGCAGGAGAGTTAAAACACGGCACGTTAGCGCTCATCACTGAGAATACGCCTGTCATTGCTTTGGCAACCCAACGAGATGTATACGATAAAACTATTTCCAACGTGAAAGAGGTAAAAGCTCGGGATGCTCGAGTTATCGGGCTTACGTATCAGGGAAACACTAGTCTGGCGAAATCTGTCGATCATGTGATCTATATTCCGGAAACGATGGATGAGCTAGCTCCAATCCTAACTGTCATTCCGCTGCAACTATTATCGTATTATGNNACCTAGAAATTTAGCGAAGAGCGTTACGGTGGAGTAGGGGAAACGATTTTACAATGCTACTGTAGCGTTTTAAAAATGTTTGAACAGTATTAAAAAAGTTTGAACACAAGTAAAGAAGATTGAACAAAGTGATATAAAAAAGATTGAACAGAACCACCTCTGCTGATATAATATTGGTAGAGGTGGTTTTTTATGGCAAAGAGAAAGCGAGCCAATATAAACCGAGGTTACGAAGACGATTACTCTTTGATACCTCGTGGGAAGGCCTACCAACCATTTATTGTGATACAGGATGTTCCCTCTCTGGGGCGATCATCGAGGCCATGTGGAATCAAATCGGGAAGGCAACATGATTTCCTTTCGGATTTAGAACGAAATTACTTTATGATTCTAGAATTTCTAGATGACGTGGTAGATATACGAGAGCAGTTTCCGNNGATAGCAGAAGAGTTGGGGATTAAGCATCCGGCAAATCCCGCCACAAAAGAGTCGATTACTATGACATCGGACTTTTGTATAACGCTCAAAGATGGAAATTCTATACGCGATCTGATTCGAACGACAAAGTATAAAAAGGACCTAGTCGATCGCAGAGTCATGGAGAAATTTGCGATTGAAAAAACTTATTGGGAACGGCATGGACTTGACTGGGGGATAGTCACTGAGGAAGAAGTCGATAAGAACTATAGCCAAAATGTATCAGATATCCTTGATTACCATGAGTTAAATGACAATGAAGCTTTTAGAGATATAAACCTGGAGGAAAGAGACGATATCATTATCGCCTTTCTTCAAAGGCTGATTGATTCGGATAAAACTGTCAGACAGATTTCATCGATATTTGAGAAGGACTTTCACTTGGATAAGGGTGCAGGAATTGCCTTATTCAAACATCTTGTCGCGAAAAAATATATTGGAATTGACTTGTTCTCTCCTTTGCGTTTGGATAGACATATCCAAGTCGAATTGCTAGTTAAGGCAAGAGAGATTGGAGATATAGTATCGTGATAAGCTTCAATACTGTTTACCAATTTGCAGATGGAAATGATCGTATACGCATTATACATATTGCTCGTGAAGACGACCTTTGTGCATACGTAAATATTGAAGGAACTCTCAGCATGCCAACTATTGAGATGATTCCTGTCCTCGAAAAAGAATATGACAACAATAATATTGTGGAAGTACTTGATCCGTATTTTAAGATAAAGTCGGATGACCATCTATCCGAGATAGAGATTCGCAAGAGAGACGAAGCCTGGCAAATTATCGAAAAATACTGGGAATCTCGTAAGACCAATATTCTTAGTAAGAAGACAAGAATGCAGGTTTTTCAGGAAATATCGGAAATCGAGAGAATTCCGTTGATGACTGTCAGGAGGATCTTTGCTCGTTTCTGGCAGAGAGGTATGACACGAAACGCTCTTCTGCCGGACTATTCTAAGTCAGGCGGGAAAGGTAAAGAGAAGAACGTCAAAGAGAAAAAGATGGGGCGTCGCCGCGTTTATAGTGAGGATGATTCAGAAGGCATTGTAGTTACTGATGCAGTCAAGAAGCACTTCGAAATCGCAACTAATAAATATTGGCGTACCAGTCAGAAAAAATCTCTAAGACAAGTTTACCGTCTAATGTTAGCTGATTTTTATTCTATTACTGTACGTAAAAATAAGGAGATAGAAAAAATCATTCGTGGTTCTGATTCCATCCCGACTTTTCAGCAGTATTATTATTGGTTCAAGAAAAATGAAAATGTTACGCTAGATATTAAGTCACGATATGGAGAAAAAGAGTTTGAGTTAAAGCTTCGTCCGATTCTGGGAAGTTCAACTTTAGAAGCACCAGGACCCGGATTTCGGTTTCAGATTGATGCGACAATGGCCGATATCTACATCGTCAGTGAAATTGACCGCAGTCAGGTCATAGGAAGACCAACGGTTTACATAATTATTGATGTATTTTCTCGGATGATAACTGGAGTCTATGTCGGCCTTGAGTTTCCATCTTGGAATGGAGCGATGATGGCCTTAGATTCTATGGTAGCAGACAAGGTAGAGCTGTGTAAAAAATACAATATCAACATCGAACTTGAGGATTGGCCGTGTTCATATGTGCCTGAGGCGATTATTGCCGACCGGGGTGAAATGGAAGGGTATGGCGTTAAGAACCTAATTAATAACTTGAACATTACCATTGAAAATACTTCACCTTATCGTGGAGATTACAAAGGGATTGTTGAACGGTTCTTCCGTACAATAAATGAACGAATTGAAAGCTTTCTTCCTGGTGCAGTAATGAAGGATTACAGAAAACGTGGAGATCCGGATTATCGATTGGAAGCAAAGCTAACCTTAAAGGAAATAACCGAAATAGTTCTTAGATCAGTTTTGCTACACAATATACGGGAGATCGAAAAATATCCTTTGACCCCAGAAATGATTAGGGATGAAGTACCACCCACTCCTCTAGACTTATGGAATTGGGGGATAGAGAACAAAAAGGGGACGCTTCGTAAGATCGACAGGAATCGTTTTAGGATGAATATCCTTCCAAGAGGAAAAGCAACTATTAGCAGAGGCGCAGTTATCTTTCGTAATCTTCATTACGGGGCCTCTGAATTGTTGGATGAGAATCTCCACAAACGCTTGAAGTTGAAGAGCGTTGACATAGTCTATGATCCGAAAAACATGGAACATATCTACTGGCTTAAGGAAGATGGGGTAAACTATATTACGTTTAATCTTCTTGAAAGAAGCCGTGATTTCCAGGGAATGTTCTTAGAGGATGTTGTTTCTGCCAACAGTAAGGCAGCGAAGCTACGTCAGTCAGCTAGGAAATCCCAACTGCAACAGGAAACTGAACTGGACCAGACAATTATGAGAATTGCCAAAGAGTCAACGAAAAAGACAAATAACGCAATAGATTCTACAGCATCCAAGGCAAAGAGACTTCAGGATATAAGACCCAATAGAGCTGAGGAGAAAGAACGGAATCGTAAAGAAGAAGCATTCACACCCGACGTAGACCAAAAAGATTTTCAGACACCGATTATTTCGTTCCCCGATGTTAAGCCGCAAATTCCTTTACAGAATGAACCTGAAGCAGAAACGTCAGATTTTAATTCCAGAATGATGGAGAAAATCAGACTGCGTAAGGAGAAATTAAAGCATGACAAGAATGAAACCTAATGAGGACCTGCAGCTCTATGAAATGGCGGTATATAAGAAACAAAAGATCAGTGATTATGATGGGAACCCATTAATAGAAGCTCTTCCGCCAATTCTTGAAAGTGAAGATGAAGTTATTGACGCCTTTTATAATTTTCCTTTTATCAGTGATGAGGAAAAGAGGCTTAGCCCAAGGCTGAAATCGCATTTATTATGGAGAGTGAAAAGCTTTCTCCAGCCCTTGCCCGCTCACATCCGCTTAGAATCTATCGTTTCTACCTTGATTCGGAATTCGTATAAATCAAGGAACCCGCTAGACGCACAATATAAGCGGAAAATGCAAGTGCTTAATCAAATTAAGAATTTAAACGAGTGTACGGTTAAAGATGTTGAAACCGCCTATCAAGGTTTCAGTACAACTGGAGAATGTGCCATAATCAATGGCGTCTCGGGGGCCGGAAAAACAACGGCAATGAACCGTACGTTACACTTGTATCCTCAGATGATACGCCATGAATTCTATCAGGGAAAGCCTTTAACAAGAACTCAGATCGTCTGGTTGAAGGTGGATTGTCCCTTTGACGGAAACTTTGCAACCTTATGTAGATCCGTTTTCAAAGAAATTGATAGATTGACCGGTGAACGTTGGTTAGAAAAGTATGGATACCTAACCCGCTCGAATTCAACTATGGTGATGCATTTGACGACTCTACTAACCAATTACAATGTTGGCGTTCTTGTTATTGATGAAATACAGCATCTCAGTAAGCTGAAGAATGAGGCAGTTGACATGCTCGATTTCTTTGTCACGCTAACTAACATGTTCTCAGTGCCAATAATCTTTATAGGGACAAGTAAAGCCAGAAGCCTGTTTCAGACAAATTTCAGACTTGCTCGGAGAGTACAGTCGGGCGGTTATATTGAAATGGGACCCTTGAAAAAGGGGAGCGTCGAATGGGATACACTGCTTGAATCTTTGTGGGAATTCAATGTGCTTGATGAAGAAACGGAACTGGATGAAAAGATGCGAGAAGTGTTCTTTGACGAATGCCAGGGTGTCATTTCTATTGCCGTTATGCTGTTTATGTGCTCTCAAAGTCGTACCCTGTTGAATCAGATGAAAAAGCTGACACCTGCAATTATCAAGGAAACTGCTGTTAATGATTTGAAGTTTACTCAGCCAATGATTACTGCACTTCGATCCGGGAATCCACTGAAAATCGCTGAATTTGACGACATTCGAATCGATGAAGAGGATGTCTGGAAAAACCTCCAGCATGATATTGACATGGAAGAACGTGTCAATGATGCCATCTCGGAAAAAAAGAGAGACATGAAGGAAAGAAGGCATAACTCTCAGGATTCTCTCTATTTCAGTATTTGCGCTTCTAACCTCTTCCCGAATCTAGGACAGTCCGAGATTAGAAAGATACTTGATACTGTCATTGAAAGCTGTGAGATTAGTATTCCCGAAGATGAATTGAAGATGTTGGTAATGGAACGAATTTTTGCCGAGAATCAGAAAAAGCAGCAAAAAAAGAAAACGGAAAGAGTTGTCCCTATCAAGAACAGCAATCTCCTGACTATATATGATGAGGCAATCAGTAAAAAGGAACATCCCTATGATATGCTGAAAAGGAAGGGTTATATAAAGAATCCTTTTGAGGAGTTTAGGAAAGCGGAGTGAGAAGATGCTATCTTTTTTTACAGATCCATATCCGGATGAGTTGTTGTACTCTGTTTTCGCAAGGTATCATTTCTACTCCGGAAATATTGATTTGAAGGATACTCTGACTGAGTTGTTCGGGAAGAATTCTGTTATCCCAAGCTTTGAGATAGGCAGCCATCTAAGCTTCCTTTGTAACGCACTTGGTGGAAGCTATTCTCCAGATCGTATGATTCAGGAACATACAATATTTCCATTCTATGCACCCTTCTTGCCCAGTAATCGTAAGGAAGAATTGCTAGAAGATATTGCATCCTCTGATGGAAAAGGAATTTATACTAAGCTTGGAATTGTTGCAGGAAGTATCTGCAAAAAGGACACCATCTACTACTGTTCAGCATGTGCCAGAGAAGAAATAGAAAGACTCGGAGAGTCATATATCCATAGGGAGCACCAGCTTCAAGGTGTTTTGATGTGTCCACATCATGAAAGATTCCTAAAAGAGTATCCTGTGAGGAGATACGAAAATAGCCGTGTTGAATATACTCGGCTTGATGGTCCGTTACTAGATTTATCTGACAGTTACATATACGAGAGGCAATATCAGGAGAAGTATCAGGAACAGCTACTTCAGATTTCTAAAGCGGCGTATTATTTGCTTTCCAATGATCTTAATCATATTAGCAAAGCAGATGTTCTGCTTCGATACAAGAACTTGCTCTATGAAAAGGACCTTGCCACAAACAGGCTTCGAGTCAAACAGGATGAACTACATGAAAAGGTAGTCGGTTATTACGGGCCTGAACTGTTAGAAATTCTGGAATCAGGCATAGAAAAGAATGATGAATATAATTGGTTAAGAGTAGTCACTCGTGGTGTATCCAGAACAGTTCATCCATTGAGGCATATACTTCTGATATTATTCTTGACGGAAGATATGGATACTTTCTTTAGGGGGATACGCAAAGCCTATAATCCATTTGGAGAAGGCCCTTGGCCGTGTCTAAATAAAGCTTCTGATCATTACCGACAAGATGTGGTAACTCAGCTTACTGTTACCACTGACTCTAAAACACGGGAGCCGGTGGGAACTTTCGCCTGTGAATGTGGCTATATTTATTCGCGAAAAGGCCCGGACAAATCAGAAAATGACAAATATCGTAAAGGTAGAGTCAAAGTTTTTGGACTTGTCTGGGAAGATAAACTGAAAACACTCTTAAGTGAGCATAGCCATAGTTATCACGAAATGGCACGTCAATTGGCTGCGATATAAAAACCATCCACAAATTTGAAGAGATACTAACAGGGCAGGTTTCCATTAATGCAAATGTAGATAAATCAAATCAAAAAGTGTCGGTAAGCCCTTTGAATGAAGAGTATAGAGAAAGACTGCTTCAGATGTTAACAGAGTATCCTGAACTGTCTAGGACGGATCTTCGGAATGAGTGCCCAAAAGAGTATTCTTTTCTATACCGTCATGACAGGGAATGGCTTTTTGAAATGCTTCCGACCGGAAAACCACAAACTGGCAGCAAAGGATATGTCGACTGGAATCAACGTGATCATGAAGTATTGTCTCAGCTTCAGAAAGCTCAGATGGATCTACTAAACAGAGAAAAACCAATTCGCATTAGTAAAACTTCATTAGGCAAGGAGATTGCCAATCTCTCACTGCTTGAAAAACACTTGCATAAGCTTCCTTGTTGTACAGAGTATATTGATAAAGTTTCGGAGAAAAAACAGCAGTTCCAGTTGCGAAGGTGTCAAATCACTATAGTGAGAATGCAAGAAGAAGGGTTACTATTGCTTGAATGGAGAATACAGCGTGAGGCCGGTATTAGAAAAGATGATTATAAGCTGATAATGGATAAGCTTGATTATGGTAATAACTTGGCCTGAATAGTTGATTTAAAAAATATAAATTTCAAATACAAAACCCACCTAATTCTGAAAAGCTTCTACTGAAATAATCATTGATCATAAAGATAATATTTGCATTAGCTGATATATTTTCTATTATATATGATATTTATTTTGAAAAAGCGCATATTATTTT
>OMOF01000894.1 GCA_900290375.1 Candidatus Desulfosporosinus infrequens
GAAGCCGCCGGGTTGTTGCCTTTAGACCGTTATTGGTGGCGTTAGGACGGTTAGGACAAAGCGACAACAAACTTTAAACTCCGATCCTCTCAGTCCGGTCTCATAATTTACCGTTAATTTACCAGATGATATCCAACGGATACGTTGGAATTATCTTCACGATCATCTATTTTATAGTTAACGACAAATCTTCTATCATTCTTATAAAGGGTATCCTTTCTGAAAATTAGATAATCATATATTTCATTAAAACCATAGTCGTCTTGATCATCTTCTATTATACTGAAACTCTTCATAATCGAATTCTTTTGTTCCGCTCTTTCCTCTATTGGTAAAAATAATAAGTTCCAAATTAAAATTCCGAATTCTATAATTCTTTTAGTGATTACTATGTCATCAATTCTTTCAGATAGAGGCTCCACAAATTCCATAATAACTTGTGACAATTTATTTTCGGCTGTTGTTGTCTTCTTCTTACTTGATGTATTTTTTCCTTTTTTACTAGCTACCATATTTCCTCCGTTTTTTTGGTGATAGGCCTTTACCGATTACTAAACCAAAAGTTATAGTCATCAACCAACTGATAATTCCTACTAATCTTATCAACCAATTCCAGAGTGCATAGCGGAAACCAATATTTCTTTCTTCCCTTCCGTACTGGTACAATGATACCATATAAATCGTCGTCACCGTCTATCCCTGTAACTTTAAGGATGTTTCCTACTTTCAACGGTCCAGGGTCATCCATGATTTCAGTTTCAAATGGGAACTGAAGGTTTTCTTCAAGGTATTTACACCAAGCATCCTCAATCTCCGAGTCGTTCTTGCCACCACAATTTTTTACAAATTGGTTAACTCTGCGTTCCTGCTCATCATAAAGCTTTTCGGAACGTTTTATTTCTATTGAACTCAAATTATCAGGTTCTAATTTCATGTATTTAATCCCAATCTCTGGAACAGTGCTTTTCAATATTTCCTTAAACTGCTTAATGTCTGTTTCCTTGTTGACTTTTTGTAACTTTATAATACTTTCACCGGTTGCCATATTTATCAGTGCTTGTCGATTTTTTGTGCATGAAATATCTCTAATACTTTGCCATTGAACAAAAAGGCTTTCACTGCTTAGCCCTGTTCGAATTTGTAGCCCTTTTTCATACAATCTTATTTCTGCATTCATTATAACCATATCTAAATTCGGATGTTCTCCAAGATAATCAAATTCAAACAACCCAAGCTCTTTTCCATAATCGTTCTTTATAACTCTGAACACATTGTAGCTCCTTTTTTACGGATTATATTAACAACGCCCCTATAAAGGTACCCGTTGCTTGAGCGAATTCGCCTATAATTACCCCGGTTCACTTCAAACAACTTATTTATAGTCAATTTCATGAAATTCGCACCATTCGCGGACAATTTCACATACTTTCTCATATTTGTATAAATCCCATTCTTTTTCTATCCCTAGCTTAATGATCGCATCTCTGAA
>OMOF01000802.1 GCA_900290375.1 Candidatus Desulfosporosinus infrequens
GTGCATTCAAAACTTAACTACAATATATTAATATTATATTAAGCTTGCTAAAAACCAATGTAGTAAATCCTGTCCTGGATTACTGAGCATATAGTTGCACAAGCATAATAGTAAAGTTCCATAGCAATAATGTCTGTGTACAAATTTAGTAATAGGGTATTAAAAGATAAATTTCTAAGTAATGAACCACTTGGATATAAAATTGTTAGTAGTAAATGTTTAATAAAGTAGTTAATGTATTATACTTACTAATTTTATAGATGAGGTGATGCCGGAAGAAGACTTACAGGTATACTTATGAAAGTAACAGGTGCAATCCGTGAATCTATTAATAAGTATTAGTGATGGTATTTTTATTTATGTAATTTAAAATATCGTAATTTGTTCCAAGTGGTTCGTATCGGTTTGATGTTTGCGACGAGATCTATTACAGATACACAATGCAAGGCTCAAATGGTTAGGAAATAAAATAAGCTAGACAGAAAACTGTTAGCTTAGAGCTTGCAAATCGTTCGCAACATCAAAAGAATGAATACTATCGAATGTCTAGCGGAATCCAAACAGTAATCGACTAACTAATCAATTATATCTTTACATACATGCTATTATGACAATCAATGCATAACGCTAGTGTTTCTGGAATTTGGATCACGTGGGTCGGTTAGGGTTAGTAATAAGGGTAAGGTGTCGTTATAGTAGTTATAAGTGTATTTTATGACTAATTTGGAGTATAAAGATACGTTTTTTAATATGTAAAGTAGTTGACAGACTTCTATATATGACAACACTAGTATTTCTAAGATTAGAATCTCGTGGGTCGGTTAGGGTTAGTAATAAGGGTAAGGTGTGTTTATAGAAGTTTTAAGTGTATATTATGAATAATAAAGAGTATGAGAAAAGTTTTTAAATAGAATTGGGATACGATTTTAATATTAGTTTTGGATAAATATTTATGAAAATTACGATATCGTGGGACGGTTAGGGTTAGTAGTACAGGTTAGGTGTCGTTATAATAGTTTTAAAGTTATGTTATTCTAGTATGATTATAAGAAAAGACTTATGAGTATTTTTAGGGAAGATTTTAGTAAAATTTATTTTGGAAGAATATAATATGTTAAATGTAATAATTAGGATATCAAGTAGTATAAAGGGTGAGTTTTAATAATATTAAGCTATATTTAATGGAAATTTGATGTGTATATGTGAAGGTTTTAATATTACAGAGGAATGAAACTAAGGTGTAATTTGTAATGGATATAATGGGTCCTATAAGTGATGTGTATAGTAAGTAAGAAGTGTTCTAATAATGAGTAGAACAGTGAGTATTTAAACGGGAAGTACTTTAATAGTTGTTTTTTTAGGAGTGAACTAGTGGGGAAGGTGGACTTATAAGGGATAGTAGTTAAGTCCCTGGGAATATCTAGTATTAAATGTTTT
>OMOF01000206.1 GCA_900290375.1 Candidatus Desulfosporosinus infrequens
CGGTACAACAGAACCACTAAATAACCCATACGTACCCCCATTATGGTACGTGTACACGGTCGTAAGGTTTATGGTTCTCTATAAGCCTCAGCCCCTAAAAAGAGGAGTAACCTAACTCACCTCACTCATCATTCTTAAATTATCGGCAAGAAGTGCGATGAATTCGGAGTTGCTGGGTTTTTGACGCTCAATATTCATCGAATATCCAAAAATTCGTTTAAGCGTATCTGTTTGTCCACGCGCCCATGCTAACTCTATTGCATGACGGATTCCGCGTTCTACCCTGCTGGCTGCCGTATTATATTTTTTAGCAATGTCAGGATAGAGTTCCTTGGTTACCGCCCCTAACAATGAGATATCCTCCACCACCATCAATATAGCATCTCGAATATATTGGTATCCTTTAACATGGGCAGGAATCCCGATTTTGTGCATCATCGTGGTCACTTCGACGTTTAAATTAAGCCTGTTTCCCACTGTTGTCACGATCGGAGAAGTTGAAGATAAATGAGCAGGAGTGGCCGACGGCATATCCTGTGTTAAAGAGTGGATACGTTTAGAGAGAATATCCAGATCAAATGGTTTTAGAATAAAATAGTCCACACCGAGCATCATCGCTTGATGTGTAAGAGNNTAATTTTAGGTCGTTTCATTGTCGTTCGAGTGTTAATACGTTCTAATACGCCTAGACCATCTAAATGTGGCATCACTAAGTCAAGAATAATCAAGTCCGGTTCTTGAGTTTGAATGAGC
The DNA here is from genome assembly GCA_900290375.1 of Candidatus Desulfosporosinus infrequens. GTDB lineage: Bacteria > Bacillota > Desulfitobacteriia > Desulfitobacteriales > Desulfitobacteriaceae > Desulfosporosinus > Desulfosporosinus infrequens. Next base: position 754 of record OMOF01000206.1, read on the forward strand.
TCCCAGGCTTCTAAACCATTATTTGCAACTCCAACAATACTTAAATCCTCTTGGTCTTGGAGATAGTTCTGTATCATTTGACAGAAATTACGATTGTCATCCGCGACAATAATCTTTATTCCATTACCCATTCGTCAACATCCCGCCTTAACAGTTATTCTGGTGTCGTAATTATACGTTACAGGCCATGTCGAAATCGTAATAAATAAGGTGGTTTCTAAAAGGAGTTAATGTGTTCAGAAAGCCTATCCCCAAAGGTTATATGGATATTATTTAAAATAGTTTGATCGCAAATTCTACTCTTATTTTTTGTGTTCAGCAGAAAAGCAAAGAATTTAAGTGAATTGTCGAGTAAGCCCCTAGTCCCATAATAATTTGTGTCGGATAACTGTATCCTCTGATATTAATTACCAGTGTTAAGCACCGCCATAAGGATAAAATAAAGACAGCCATTGGATATATAAAAATACAACTATGAAGGAGGCAACCCATTATGGCAGGAGAAAGAAACACTGATGCACCGGCAACTCAAGGAGTGTCACAACAATTGGATCAATTCAAGTATGAGGTAGCCAACGAAATGGGTCTTCAACTTGGTGGCGACCGTACAAGTCGTGAAAATGGTTCGGTAGGTGGCCAAATGACCAAACGGATGATTCAATTTGCAGAGGAACACCTTAAAGGCGGTAGGAAACTATAATTAAGTTAATTCGGTAGATCACAAAACAGGACTTACCTTCTCCTCGTTGAGTAGATAAGTCCTGTTTTGTTGTACCATAATATCAGCAATATAAGGTTTGCCACTATTTACTACTTCTAAACATGTTTTTACACCCATCATTGAAATAGAATCCTTATCTAAACCCCCCAATATGTGATATATCGAATCGCGAAAGGGGTTTTAATACATGGAATTACCAAATAAATTCGTACGATGGATGGATAAAGACCAAGGCTATGATCCAAAAACAACCAAAATGTACGAAAGGATGACCAGAAAATTTTTAGAATGGTTAAATAAAGAAGGGGAAACTATCACGCATTTCAGCGACCTTAACGCTGGCTCCGTACGAAACTATCGTAACTACCTAATTATAGACCGCGGACTCAAAGCATCTTCAGTTAACAAATCGTTACAATCCATCCGCGTCATGTGCGAATGGGCACGTCAAAACGGAGATATAGACTCAAATCCTGCCCGTAAAATACCTTATATCGAAGAGGCAATGTTAGCGCCTAAAAGCTTAGATATTCGCCAGTCTGCCGAACTGCGTACTCTCATAAATATTAAACCGTTGAGAACACAGGTAATCGTCGAACTTGGATTAAGTGCCGGACTTCGTGTTTCTGAATCAGTTTGCATCAGAATCAACGATATTACGTTTGAGAGAGGGAAGGCATATATACGAGTACGGTTTGGTAAGGGCGGAAAATATCGTACAGTACCTGCTAGTAAACATTTAGCTACCCTCTTAAAATTATATAATGAAAATCACCAAGAAAAAGATGACTTTTTGCTTGTAAACGAAGACGGATCGCAAATGTCAATTCGCATGATTCAAAAAATCATGGCGCAATTAAAGAAAACTTTGGACTATCCTATTACTTATCATATCCTCCGTCATACGTTTTGTTCAGATCTTCTAAATTCCGGCGCGAAACTGACTGATGTCGCTGTAATGGCCGGACACATACGTAAGAATGGGATGCCCAATATTATGACCACGGCGCGTTATGTATTATCACGACCAGATCAGCTTATGGCGGCAGTCCAACAGATGGAAAAATGGAGACGGAAAAATCAGAGCACAAATGCCGATTCGTTCAAGGGGTAACCTCTCGATATTATTAGTAGACCAGCATCAACTCACAAAATGGGTTGGCTGGTCTACTTTTATATTTTTAAAGAACCTGAATGAAACGAAACGATTAAAACGATATTTATAGGCTGACTCTTTTTGAAAATGCTTGTCAAGTGTTTGCCACCTATCTAATGAGAACAAGGTGGTTAGTTATATGCGGACTTCTCTTCCCTATTTTTTTCCTTAGCCTCCATCGGATAAAGATCCAGCTAACTACAAACGCAAACTATGAAGAGATTGAGGGGGAACCTAAGATGTATCTAATTACGAGTACACTTCTAACTTTAAATTCTGCAAAAATCATTCCGGACATGCCAAGCGGTCCTGGCAATGGGCTTTTTTGTTTTGAGCTTTTTGGAAATATGATTCAAAGGCCGTGGATCCTTAACTAAAACTATCTTTTCATTATTTGCATGGAAAAAGGGACCACGGCTATCGATTTTGTGGGGTCCTAGTTTCACGGGCACAAGAGCGATACAGGTTTCGGTCATTCAAATCTTATCCGGAATTCTTATCTACTGCTTGCTTAGTATGTTCTATCCAATTTAAATCGTATCTGCCACCTTCTCATTTGGGAAGGTGGCCTTTTTGTGGGAAATTCCCTTAAGAATAATGAAGACTCATATGAACACGAAAGGAGGAGCTTATGAAAAAGATTTCGCGAACTCGAGGCATTGTTATTTCTTTGGTAGGTGCTGTATTTACCACGTATATCATGGCCAGAGGTGTCTCGGCGATCGGAGGTTCTCGCGTGCCAATGGTGATGGTGACCGGAACGGTTAAAGCTGGGCTGCCAATCACAGAATCGGACCTTCGAATCGAAACGATGCCCTCAAAATTTGCTGTCAACGCGGTAACCGATGAAAATTCAGTCATAGGAAAACTGGCAGCAATTGAACTAACGCCTGGTCACCCCCTGCTTAAGGCGGACATTTCTGAAAAGCCGATGCAGAACGGCTTGTACTATGGTGAAGTTGGAGTCAGAATCCCAGTTGATCTCGTTAGATGCGGAGGAGCCATGCCAGGGGACTATGTCGATGTCCTAGTTTCCGCGGGGAAACAAATGGGTGGACAGTCAAGCCCATTATCGACACTTTTACATCATGAACGTGTTGTTGCTGTCTACAATGCCGGTGGACAGAAAATCGAGACGACTACAACCGCCAATATAGTGGGAGGCCT
>OMOF01000205.1 GCA_900290375.1 Candidatus Desulfosporosinus infrequens
CAGGAGTTCCTTAATTTGTCCTGCGCCGTCCTCGCCACCTATATATTCTCTAACAGGCAAAAGGAAAAAATTAAAGATCTGTTGATTCAAACTCAAGAGGCGAATACTCAATTGACCACTCAAAGTCTAGAACTTGAAGCCTTGAACCGAGAACTGGAAGAAGGACAACGGCAACTGGAAATTCACACCAACGAATTACAACAATATAATTACGAAGTAAAGGCTAAAAATAGCGAATTAGAAAGTATTCAACGCGCCTTAATACAAAAAAGCGAGCAAATGGAGCAGGCAAACAGTTATAAATCTGAATTTTTGGCGAATATGTCCCATGAATTAAGGACACCCTTAAACTCCATTATTTTATTATCCAGAATGCTTGGCACAAATAAACAACAGAATCTTTCCAAAGAGGACCTGAAGAAAATGGGTATAATCTTTGCAGCGGGTACTGAGCTATTGGAGCTCATTAATAATATTCTGGATCTTTCTAAAATCGAGAGTGGTAAGCTTGAAGTTTATCGTGATACCTTTCAGACGCAAGAATTTGTGCAAAGTTATAAAGAAAAATTTACTGAGATCGCGGCCGAAAAAGGGTTGTCCTTGATCATTCGTGATGAAATAAGAACAACTATCCACACCGATCGTGGGAAATTAAACCAAGTAATCACAAACTTATTAGCCAACGCCTTTAAATTCACAGCTCAGGGGGAAGTTGAACTGAGTCTGGCAGCGAGTGGAATTGATGAGTTCCCTCTTAAATTTGAAATTCGAGATACGGGGATCGGGATTGCGGTTGATCAACAGCAGACAATCTTTGAACAGTTTAGGCAGGTCGATGGTACAATAAGTCGACATTATGGAGGAACTGGTTTGGGTTTAAGTATCTCCAAGAGTCTGGTGGAACTCCTCGGTGGGAAAATTGAACTGACCAGTCAAGAGGGTATCGGAAGTTCGTTTACAGTTTTGCTCCCGACAAACTATGACGATCACCAGCTCATACCAAGGGCAAAACAAATTATTCAATCTGTTCAGGTGGACGATGACCGTAAAAATCTGCAAGATGGGGACAAGATTATTTTGGTCATCGAGGATGATGCATATTTCTGTGAAAAGTTAAAAGCCTACATTAACCAAATGGGCTTTAAAATGCTCAGAGCTGTAACAGGGCAGGTTGGCCTGTCTATGGCACAAGACTATGAGTTGGTGGGCATCATTCTTGATCTCGGTTTGCCGGATATCAACGGAGCCGAGGTGCTCCATCGTCTAAAAAGTAACGTGCAGACCAGAAGTATCCCTGTGCATATCTTGACGGTGGAAGATTCACAGGAACATTATTCTTTGCAAAGGCAAGGTGCTGTGGGCTTTACTACAAAATCTCCAGCGGGGCTTGAAGATATTCAGGAAGTTATGGCAACGATTCTGAGAGTGGCTGAGAAAAAGCCCAAGCATCTCTTAATCGTGGAGGATCGTGAAGAGGAGAGGTCGGCGGTATTTAAATTGATCGACAATAGTTATATCAAAGCTAAAGGAGTAACTACAGCTACAGAGGCCTTGAGAGAGTTAGGCACAGGACAATATGATGCTCTGGTCTTAGACATACTCCTTGAGGAGGGAAGTGGCTGGGAAGTTTGTCGATATGTGAAAGATAACCAGCTGCGCATACCAGTTATTATTTATACCGCTAAGGAATTAAAAGAATGGGAAACACGAGAACTTGAGAAATACTCAGACAGTATTGTCCTCAAAACCGCCTATTCCCAAGGTAGGTTACTAGAAGAAGTGGCATTGTTTTTGCACAAAGTTGCTAAAGTTCGAACGATGGTGGCACTCAATGATGAAGGAAAAGATATTTTCAAGGGTAAGAAGGTATTAATCTGCGATGATGATGTTAAAAATATGTTCAGTTTATCCTGCTTAATCGAGGAAGCTGGCGCTACTGTTATCGGGGCCTATAACGGACAAGAAGCATTGGATGCCTTAAAGCTTGAGTCGGAGTTTGATTTAATCTTAATGGACATTATGATGCCCGTATTGAATGGTATCGAAGCCATTAAGAAGATTCGCGAGGATAAAGCCTTGTCCGACATCCCGATTATTGCCATTTCAGCGAAGGCCATGAAAGGGGATAAAGAAGTCTTTCTGGGAGCCGGAGCGAATGACTATATCTCTAAACCAATCGATTATGATATCTTAGAAAAATTACTGAAAATTTGGTTGGGTAGAAAACGATGAAAGTCATAGCTTATTATAAAAATCAAACCAAACATATTTTGGTCTTAGATGCTTGCCAAGAGGAAATCAATTCAGAAGACTTCTTTCAGGAGATTGCTGGCGTTTACACGAATCTGGAGATTATGTTCATCGAAAGCCTGATCTTGCCTGTCCGAATAATCGAGGCTTTAATCAACCTCGTGGATCAATATGGACAAGAAACTTTCAAGATTTATACGACGACGGAATCTCTGTCTCAATATCTTTTTGAGTTAAGTATCCCCAACATACAGCTGCACAGATTAAGTCAGATAAGATCAGAGAACGATTCTGAAGCCCTGATCAAGTTCTCAGAAGAAGAGCTTAGAGATCTTCTAACGGGTATTTATCAGATTCACGGCTATGATTTTCGGAACTATCAGCTTGAAAATCTCAGACGTACGATCTCTCAAACTATGCTTAGGGAAACTGCGCTCGATTTTGATAGTTTTAAGAAAAAAATCTTGCAGGATCATGAAGTTTACCAGCGGTTGTTTTTGAATCTTTCAATTAATGTGACTTCATTTTTTCGGAATCCAGTTCTTTTTAAAGAGTTAAGAGAGGAAGTTTTGCCCTATCTGAATTCATTCCCACATCTCAGAATCTGGAGTGTGGGAGTAGCCTCAGGAGAAGAAGCGTATTCTTTAGCTATCCTCTTGGACGAGCTGAACATGTTAGAGAAAAGCATTATCTACGCCACGGACTTTAATGCCTTTGTATTACAAAAAGCGCAAAACGGGTTTTATGCTTTGCCTCCTCTTCGACAGGCCGGTGAAAATTACCGAAAATCAGGAGGGTCAAAACGGCTGGAAGAATATTTCCATGTAAACCCATATTACGCCCGAATTAAGCCATATATCAAGAAAAAAGTTGTCTTTTTTCATCATAATCTTACAAGCGATACTATATTCAACGAATTTCATCTGATTATCTGTAAAAATGTTCTCATTTACTTTAATTCTCAGTTGCAAGAGAACGTAGTCAATCTGTTTAAACAGTCATTACATAGAAACGGATTTTTGGTTTTAGGACGAAGTGAGAATTTGTTTAATAGGCAAGATTTTATAAAATACAAAGCAGGTTTTAATGTCTTTAAACTCTTTAATCAGGGTTAGAGTATACTCGTTTCAGCTAAAGCTGACCAGCGGAACTTCAGGGGGATATTCTCCAGTTGGAATATTGGAAGGATCGGTGACGTGCTAATAGGGAGGAGATTCTAGTGCCTTACGATAGCTATAAGATCTTAATCGTTGATGATAATGAAGGCAATATTGTCGTCTTAAACGAGATCCTAGGACGACTTGAGCAATGTGAGATTACCAACACCGCAACGGGAAATGAAGCACTCAGACAAATCCTCAGAAAAGAGTTTAATCTCATTATCTTGGACATCAAGTTACCAGATATCGATGGCTATGATTTAGCTCGAGTTCTGAAATCTCGTAAGCGAACCATAGATATACCTATAATATTTTGTAGTGCAATATTTACTGCGGATGAGTGGATCAAGAAAGGCTTTGAATTGGGAGCCATTGATTATTTGGTAAAACCGATCAAAGAAGAACAATTGCTTAATAAAATTCAATTTTATCTAAGTCTATATGAAAAGCAAACAAGGTTAATGCGTGAACTGGTGCACATCAATAACGAACTAGAAAAGCAAAATCGTGCTAAAAGCGAATTTCTAGCCAACATGAGCCATGAAATAAGAACGCCCATGAACGGGGTTTTAGGTATGGCGCAACTTTTGCAATTGACCGGGCTATCGGATGAACAAAAAGACTTTGTGGAGATCTTAATGTCCTCTGGTAAATCCTTGCTGAGGATTATAAATGATATTCTGGATTTTTCCAAACTCGAGGCTGGCAAGGTGGAGTTGGTAGCTCTAGAGTTTAGTATTAAAGAGCTTGTTCGTAAAACGATGATACCATTTGTAGCTGAGGCGGAAAAGAAAAATCTACAAATGTTATATAATGTAAGAGAAGGGATTTCAGACAGTCTCATTGGCGATTCTTATCGACTGGTACAAATTTTGAATAATCTGCTAAGTAATGCCCTGAAGTTCACACACGTTGGCTCAATACGACTTGAGGTTTCGTTACTAAGGCGCCAAAAAAATAATCTAATCTTACAATTCGTGGTCAATGACACTGGAATTGGAATACCAACCAATAAAGTGGATCTCATATTCGAGAAATTTACGCAAGTGGATAGTTCGATCACGAAAAATTTTGGAGGTACTGGCTTGGGTTTAGCTATTTCTAAGAGTCTCGTGGAGATCATGGAGGGAACGATCAGAGTAGAGAGTCAAGAAAATAGCGGGAGTAGTTTCATTTTAGAAATCCCTTTTGGTCTTCCTCCAGAGGATTGCTTATCGAAGACAAGGGAAGGATAGAATTAATAAATCTGCAGCAAGGGCTTAAGAAAAAATATGGGGGGGTACGAGAATGACTTCAGATCATGAATTATATGATAGCCTGCTCGTTTCTAAGACTGTGACACTCCCTCGCTTGAACCGTTTAAGTCCTTCCTTGGAGAGCACGGCCTTGAAGATTATGGAAGAATCCGGGGAGTTAGCTCAGGCCATAGGCAAGCTTAGGGGACTTAGTGGGGAACGACACCGCTTAGAAGAGGAAGAAGCTATGCAGATGGTGGCCCGAGAGTTAGTAGATGTGGCTCAGACGGCTGTCACAATGATGTTTGTCCTCGAAGAGCAATATGGCATAGATTTGGAAGCCATTTTGAAAGAACATGTCACAAAATTACGGCAAAAGGGATACTGTGATTAAATCAGTTACCATTGACAATATATAGGCCGAAATGATACTTTAAATATAAAGGTAACTGACTAGAGAAGGTTCAAGGCGTTTGCAGCCATGAACGTACTGTATTGGCTGAGAAGGGTGAGTGCATATGAGGTATCTGACAATAATTATTGCGTTGGGGATTGTAGTATTGTTTGGTTATTGGTCAGGAAACCGACGTCTCAAGTCAGAGCAGAGACAGAAATCGCAAATACCTAAATCGTATCCTTTATCAAAACCAGAGAGGCAGACTCAATTGCGTAGGGTCAAATAAATCATAATTAGCAATCGGCCCTAAAGTTGAATATCTTTGCCCATTAATCACGCGCTTCCGTAATTACAGAAAAGATACCTTGATTGACAAAGGTATCTTTTCTTACTAAAACGCCGCTCTTTGGTGTATAAGGGGAGGAACTTAAACATGTCCAAGAATATGAGTGTTCCTAAGATCAAAATTGTCAAAGATGGACCATATCTTGTGTTGGGTAATATCCCCATGGCCAAGCAAACCATCATTGTTGATGAAGAAGGACGTTCTGTAAAATGGGAGCAGGACGATTGTTATTCAAAACAGGAGCAGTATGCTCTCTGTAGCTGTGGTCATACTAATAACAGTCCCTACTGCGACGGAACTCACAAAAAGATTAATTTTGATGGTACTGAAACTGCCTACAGAGGTAATCCTCTTGACAAGGCTCAAATAATTGATGGTCCAGACCTTATTCTAGCGGATGCACTACGATTGTGTGCTTTTGCCCGGTTTTGTCATCGCAAAGAAGGAGGAGTTTGGGACCTCACTGAAAACTCCCAAAATCCGGAATCTCGTGCAAGCGCAATCCAAGGAGCATGGGACTGTCCAGCTGGTAGATTGATCGTTTCGGATAAGAAAACTAGGCAGCCTATAGAACCGAAGTATGAGATCTCGATAGGAATCATTGAAGATCCGCACAAAAAAGTTAGCGGCCCGATTTGGGTAAGAGGTGGTATTCCCATCGAATCGTGTGACGGTTCCCCGTACGAAGTAAGGAATCAGGTCACGCTCTGTCGTTGTGGGCAATCACGCAATAAACCCTTCTGCGACGGCACACATGCTACAAAAGGTTATAAAGCTATAACGAAGGGATAGAATATAACCAAATCATATCAAGAATTTATGGGGGATTTATGAAAGAAACAAAATATCAACTTGCCACTTTTGCAGGAGGATGCTTCTGGTGCATGGTGAAACCTTTTGAGGAATTGCCGGGGGTAATTAAAGTGACCTCAGGGTACACGGGGGGAACTCTTGAAAACCCTTCGTATGAGGAGGTTTGCTCTAAGGCTACGGGGCATTATGAGGCTGTGCAAATTACCTTTGATGCTGAGCTTTTACCGTACAAAATGTTGTTGGAGATTTACTGGCGCCAGATTGACCCGACCAACCCCAGGGGGCAGTTTTTTGATCAAGGGCAATCCTACCAGACCGCAATTTTTTATCATAATCAGGACCAGCAGCGCCAAGCTCAAGAGTCTAAACAGATTCTCGAGAATAGTGGTAGATTTAATGAGCCTATCGTTACAGAAATTCTGCCTGCCGCAGCGTTTTATCCTGCCGAAGAATACCACCAGGGTTATCATAGAAAAGATCCCATAAAATACATTAGATATCGTCAAGGATCAGGGCGGGATGCTTTTCTTGAAAAACATTGGAGTAAGGACAAAGACGAAGAGCTTCTTCGTTCTAAACTAACCCAGTTGCAATATGAAGTTACTCAAGAAGGCGGTACCGAATTACCCTTTAAGAATGAATACTGGAATAATGAAAAAACAGGTATTTACGTTGACATAATATCTGGAGACCCTCTTTTCAGTTCTCTGGACAAATTTGATTCTGGTTGTGGGTGGCCTAGCTTTTCTAAACCTCTTAGTCCAGAGGTCGTGAAGGAGAAGCCTGATTTCAGACATTCGATGCACAGGACAGAAGTTTTGAGTGCAAAGACTGGTGCACATCTTGGTCACGTTTTTAATGATGGGCCCACTCCTGAGGGCTTACGTTACTGTATCAACTCCGCTGCACTGCGGTTCATTCCCAAAGAAGAAATTGAAAAAGAGGGTTATGGAGAATATCGAAGTTTATTTCCTTTGTAATAAATATAAAAAAGCAATCTGTATCATGACAGGAGTTATGATACAGATTGCTTTTCTTATTACGATTTTTCTACCAATTATTACGAGGTGTAGGATGGAAGCAGTCTCGACAATACACAGGCTTATCACCCGATGGTTGGAAAGGTACAGTTGTTTCTTTTCCGCACTCAGCACAAACAGCTGGAAACATTTGGCGCTCAGAACGGTTGTTATTATATCCGCCAGAAGGTCGATTTTGTGCCTTCTTAGCTGCCCGGCATTCAGGGCATCGCCCCGGTTCGTTAGTAAACCCTTTTTCTGCGAAGAAATCCTGTTCTGACGCTGAGAATACAAATTCTCGACCACAGTCCCTACAAGTTAAAACCTTGTCTGTAAACATTAAAAACACCTCTTCATTCGATATGGATTATCCAGCAATGCTGAGGAAGCATTCGACTTCTCGTGATTGCGGCGACTTTATAGAGTATAACCACTGTTTTGCTTTTTTATCAGTGTAAACTGACTATCATATCTAGATAAAAATAGGGCAATACTATCCATAATTGAAATTTTCTCAGCAGTAATAGCAGGAATTCACATCGAATTTAGAGAATAATAAAGAAAGGGCAAAAGAAATTAAGATATTTAATTAAAGATAAGGAGATTTTAAATGGAAAGACCACAGAGTAATCCTAGTCGCATGGTCGTTATTGAAAATAAAAGTAATGGTGAGCGTTTTCTAGTTGATCTGTTAAAAGGTCAAACCTATGACAAAGAACAATATACGAAGATTACGTATGAAGTTCCACTTAAAAAAGAATTCTGGGACTTACCACGCTTAACAAAGTCAAAGTAAGATTGTTGTTATTTTTTCATTAAGATCAAGTTGGAAACTAGCTCCTGAAATTCATAGAAGTAGTGATCTCCTGGAAGAGGGAATAGACATAATCCTGTAATCCTAAACAAGGAAACAGAGTGGGTTCTGTAATCTACAGAATCTACTCTGTTTCCTTGTTTAGGATTTTTTAAGTTGAGNNGGAGAGTTGGGCACTGGGGACGGGCCGACTAACGGGTCGACTAACTGAGGTGCGAACCTTTGCCCGCACCTTGGCAATAATCCAGTCCCCTAGTTTCACTGCGGCTATGGCCAAGAAAATTCCTGCGATGACATCAGTAACCCAATGGATTTCAAGATAAAGAGTAGAATAAATGATCGAGAGACAAAAAAATGTCCAAACCCAGCGGAATAATTGATCTTTTTCTCTCCAAGCGAGCAATAGCATAGCGCAGGCTATCGATGTATGCATCGAAGGGAAACAATTGACCACTGCCACGGCCGCATCAGCTGCCGAAAGATGGCGAGCCATACCGTCAGGTTGACCAAGAACATACCA
>OMOF01000769.1 GCA_900290375.1 Candidatus Desulfosporosinus infrequens
CTGCCTCCTCAGCAATAGCTGCATCCAGTACGGATGGCATCACATGGATACAAGCTACGCTACCTGCTGCAACTACCTGGGGTGGTATTGGTTCTAATGGTACAGTAACCGTGGCTTTAGGCTATAATAGCACGGTAGCTGCCTATGCCAGTTCCGCAACAAATAACATGCAATTAGGCACTGCGAGTGCAGGGCAGTACATGAAAGTCCAATAGAACTATAAGGTCTTCACATACTAACGGGGCCTGCTGTACTGGGCCCCGTTTTTATTGTAATTTATTCATGTAAACATAAACGATAGCCACAGGTGAAATTTATGAAGATCAAAAGGTTTATGGTAACATCAGAAAAGTACGATATGGCGTATAAAGGACAGATTATGTCTGTTTTACCAAATACTCCTTTACCCCTAGCCAGATTAATGCATCCTGTGCCTATTATTTGGAATGACGGTGAAATATCTCCGCGTCCTAGATCCACAGAACAAGCCCTTCCGCCAAATCATCTGAGTAGCATGGTTAAATTTGCACTTCTAGGATTANNCATTAAACCTGCTGGGACCACCAATACTCAAATCTGGTATGACTTGAGCGAATACTCTCATAATGCTGTCTCATTAATTCCTCGGATAAAAGAGAAATTAGCAGCGGATAGTATTTTTGAAGTAGGCGACGTCTATACCACTAAAAACAGTATAAAAGAGCATGTGAAGTTGTTTGCATCTGAATATGGGGACTTTTTGGTAGGTGGCATAACAGGTCCAAAAGAAGATGTTTTGCTTTTTTCATGTGACCCCACAGATGTAAAGAGCTATATTAAAATATCAATTGCAACAGCTAACAACGAGCATCCTGTTATTGGTATTAGCCTCGCAGTTATCTATCACAAAATCAAAGGAGAATAGTCGTATGTCTAAATGTCTTGTTTGTGGAGATCGTCAGTGCGTTTCGTTAGGATTAATTGACTTGCATCAGAATGCTCAGCGCAACGGTCAACCCATAGACAACTGTGGGACAATGATCGAGTACGTTAAATGTACAAAATGTGGATACATATTTGCACCAGAGTTTAAAGACTGGACTCAAGAACAATTCGCTGCAAAGATATACACAGAAGACTATGGGGAATTTGACCCTGGCTACGACGGTTTACGTGCTCGTGGCAATGCCGATTTTTTGCTAGGTATTCCTAACGGGCTACCTAAAGAGTTTCGTTATTTAGACTATGGTTCAGGTACAGGTCAATTAACAGAGATTCTCAGAAAAGCAGGTTACGACGCGTTTTGTTATGACCCCTACTCTGATAAGTCTGATAATAACCAGGGAAAAAAGTATGACGTAATAACTGCCTATGAAGTATTTGAGCACAGTCCTACTCCTCGGAAGCTGGTAAAAGATTTGGCTAACCTTCTGGCCCCAGA
>OMOF01000245.1 GCA_900290375.1 Candidatus Desulfosporosinus infrequens
ATTTTATTCCTGGCAAAAAATCCATGCAAGATAACTTATACTTAAATGCATTAGCTTTTATTAAACAAGGTAAAGTATTAGAGTCCGTTGAAAATGGAAATTTAGCCATTTCAGCATTTAGTTGGACAAAAGATAAAGTGCTAAATATACAAGAAAAAACGGCAAGCAAATATATTATTAAAAAGATCAATGGATCAACATATATGTTTTTTGAATGGAAGAGTGGGGATTACGTATTCAGGAATATGGTACCCTATTATTACGTATTAGAAAAAGTTGATAGTAATGACTATTCAAACTATCAAGTTGCACGTATTGAAGATAAAATTGATTTTCCTTTTATTAATGATACTCAAATGAAAGGAAAATGGGAAAGTGTAGATTTTGTTAAAACTATTGATAGTTTCAACCCTAAAGTAAGTAGCTGGATGGGTGATCTGTATCTTACGGGCTTATCGGTTAATGAAAACGGTCAATTGACGAGCACAACAACAAAAGGTGAATCCTCATCTTCATTAACTTGGACTAAAGGGATGATTATTAGTAGAGAAAATAAAACGGCAAGTAAATGTGAAGTTAAAGAGATAAATGGAACAACTTATATGTTCTATGAATGGAAGAGTGGGGACTATACTAATAGAGGTATGACACCAGAATACTACGTACTTAAAAAGATACAATAATGATAAGAAGACCATTCACAATTTTTATAAATTCCTGTGGCTGTTTAGGAAAGACAGCTACCCGGTGGTGCATGTCCATAGACAAGAGGGGAAATAGTACGCTGTCCTAAACCAATAACTACTTAGACCATTTCACTGCAAATGTAGCTAAAAGAAACATTGCAACATAGCTAACAATAACGAACAGTACCAACTTTTCGATTAGATTCATCTTGAGCTTTGCACCACAATGGGGACATACTGTAGCGGACCGTGCCACTTCTTTTGAGCACGTTTTACACGACGTTAATTGATCCATAGCCGCTTCCCCCTATCTCCAACTCTAAACCGGAACGCCCAAAACGTTCCGGTGCAAATGGTTCTGTTTAAAATGTAGGAAGCTAGTTGAACTAGCAAAGTAATATTAGACTAGTAATTTTATTGCATATTTTGGATAATTAAGGGTTATTGTAAATTTTTATTGAATCACCACAAATGCCCTAAGAATCATTCTCTACGCACCACATATATAGGAAGATAATGCCGTTTTACTATCCATTGTATCGTTGTATAAAAGTGTGAAGTTTTTGACAACTGTCTAAAATCTCTTTTACTAATACTATCTATTAAACACATGCACGATTGAAAAATAGACTATTTCCGTTTATATCCATAAGTATCAGGGTTTTCTTTTTTCTTGCTTGCCTCGTGATGATGTTCCCAGTAAAGGGAATTAAAGTCGTCATTCTCGTCTCTATCAAACAGAAATATCACATTGGTTCTGACCTTATTTAATATGAAATGAATGTGATACCCAAATCCATGGGTCTCGTTTTGAATTGTTGCTTTGTTGATGTCAGAGACGGAAATAAAAGCCAACCACGTGTTTGGATAATGATATGAGGTTATAGTAGTTTCTTCGGCCAACTCTATAAGGTAGTCCTCTGACTCGAAACTATCTTTTATACTTTCAATCCTTAGAGAATTAAGTATATGCTTAATCTTTGCGAAATTATATCTCCTATCATTCATCATTCTGTTGACTTCGACTCTGTTTATATCATGATGTTTCTCGTTGGATGACTCGACTAAATCATAATACTTGGAAATGTAATCACTGCATATAACCTCTATTTCTGTTAAAATTTAAAATTTTATTCTTTCGTTTCTCTCTTCAATTGGGTCTAAGATACTTAAAAGCTCAATGACCTCCCTAGTAAAGTGTTTATAAATTTCAGGGTTCTGCTTCAAAAAATATATGAAATCCTTATTCATTCTTTATGCCCCCTCATAGCAGTTCGGCCCCCCACCCCGGACAATCCGTCCTAAACATTCTACACGTTTCCTAAATATTCCTGCCAAATTAACAAATATTTTATGCATAGCAAAAAGCCAGATCGTAAATACGTCTGGCAGGAACACCCACTAAATAAGCATTGTTTCGAAATATAAACAACATAAGAACAACGCCCTCTCAAGTAAATAAACGTGGGAGGGCGTTGTTCTTATCAAATTCCAGATAATTATCTATGGATATGAAGAAGTTACGTTGAACCAGTCAGATCAGGAAGGATACATGTACAACAATGGAGAATAGACCATAAATAGAAACTAATGGGGTTCATGTGGACGGTGTGGTTGAACTGATTCTCTTTACACCCTATGAGAATAGAAATCATCCCTGCCATTTAAAGACGATAGGAGGAATTCACTACATGAAAATAGTGAAAAAAGCTTTAGCTTCCTTAGCTATTACGGGTATGGCTCTAACAATGGCTCCGTTTAATGCCTTTGCAGACAATGGGACCCCCAATGGGGTAACGACTGCACGACTGTTCGGTTCGGACCGAATTGGAACCGCCATTGCAGTAGCAGATGCTGGCTGGACGACTGCTGACACGGCTATCTTAGCTTCATCTGACGATGCCGATTTGGTAGATGTATTATTAGCTGCACCTTTGGCAGGTAAAACAGCTCCGATATTGTTAACGGACAACAATACCCTGACGACTGCTACTCAAGCTGAATTAATCAAACTTGGTGTAAAGAATGTCTATGTGGTTGGATCCATTAGTCAATCAGTTATTGATCAAGTCAACGGGATAAACGGTGTAAATACTACTGTACTAGAAGGGGCAGATAGAATTGCAACAGCGACTGAAATTTCATCTAAACTTATTAATCCTACAGGTTCTTTCGTAGTTGGATATGGTGCTTTAGCTGATGCCTTATCAATAGCTTCTTACGCCGCTGCTAACAATTACTCTATCTTAGTGGCCAACCCTGATGGAACACTACCAGCTTCAGAGACAGCTTACAAAGGTGCCACTACATACATCATTGGAGGACCTACTCTCGTGGCAGACATCCCTGGTGCTACTCGTCTCTTTGGTGCAGATCGTTTCGCCACGAATCTGACTGTCCTAAAAGCCTTAACCTATAAATACGACCAAGTCTATGTTGCTAACGGTACAGACACTCACTTGGTTGACTCTCTCGTTGCATCATCTCTTGCAGCTAAGACAAATTCACCTATCGCTCTTTATGACTCCAATGGAGACGGTTCAATTTCTTCTGCTTATGCTAGTAAGCTAGGTTCATCACCAATAGTAACTGCTCTTGGCGGCACGGCTGTGGTTCCTGATGTGATATTGATCCAAGTAGCAGGGGTGCATTCTTCATCAAATGGGGGTGGGTCTATAAGTGATGGTGTGACCCCATCGGCAATTGCTGTTACAGGTGTGAGCCTTAATACGACTACATTATCTCTAACACCCGGTGGTGCCACTGGCCCACTAGTTGCTACCGTATCTCCTGCTAATGCTACAAACCAAGCAATTACTTGGACAACAAGTAATGCAGCTGTAGCAACGGTCGTAAACGGAGTAGTGACTCCAGTAGGCGTCGGAACCGCAATTATTTCGGCAACGACAGAAGATGGTTCTAAAGTTGCTACTAGCACAGTTACAGTAGCAACAGTAACAAATGCAAATGGGAGTCTTGGCGTAGCCGCCGATTTGAGTGGATTCAGCCAAAATATTCCGTTGTTAGATGGTAATGAGGCTCCTGGAAATACCACTGCTGTCGCTGGTGTTGCTATACCAGCAGCCAATGCATATGACACTACAAAAAATGCTACCTTCGTGGCAGCTCCCTTCAACTCTTACCCAGCTATGATTACTGTTCCTAGCCAAGGG
>OMOF01000254.1:0-905 GCA_900290375.1 Candidatus Desulfosporosinus infrequens
AGTATTGGCTTTCATATTAACAATTTCCATTGACCTTACAGCTGTTATGTTCCCTAGTTTCCAATCATCATACACCGATACGAAATTGATAAATTTGCAGTCTGCTGAGCCCCTATGATTCTTTCTTACATTTTATAATTATAAAGTTCACCGGAGGTTTATTTTTCATATTCTTATTTAGCTCATCAATTTCCGAAAACTCTACCAATCCATATTTCTCAAATTCTTGTTTTACTGAATCAGAATTATAAAAATATATTTTTACACCTTTCATTATCTCGAAGCGGTCCTTACTCAGTCGTTTACCTTTTCCAAACATTGGAGCTTTTTTTGAAACAGTTGTAAAAATCATATATCCGTTTGGTTTTAATTGACTATAGCAATTTTTAACAAATTTTTCTCTCTCACGATTATTCAATAAGTGAATAAGTGCATAGCAAAATATAGCATCATAATGTTTGTTATCAAAAGGCATATCGTTTACTGAACCTGGATAGATTCTAATATCAATCCCGTTTTGCCTTGCCAAATCAATCGCTGTTTTTGAAATCTCAATACCTGTTACATTTATTCCGTTGTCAATAAAAATCTTTGCATTTCTGCCATATCCAATACCAGGTATCAATATGTCCTTAACTTTCTTTTCAAGGAAAAAGTCCTTTGTCAAGACTGCGGAGTCTGAAGGTTCTAATCCCCACATCATCTGTTTTTCTATAAAACTTGATTCCCAGAATTCTGTCATATCTCTATTCCTTTATGTTTATTTTAATGGGATATTACCCTGCTTACTGCTAAATTGAAAATGCACACAACGTAAGAGTAGAATTTATAGAATAACTATGAATTCTACTCTTTTTCTTTTTCTTAATAAAGTTAATAATCTTGAGGGGCAACGCTTCTTGATC
>OMOF01000254.1:915-1878 GCA_900290375.1 Candidatus Desulfosporosinus infrequens
GACCAAGAGAGGCTTTGCAGGAACGAAATTATAGCAGTGTTGACCTCTTGGGGTTTCTCCTGTTGAATCCAGTGTCCGCAGCCCGGGAGTATGACCGTTTGATCGAGCATTGGTACAAGATTAGGCATCTCAGAAATGATTTGCCTCATCCCAGGGATACTGAGACCGACGTCACGTTCGCCCACCACATACAGGGCGGGAATCATTATCTTCATTCCATTGAAACAAGCTAGTAATTCCCAGTTGCGATCTAGATTACGATAATAGTTCAAGCCCCCACGAAACCCGGTCACGCTGAACGCCTCAGAATAGACGGCCAAGTCTACTTCTGTAAGCCAGCATGGCAATGAAGGGGCGGGCAGCGGCGCGAGCAAACCTTTGCTCCGGGATACCATACTAAAGGGATTCGGAGTGCCATCGTTTTCTTGACGAGGTCCTGCTTCTCCTGAAGCAGCAAAGAGCAGGTTAAGCATTGTGAAGCGAACGTCGCGCTCAAACTCCTCCTCTGGCAGGCCTGGAGTCTGGAAGTAGAGCGTATAGAACAACTCATCTTCCGTCTGAGGAAAGATTTTGGAGGGAGGAACAGGTGGCTGACCCATCATCGGTACGCATAACGCGATCACCCCACGGAAGCGGTCAGGCCGTAATAAAGCCGCATGCCACGCGAGCGTTGCGCCCCAGTCATTCCCGACGATCACGGCTTTTTCAACGTCCAATGCGTCGAGCAGACCCACCATGTCGCCGACAAGATGGAAAAGAGTGTACTGGTCAATCTCTTCCGGCCGCTCCGTACCACCGTAACCACGTAAATCAGGGGCCACCACGCGAAACCCCGCCTCAGCTAGCACAGGGATTTGATGACGCCATGAGTACCATGTTTCCGGAAACCCATGACAAAGCAGGACAAGAGGACCTTCACCCTGCTCAGCTATATGCATCTGGATATTGTTTGCCTTAATGATA
>OMOF01000254.1:1888-4809 GCA_900290375.1 Candidatus Desulfosporosinus infrequens
AGGTTTCACAGGGATAGCAATCTCGAACTATTAATATTTGTTGTCTTTAGGCGTTGAGGAGATCGCCCTGTCGAGTCGGTAAACATCGGCAGCAATGTCGGCCAAGGTAATAGTCGCGAGGCGTTGATCCAGAACACGATTCGCCTCTGCGACGGCGTCATCTAGAGCAAGGTGAATCACCTTTTCGATGAGGCAGCCGGGGCTTTCATCGTGCGTCGAGGGGGAGGTGACTACCCGCTCGTCGAGAGCGCGTTGAACCTCCTCTAAGGTAATTTCGGAAAGGGGCCGGACCAGTCGCCAACCGCCGCCATGCCCCTTCAAAGACGAGACAATTTGCGCTTCGCGCAAACCGGCGAATGTGCGACGGATCACTACCGCATTGGTGCCGGCGCAAGCGGACATCTCCTCTGAGGTCATTGCGGCGTCAGGTCGCTCGGCCATGTGCAGTAGCACGTGTAGGGCGACGGATAAGCGTTTATTTCTTTTCATGTAACTTATATTATTACGTGATATTAGATTAGTCAATTTATTATTTAGGTTTATTTAGTGAAATTAATTTCCAATTGTTTATAACTGCCCTCCCATTGATATTCAACAATGAGAGGGCAGCTTTTTTATCAAAATTAGCTCACTATGATGATTAACAGTCAGCAACCTTTCTTTCCTCAAGGATCAATGATTTCTTTTTGTAAAATATTCCTTCTCCATCAAATTGTAGAATTCTCCTAAAATTTTTATATTTTGAATGAAAAACACGGCCCCCAGGTGTGAGCACGGTTCTTCCCCGTCACACCTTTACAGTAACATCACACGTCAATCCGAACATATAAAAATAAGTCACCTCTAGCATTGTTAGCTTGGGGGTGACTTTTGGCATTTTATGACACGACACCTCTGGTATGTGAAGAGGGCATTTCAGAATTATATACAGCTGCTTTCGATGTCCAGTGAAGTTGAGTTGTTTCAGCTTATTCCCCGTATTAACTCAAATTTACTTTATAAATACTTAGAGTTAATTTCTAAAGTGCAAGGGTCAATCATTGATAATATATATGGTCCATCCTTCTATTTGATATATGATTTTATTTGTTGATGCTTATGTCTAATTTTAATGTTCTCAACCAAGATATTTCATATTAGGCATCGTTTCATCGTTTTGTTCTGCCTCATCTAATAGTTGTATATCATCAAAACCTTTCATTTATATTTTTTTGTGCAAAAAGATTGACCCCCGAACCGTGAAACGATAGTGAACTAGAATGAATCTAGGTACTAACATGGTTTCTATTAGACGATCCTGTACAACTTCACAACAACATTAGGTATAATTTTTGTCTGATGGCGACATAATACATACTTGTTGCTAATATTTTCCTTCCGATCGATAGCAAACATAGAGAAAGGGCTGGGTGTGAAATCAATCACTGTAGCTCTTTTGCTTTTTCGAAAAACGAATGCCAATATGGCAAATAGTGTTATATTCCTGAGAATTGGTAACACTGTTGATAAAAGAAAGTTCGGGGTATTTCTATGTCTGAAATCGAACGGATGCTCAGAGACGAAATTAGAGAACAGAAACGAACTGGCAATGGTGTTCATGGACGTGCTCTTCGATTACGAAGGCACGAAACCGTCCGTACTCCATCTGAAAGTTTAGTTGGAGTGGAAAGACGAAAGGTGATGGCACCAGGAGTGATCAAAGTAACCACGATTGGAGAGATAAAAATGAACGCACTCATTGAAAAAATACAAACAGGTGAAATTCCAACTAAGGCAGAATTCGAAGCTCTAGATTTTATTGGTAGTCAAACGGCTGCTGCTGTGCTAAGACGGCTACATACTAATGCAGAAATCTGTGATACCTGGAAATGTTCACCTTCAACCCTTAATACTTTCTTTGTAAAAATGCAAGTGGCTAAAACTAAAGGGGACAATGTGATGGTCGGACAGGCTGCTGTTGATTTCCGTAACAAGATCAAAAACACAAGAGGTGTACCGAAGCTTGGTGAGCCAAAGGAAAAACGAGCAAATGCTACAGTTCCCACGACTATACCGAATGATGAAACTGTATACACATATGCAATGAACCCTGCCCTAGTACCTCCAAAAGAAGTGGAGAACGTACTGACCAGTATCAAACGTAAATATAAGACTGAAGAGTTGGCTAAATTTTTAGACCGTCTAGCTCTTTACCTTAGTGAAGAAGATCAAGAATATTTTGTTGAGATACGAGTGACTGAAGTTAAAGGTAAAAAGTGAGTATAATTTATTGTTCATAGGGTAACATAGGAACTGCTGAAGCAAACTGGTATAACTTGGTATAACTTGGTATAACTTTATTTATTATCCAAGTAAAGAGCTATTGGTAAGTAGATTTCACTCATATCCCTTCCATTGAACCAAGTGATTAAAACTTGGGGACTGTTCGTTTATAAATGAACTTCTAAATCGTAAATTACCTACCCCTGTTCCAACAAACCTGTTAATGCGTCTTCTTTAAGTACTGAGCGTACTTATCAACAAGGGAAAGTATTTCAAGATGATGATTGTTTCCCAGTTGTACATCTGGCTCATTTCTTTCCCCTGGAATGATAGCATTCATATATAACGGTTGACCTGTACTACCTGCACTAACAGGCACTTCAAAAAGAACAGTCTCACGATACCCCTCTTTAAATGCTATGACTGTAACCGTGCCCCGTGTTCCTAGGTCATTTGTGTCTGCCCAGAAGTACTTTTTATCGATAGGTACTGTTACTTTCTTTTCTACCTTTCCATTTTCATCAGATGTTATGGAATCAATTACCTCCCCGTCCCCATTGATTATCAGTATTTTTACACCTTATATTGGTTGCGATTTGGAGTCCATGACGGTAAAAGAAACATTGGCGGTCACTGTGTCACTTGCTTTAATGTTGTTT
>OMOF01000096.1 GCA_900290375.1 Candidatus Desulfosporosinus infrequens
CTCTGTTTTCTTCAACAACAAACATCTTATAGTACGGATACTCATTTATTTTACGCCAGATTGTTTGCGCTTCGTTAGAATTGACCCCGTCCTCGCCTTCTCCATCCAAACCTTTTAGTAGCTCTCTTATATCTGACAGATCCGCCTCTATAGCCTCCCTAATCAACATATATTTTCCACCTTTGCTGTGTTCAAAATCTGGAAATCTGATTGAAAGACCGTATTCCCGCCTACTAAGGTTTTTCGAAGCAGCGGATAATCCTGATGCATTTCCACTATGATTAAATCAGCACATTTCCCGGCTTCTATTGTTCCGACTTGACCATCAATTCCCAAAGCCTTGGCCGGATTTAACGTCACCATCTTTACAGCTTCATTGAGATTAATCCCTTCCCTTGTGAGGTGAAAAACTGCCGGGAGCATTGCACTAGGCAGGTAATCAGAACAGACAATGTCAGCCGCATTATTAGTGATGGCATCAATCGCTTTCATATTGTTACTATGGGACTTCCCGCGTATGATATTAGGAGCTCCCACGCAGACATGAAGATCTCTGGATTTAGCGTAGATGGCAGTTTCCATGTTAATTGGAAATTCGCTTAATACTCCTTCACACTCCAGAAGCGTCTCTATTTTATCTCTTGTGTCATCATCATGGGACGCCAATCTGATCCCATTTGTTTTCGCAAGTTTTGCTAAACTAGTGAGTTTGAACCAATCGATCCGGGTTTGGTTTTCGATGGTTATATCCATAATCGCATCAACTTCTGCCGCCTTTTTTCCATACGATTGCATAGTAAAATTCTTAAGTGCTTCCGCATCCTTAAACTGTCCCTGACCCGGGGTATGATCCATATAAGACATAAAGTCTATACTCTTATCTTTGATAAGACTTTCCAAAATGTTAACTCCACCTAAAAAAGTTAATTCATATCTAAGATGGATCTTGTGATTAATCATAGAACGAGCCTTTTTAAGCCTGTTTATGCTATTAATAACACTTATGACCATGTCTGTATTACGCACGCCCCATTCGTCACTCAAGCTAAGAGAATGGTACATGGTAGTTATACCGCTCACTGCAAGTTTTTTTTCCAACTCGTAGAAAGCCATATTTATAGGAAACAAGGTATTAGGCCTTGGTTGTATCTCTTTTTCAATAGCATCACTATGAAGATCTATCATTCCTGGCATAACGTAGCAGCCTTCGGCATCAATTACAGAGAAGTCCGGACAATCTTTCACTCTGCGCAGAAAACCACTTTCCACCACTTCTGAAATTCTATTTCCCTCAATCAGAATATGGCCCTTGACAACTTTGTCTGGCAAAATAATCTGAGCATTGGAAATACATATCTTTTTGGTTTTCATATCTTATCACTCCTTACGTTACAATAATTTCGAAGAAAGCATCCCTTAACCGATTAGAATAGGCGTGCAGAAACATCGCCTTCAATAGATTGGCAAAACTAAAGGAACTTCGACATCCTAATCATCAATAGTGAATAAGAACATTTATTGTCAATGCTGTAATAAGCAACACTATTATCCGAATAACGTCAGCCACACTTTTCAAGAGTTTGATTGTACCAAATTCAATCCTATCTTCAGTTGGAGACATACCTCTATAGGAGATGTGTCCCCCTTGCTTTATGTCGTTACTGTATAACTGCTGACAAATATTTATAGATTCATCCATTATTAAGTCTTCATATTGAATCAAAAAATCACTCTTCTTTACAATGTGGTGCTGGGAAAGTATTTGGAAGTATTTGAAATTAAGCCTTTTTCTGGATCTTACCTTTCAATTTTGTGGAAATCGTCTCGAGGACAATGGCAAAAGCTAAAATAAAGTAGGTGACCAGTCCGATTTCTCGCAAATCAAAATAGAATCCACTGTCCATAAATAAATCAAAACCTATTCCGGCTGCTCCTGCAGCCGCACCCATCGCCACGGCATTAGCAAAGTTCATTTCAAATCTCATGAAAGTCCAGGACAGCAATGAAGTAACAGAGGACGGTATTACCGCCTGAAAAACAATTTGCCACCAATTAGCGCCGCTGGCCATTAATGCTTCAATAACGCTTCTATCTAATTCTTCAAAAGACTCAGAATAAGCCTTAGTCAAATAACTGACTGAATGAAAGGTCAACCCGATGACTGCAGCTACGCTACCCAGTCCAGCAGCCACAGCGAAAATCAAGACCCATAAGATACTGGGAACAGCCCGGATAAATGCGACAAAGCCTTTGATAATATAGGTAACTTTTAGTGGAGCTAAATTTTGAGCCGCCAGCAAGCCTAAAAATAAGGCGATTATACCACCGAACAAGGTGGTCAAAAATGCCAAACCCAGGGTTATCACAACTTCGTAAAAAGCGTCCCACAATCCAAGACGGTGAGCAGCCGGATGTAGAAAGATTATTTTAAAATTGTTTAAAGTATCAGCCAATGCCTTTCCCAAATTTACACTCTGATAATCAATCGTGAGTAGAGCATAGATACTCAAAAATGATAAAACAAGCAATAATATCCACATAGTGAGAGTCTCCCGACTCAGAGGTTTGGAGGCTAAGATTACGCTATCCTCAGCGAAAAACTTCTCATCATTGCTTAATCCCCACTCTTCAAATGATTCCTCAATTTTCATCACATAATCACCCTTCGAATATTATTTGAAATCATTTCGATGATAATTACTGTGATTACGATCAGAATTACCACTAGGCTTGCAGCATGAAAATTGAAACTTTTATAATACAAATCAAAAGAAAACCCAATACCTGTACCTGTCAGAAGGCCAACTAAAGTGGCATCGCGAATATTAGTATCAATCATGAATAATACCCAACTGATCATCTGAGGTAGGCTGGAAGGTAAAACTGATTGAAATATAATTGAGAAATAACCGGCACCTGTAGCTAACAAGGCTTCAACTGAATTATTGCTCACCTCATCGATTGTTTCGATAAATGCCCGGGTCAGAAACCCGAGGGAACCAAAAAAAAGTGCCAAGTAGCCTGTTATTGAACTTTGGCTAAAGGCTAACATCAACACCATGGCCCAAGCTACCAGGGGAATGTTACGAAAGAGTGAGGCGATGCCTCTGGCGACAACACTGAATAAATTATTCAGCCTTGTGGTCCGGGAACCGACTACCGCCAATAGTATGGCAAAAACAGTAGCCACTGTGGTTGCCGTAATAGACATAAGGATCGTATCCCACAGTTTATGCAATATATCTGGTAGTATCGTCATTGACTTAACATCAGGATAAAAATTGGAGCAGCCCCATATAAAGGCCTTGACGATACTGGTGAACCCCTTCGTCACGTCGTACTGGGTAATGATCACCGAACCTACAGTCAGAATAGCTAAGAGGACAAAGAATAGTAGACCGTCCTTCCTGCGTTTGGCAAAAATATCAGATTGCATATCTTTCTCCTAAATCGATCAAATCTTTGGACTCTGAGCCATAAATTTCTGAGATTTGCTCGTCGGAGAGGGCGTTCGGCGGACCGTCAAAAACTACTTTCCCCTTATTAACACCGATAATTCGATCCGAATACTTCAGAGCTACATTTACTTGATGCAAATTAACAATCACTGTTATGCCCATTTGCGTGGAAACGTTTTTCAGATGATCCATAATAATCCGAGAAGAATTAGGGTCCAAAGAAGCAATGGGTTCATCACATAAAATCATTTTAGGTTCTTGAATTAAAGCCCTAGCAATACCGACCCGCTGTTTTTGGCCGCCGCTTAACTTGTCACAGCGCTGATAGATTTGGTCATTCAGGCCTAAGATGTTGATAATCCGATAGGCCTGTTTTTTTTCTTCTTGACTATATCGACCCAGAACTCCAGCCAAAGTGGACTTATATCCCAGCCTACCATGGAGCACGTTCTCGATTACAGTCAACCTGTCAACCAAATTATAATGCTGAAAGATCATACCGATCTTTGTTCTTAGTTTTCTTAAGTCTTTTTTTCTTAGCTTTGAAGCATTAACGCCATCAAAGAAAACTTCCCCGCTTGTTACTTCAATCATTCGATTAATACAGCGGAGAAGCGTAGATTTTCCAGCTCCGGATGGACCTATTACGGAAACAAACTCTCCTTTTGTAACAGAAAAGCTGACTTCCGACAAAGCAGGTGTCGTACCGTTATAATACTTAGTGATCTTCCTCAGTTCCAATAAAGGTACACTTAATTCCAGTTTCACACTAATCCCCCTTAACACTAATTAAATTAGGGGAGAGGCGTTAAGCCCCCCCATGTCTTTATCATGGCTATTGGTTAACTTTAACGCCCCTCATGTTTAACCTCTCGAATATACTTTGATCAACCCCGTAGCCATTGTTTTCGGTAGTTACTTAGGATGTATAACCGAGGACTTTTCTCATCGGCGCATACCAAGAATCTTCCACCTTTAAAAAGCGGTGTGGTTGGACAAATACAGAGCCTTTGGATCCTTTTGGTGCAAATATCTTCGGGTCATTTGTCGTCTGATCGGAAGTGAGGGCTTGAGTTATGGCATCAAGGGTCTTCTGGCTCAACGCTGCGCTATTGGCCTCAACTGGTGTGTTAAGGACTGGTATTGACTGGATGATCTCATATTGAGCACCAGCCAGGGTATTGAACGGAGCGTCTGCGCCCTGTTTTACAGTGTAAACAGCCCCTGTCTCGTTGTCTTTTCCTTGGCTAAGCTCCACATACTGTGCCACATCGATATCATCGACCGCCGAGATGTCAGATTTATCAGTAAGCACATTGACTAAAGATAATTGGTGGGAACCTGCAAAAAGTACTTGACCAAAAAATTTATCATTACCACCTTGTGCTAAGCCGTCCTTGGTCAGGTTTTTCCATTTGTCCTGTTTGGTGAATTTACCTAATATTGCTGCGGCAGGCATATTGAAACCTGATGTCGAGCTGGTTGAAACGAAAGACATTTTTTTGCCTACAATATTATCGATGTCAAACCCATCTCCGGATTTGTATTGATTTTCATTGCCTTTCTTAACGAGAAACCGACTGTAGTAAAGGGCATCCTTCAAGGTTCCCGAATCGCCGCTCTCAACCACCACGGGCACAACTTTAGGATCTTTGGCGTGAGACACAATGTACTCGTTAGGCCCGAAATAGCCTAATTGAGCGTCGCCGCTTTCCAAGGCTGAAATAGCAATGGCGTAATCTGTGGTTAATTTGTTTTCTACCTTTATTCCCGTGGCCTTTGTAATAACGTTGTCAAATTCATCACGGAATTCCTTCTCATTATCTCCCGAATTATTGGGTAACCAAGCAATAGTGATGGTAGCAGGGTCTTTGACACCTGAGGTTGAAGTTGAAGATGAAGGTGAAGGTGAAGTTGTGGATCCGCACCCAGTTACAAGAGATGACACAAGAATAACGACCAGAGTAAGTAAAGATGCTTTTTTCACGTTTTATTCTCCTCTCAAATTTAAAAGACTATCTTTCCCCATCGTCTTAACAATGTGGATAACCGTTATCTCATTTTACCTGACATTCATTAAGCTTCTATTAAACTATTGTAAGAATTGGGTTAAATTTTAATATCATCCAATTTCCCATTGCGGATAGTGTATTCCCGACTACAGAGGTTTTCCATGAATTCGATATCATGAAAAATCCCCATCATAGTAGTGCCCTCTCTTTTCAGCTGCTCGATAAGTTCACGCACTTTTAATTTGGAAGCATGATCCAAGCTGGCAGTCGGTTCATCCAACAGTAAAAGCCTGGGACGTTTGACCATAGCCCTAGCAATATTTAGTCGTAGCTTTTCGCCGCCGGAAAAGGTACCCGGATAACAGTCCCATAATTCTCTGGCTAATTCGAAATGCTCCAGCATTTTATTGGCTTCCCTTTCCGCGTAATCTTCCTCATGCCCCATCTCTAAAACCGCATGTTTTACCAGTTCCTGTGCAGTTGTCCGCGGCATAATGCTTAAAAACTGCGATACGTAGCCAATCTCATATTTTCTAAGATAAATCATCTGCCTTTCCGAAAGTTTTGCTAGATTCACAGGTCCAAATTTCTTTGACTTGTACCATATATCCCCTTTCTGAGGAGCATAGGTGCGATAAATACATTTAAATACCGTTGATTTTCCACTACCGCTTTTCCCTGTAATACCGACAAATTCACCTTCTCTTAAATCGATACAAATATCGTGCAGCGCCTCAATGCGCTTGTCTAAATTATGAATGAGGAAAGATTTCGATAAGTGCTTGATTGCCAGTATCTCGTCCATTTAATCACCCGCTTGATAATACTTGTTTGTGAATTCTTCTATGGGAAGGTAAAAATCATCAAGCCTTTCTTTAATGTTTTCATGGGACCAATCCCACCACTGGATTTTCTCTAGTTTTCTGATGATATCAGCAGAAAATCTCTTCTTAATAGGTATGGCCGGAACTCCAACGACAACTGTGTAGGGATCAACATTTTTAGTAACAACAGCGCCGCTGCCTACTACCGCCCCATTGCCTATTTTCACACCAGGCATGATAATCGCCCCGTGTCCAATCCAAGTATCATGCCCAACATAAGCTATCTGCTCAGTTCTCCACTGAAAGAATGCCTCATCATCCGTCTCGGCAAAGCCGTACTTCATCCTGCGGTAGGTAAAGTGGTGCAAAGCTGGCCTATCTATAGGATGTAAAACTGGTCCGATCCTGGCCATAGCCGCAATGTTGGAAAATTTGCCTATTTCAGCATTTTGCAGAATACAAAACTGGCCAGTGTAGGAATAATCACCAAATTTAACATTTTCGAAAACATTATAAATCCCTACCTCGGTGTACACACCTAATTCAGTCAAGTTTAATTGACAATTTTCATGGATAAATGGTGCTTTCTTAAGCCTATTGCTCATTCTCTTTAACCTGCTTTCTACAAAGCGTAACGATATCTTTTTGGTCCGCCCTATTAGTTCAACTTGACTAAAGCAATGATTGTACCAACTTCTGAGTATAGCTGTGTTGCGGATCTTCGAGGATCTGATCAGTCAAGCCATGTTCAATAATCCTACCATCCAACATCACCATTGTTCTATCCGCCAGCATTCTAATAACGCCCAAATCATGAGAAACAATGACCACGGTAATTTTCAATTCTCTCTGGATTGTCTTGATTAAGTCCAGAACACTGGCTTGTACCGACAAATCCAACCCTGTGGTTACCTCATCAAGTAAGAGAAGCGGTGGATTGTTCGATAACGCCTTGGCAATTTGAACTCTCTGCTGCATTCCTCCTGAAAAGTTTTTCGGAGCTTCTTTCATGCGATACACTGGTATATTGACGTGCTCCAGCAGTTCAATCCCTCTTGCTTCCATCTTGCCGACATTCCTGTTTCCAGCTGCAATCAGTTTTTCAGCGATATTGCCAATTGATGAGAAGTTCATCTTTAAACTCATAAGTGGATTTTGATAGACTTTTCCCATCATACGATTCCTTATATAGCGTTTCTGCTGAGAGGATTCTGCAAAAACGTTCCTTGTTCCGTCCTTGTAGGAACTTATATACCCTTCTCCACTACTTACCTCCTGATCAAAATACAGGCACTCCATTAAGGTCGACTTACCACTTCCACTTTCTCCAACAACACCTAATATTTCTCCGGTAAACACCTCGAACGTGACATCACGACAGGCATAGACCGTTCCGCAGACAGGACAGTAATTTTTCAGCAAGCGATCCCCCTTTGACTCCCTGCAGTTCACGCATCCGTCGCCAAATTGTTTATTAATACTCTTGACAGACAAGACAGGCTGTTCAAAATCTTGCATTTGTTTCCCTCACCCTACTGAGCTACCGTTCAATCTCTGCAAACAATAGCTGGAATCGTTACATTGATGAAATGTTTTATTCGATATATCATCCAATATTTCATCCAGAAATACCCCTTTGGCGCCGCACAATTCGCAACTCTTATCCTGAAATGATTCGACCTCAAAAGGATAGTCTTCAAAATCGAGTGAAACAACCCTAGTATACGGTGGGACAGCATAAACCTTCTTTTCACGACCCGCACCCAATAGAATCAACGCTGGAGAACAATTCAACTTGGGATTATCAAATCTCGGAATGGGGCTAGGGGCCATAACATACCTGTCCTGTACCATAACTGGATGATCGGCGCCGGTCGACATCGTTCCGTAATTCATAATTTGCTCAAAGAGCATTAACCAGGCCCCACTGTACTCTTGTTCGGCATGAAGCTTTTTCGTTTCAAATTCACTTGGCTCATAATATCTCAGTGGTTCCGGCAACGGCACCTGCAGTACCAGGATCTGACCTTCTTGCAGAGGTGTCTCTGGAATTCTATGACGGGATTGAATGATGGTTGCTGCCGAGGTTTCGTCAGTTACCGCTATGCCTGTGGTTATAGTGATCAGCTTTTTGATATTTACGGCATTGACTGATTCATCTGAGCCTTGGTCAATAACTTTCAGAATGTCTTCCTTCCCCACTAAGGAAAGAGTCAATTGCAATCCTCCTGTTCCCCACCCTCTAGCGATTGGCATCTCCCTTGAAGCGAAGGGCACTTGGTACCCTGGAATGGCAATGGCTTTGAGGGTGGCCCTTCTAATTTCACGTTTAGAATCTTCATCAAAAAAGGCAAAGTTGTAGTTAATTTTCATTTAGTTAACTCCTTTCCCTTTCTTGACTTACGGACACTATCGAGCTCTGACTGGAAGGTCACATAGTGAGGTAATTTAAGATGTGATATAAACCCAGTGGATTCGACGGAGTCAATATGTAACAACACAAACTCCTCGTTATGGGTCGGGTACTCTGCCTTACCTAATTCCAGACAACGGTCCAGGATACTCATGGCAATTGCTTTGGTTTCGTTTTGTCCATAGCAGATTCCATAACCCAGACCAAATTCGACAACTTTTTGACCGTTTTCTTTTTGAGCAGTTGTCGGAAACAAGGTTTCAACTTCCGTAACTTTAATTTCCCCGACATAATATGCATCCTCATCTTCATTCTGGTCATTGAACGGATTATCTACATAAATAGGTAGATTTCCGATCCGTAGTTCCCCCACATTCGGATGCATTGCCCCAAAACTACGTAAAGCAGCATACCCTAACGACGTGACGGCGCCTGTTTGTCCACCAGTTAGGATTTGCAGTCGTGTACTACGGCTGGTTGGAAACTGAACACTTTCTTTGGTGATATCATCCGGATCGCTATCGTTATTAGAACAGGCCGGCAGCAGACCTTCCTCCCGCAAATAATCTAAAACTTTAGGCAGCTTGGCTAAATCAGTCTCCTCACTGTTGACAACTTTGCTTTCCAGATTAAACTCACGCAACCAGTTAATGGCATCTTCATCCGTTTCTTCATTTAATTCAAAATCGATTAAGCGATGAGTATAGTCATAGGCAGCCCCTAAGATTTGTCCGCCGGGAATTTCTTTAAAGCTGGCCGAGATTCTTCTTTCCACTCTCATGTCCTCAGAGTGGACGGTTCGCGAATAATGCTTGCGAGGCAACGTTGAACGGTAAGCTCTCAGTAAAAATACCGCTTCTTCAGGGCTTCCTTCGGCCTGTTTAATTGTAATCGCTGCCAGAGTCTCACTGTAAAGTCTGCCTTCTGACATAACTTGGTCGATCAAGCAGCGCATTCCACTTTCAATCACCTGACAGTCCATAACGATACCTTTTTTCAGTCGCTCATACTTGAGACGTTTAATTGATTCTTCGATGGCAAGAGTTCCGCCTTTTACTGCAACATACCCCATTTATTCAACCACCTGTTTCGAAATTTGAATAGTGCGCGGCAAACATAAAATGTTGTCTAGAGAATCTGTAAAGATAAGATCAATTCCCATCGGAAATTCAGAGTTTTTATCTGCCCTTAGAACTAGCCATTTATCAGCGATTGTCACTTTAATAAAGTTTTCCTTTTCGATTCCTGGACCTGTCAACGTTAAATCTCTGTCATTGCTCACAGAGTTAGTTTCGATGATAATTGTGGCCGCTTTGTGTGGGTCCCGTAAATCTCCAGGATAGGCCGCTCGGAATGCCTTCTCTAGGTCCTCCAGTCGAGCATCCTTTAAAATGAGAATATAGTCCGCCTGCTCCGTTTCCGTGGCTCTGGCATACGTCAATTGGTTTATTACTTTAGTCATTTCAACTTCACATTGGGAATACACTTTATATTTTACTTCTGTATTAAACAGCATCAGCACCAAAACTAAAGTTGCGTCAAAACAACCGATCTCCAGATCAATCTTGTCTGCCTGATTGCGAAAGTTACTAATCAAGCCTGGTCTAGACATTGACGCTAGCGTTTTGCGGTAAGCCTTTTGCATATCATGAACCAAATCCAGTTTCATCGCCTTGTTA
This sequence comes from Candidatus Desulfosporosinus infrequens, assembly GCA_900290375.1. Lineage (GTDB taxonomy): Bacteria > Bacillota > Desulfitobacteriia > Desulfitobacteriales > Desulfitobacteriaceae > Desulfosporosinus > Desulfosporosinus infrequens. The sequence goes on from OMOF01000096.1 coordinate 10,387, forward strand.
CCCCTCTTTTTAAACATCCATAGTTTTAAAGTTTACTTTAGTCTTTAAGACCTTGTTCTTTAAAGTTTCATATTTTTCCTTGATGCAATCCTCTTCAAGCAATAAAACGTTTTTCCATGCTTTTGTCTCGGGTAAATTTGCATTATAAGCTGCATCGATAATCGCCAGATTGTAGACAAGCTCCGGTTCATGTCCCTGAGCCATACCGATTCCTAAATAACCGTCGATCATAACTTTAGATTCTGTAATAAATACCTCACCTAAATAAAATAAGCTTTGCTGAGCGCTTTCCCGTACTTTAACCATAACAAGACTATTATTAGGTTCTTCAATGATCTTGACAGGATAAATTCCAAGTATTTCTTGTGCTAATTGTCTGGAAACCTCTGGTGAACCTTTGATTAATACTTCCGTTCATTTTTTTCTAAGCATCAATTAGCCTTCCTTTTTAAGTTATATCCGATGACTAACTGTCACCTAGTTCATCATAACTTGTTGCCAAGTTGGGTGATGTTAAAACTCGCTAATCTTTGTAAGTAATAAGTTAAGTCTATCTAAATGATTAACGAACTTTATGTGAGATAATTAAAAAAATAATGAAAGAGCTGTCTCAAAATAGAAAATGCATTTCTATTTTGAGACAGCCCCTAACCCCTAACGAGTATATGAATTTCAGAGAAATTGTTTAAAGCATATGAAAGAAAATAACAAGTCAAAGAGGCCTTGGATATTTTCTTTCATATGCCTAAGGTATGATTCCCCTGCTCGACAAGTCTAAAATGATATAAAATATCAAGTCACTACAATTATTTTGGTGTCATCCTGAGCGAGAGCGAAGGATCTAGGGCCTTAAGATCCTTCGCTTC
>OMOF01000178.1 GCA_900290375.1 Candidatus Desulfosporosinus infrequens
TGTTCCCAACGTGACAGCACCATTAAACATGAATTTCATGTTTCCCGTACCCGATGCCTCTTTACTCGCAGTCGAAATTTGTTCGCTCACGTCAGCCGCCGGATACACTAATTCACCCACCGTAACATTAAAATTTTCCAAAAAAACAATCTGTAACCATTGACTTGCTAAGGGATCCTTTCTTATCTTTCGAGCCAAGGAGTTAATTAGCTTGATCACTGTTTTGGCATAATGATACCCTGGTGCCGCTTTCCCTCCAAAAATGAAGGTGTAGGATTCCTTAAAAGAAGCCGGATTTTCATAGACTTGATTATACAAATACATAATTTTCAGGACATTAAGCAATTGTCGTTTATAAGCATGCATTCTCTTTACATGAACATCAAAGATTGAATGTGGGTCAAGGCTGACCTCCTGTTTCTCGGTGATCCATTTTAGCAAGTGAACTTTATTTTGATATTTTACATCCGCTAATTTTTCTAAAAAAGATGTGTTCTGTTCAAAGCTACGCAACTTTTTCAGGTCATTAGCATTTTTAATCCAGCCTGGGCCTAAAGCATCAGTCAATAAACGAGACAAAGTAGGATTGGCTGCCAATAGAAATCTGCGATGATTCACGCCATTTGTTTTATTATTAAATTTGTAACTAAAAACTCGGTAAAAATCCTTAAAAAGTTCATGTTTGAGAATATCAGTATGCAAAGCTGCAACTCCGTTCACCGACGAGCTACCAATCACCGCCAGATTTGCCATCACAACTTGTCCATTTTTAAGGATTCTGGTTCCTTGACTTAGCGCATCCTCATTAGGAAAGCGAGTTTGTAACGATTCCAAAAATCGTCGTTCAATTTCTGCAACGATCATAAAAATTCTGGGCAGCAAGTTACTAAACATCTCAATTGGCCAAATTTCCAAGGCTTCCGGCATGATCGTATGATTGGTAAACGAGATTGAATTCGCGGATATTCTCCAGGCCTCATCCCAATCCAGACCTTCTTCATCGATAAAGATTCGCATTAATTCAGGAATGCACAGAGTAGGATGCGTGTCGTTAATATGAATCGCGTTCCATTGTGCAAAATCATGCCAAGGAAGCCTCTTCTTCTTATATGTCCGCACTAGCGACCCTAAACCCGCTGCCACGAAAAAGTACTCTTGCTTCAGACGCAATTCTTTTCCAGCTTGGCTGCTATCATCGGGATATAATACGTATGAAATAGCCTCAATTTCAGAACCGCTGGCGATTGATTGTTGAAAGTTTCCTTTATTAAATGACTCCAGATCTAACTCAGAAGCAGCTGGTTCCGCACTCCAAAGCCTCAGATTGTTGACAGTAGTTGGATTTTGATAACTCATCACAGGCACATCATAGGGAACAGCCAACACAGATTGAAAGTTTTCATGCCAGTATTTCGGTTTTTCATTAATCATCTCCATGCGGACATTACCTTTGAACTTCACGATAATGACTTTATCCGGTTTTCTTGTCTCCCAAGGGAACCCATCGCGTAACCAGTTATCGGCTACTTCATGCTGATAACCCGTCAATATGCGTTGTTCAAACATGCCATATTTATAGCGTATACAATTACCATGCCCCTTAATCCCCCAAAAAGCCATAGAATCCAAATAACAAGCAGCCAATCTCCCTAATCCGCCATTACCTAATCCCGGGTCATTCTCTTGAAGTAACACCTCTGCTAGATCAATGTTAAGCTCAGCCAGTCCATCGCGTACAATTTCCTCCAGTCCAAAATTGACCAGATAATAATTCAAAAGTTTTCCAATTAGAAATTCCATCGAGAAATAATACACTTGTTTACAGTTTTTCTCAACTTGATTTGCTGAAACCTGATTACTGAGCATAATTTCTCGAAGGCAACATACTAAGGCAGAATATTTATTGCGCAAGCTTGCTTCTTGCAGCAGAACTCCCTCTGTTTTAACTAATGTTTCTTCATATTCCAGCTTGAAACTTTCTTTATCATGAAACACTCTTAATCAACCCCCATTTTTTTAGTATTGTCAGCACTTTTGATGAACGGGTAGTACATATGTGAACAAGTGAGTAATCAATCACTTTCATAATTCGACGCAAAAACTGGAATCCCTTCCTGAAATTAATTTTTTCTTATCCTTAAATCTTAGACATCAGGGTTATAAGGCATTTGTTAACTAGTACAAGGAGGTATGTGCGCCTCATAGTGGGGCTATTAGGTGCACATGTCGACGCAGTATGACACAAAATAAACTGGCAAGCTGACTGGTTATTTCCTTGAATGTGCCTAAGGAAAAATAAAATAGCCAGACCGTCAAAAACGATCTGGCCAATAATTACATCTCCTGACCTTGCTATATTCTACGCCCTTGCTAGAGGCCTCTTTGTAATGTTGTTTACTTTGTTTACTAGATTAGATTAGTCTTCTTAAATTACCTTTTAGTCGATAATTGGAGCACTGCTGCCGGAATCCTGCGACGTTGCTGCCGAACATCTGGCAAACAATCATCGGGAGCTTCTCGGTCAAACATGTAAAGCAGGATATAACAATCTTCGCAAAGATTTTTGCCCCTATAGTTAAAAAATTTACCTCTGATAAGGAGGTCCTCACATCGTTCGCAATTCACTTTGAATATCACTAAGTATCACCTCTCATAGCGTAGATAGAGTCCGCCGAGCAATGTAAAATGAGGGACATTGCCTCCTCTTCTAATTTCGCTTGTTAAATCCATATTTTAAGACTATCCCTGTTTTCAATGATCCTATCGGCAACCTTGCTTCCAACATCACGAAAATAATTTTCGCTGTCCTCCCAGCTAAGTCTTCATAATCAGTTTTATTGATTATTAGGTCAATTGAGTAAAATCCAGATACCTATCATTAAAGATTACATTCACCTGATTGTGATGCTAGTCGTGGGGAGTGTTCCAACTTTTTCAAAGCCTCAGTTCGTAGCAATTAATGTTATTACTGTTATCTTTTCGTCATAGGAGCCGTGTTTTGGAATATTCTGAGCGAACCCTGCTTGTATTCATAATTGTGTATGATTATGCTTTAGATTAAGTTTAGCATTTTGTATTTAGTAAGTCTATAGAATAATTGAAGTCATTCTATCGCAAGTCTATATATTCGCAAACAGTTTTAACTATGGCTGATTAGTATCATTTATCACAACTACTTAATAAAAAAAAAATTAGAAAAGCTGCGCGTGAATGCGCAGCTATTTGCATATAAATCCAGTTATTTCTATTTGTCAAAGCTTGAAGAGGTTAGGATATAATAAACAATTTTATGAATTCGCTGGATCAGTTTCTGCTGATATGCCTTCGCTTTGGGCGCCGCCATATCTCCTCTTGTTTTAGGACTGGCAGGTCCCGATAGCGGTTTTCTGGAAGGTAGGGGTCAAAGTGGCACACAGATCTATAAGAACAATACAGACAACCCGTACTTTTCCCTCGTCGGTAGGGTGAAAGGGAAATTTCACCATTTAAGATTTCTTCACCCGTCCGCCGGTACCACTGACGAAGGTAATCATTGAGCAGAGAAAACTGATTTTCGGTCAGGACGTTGGAGCCCTTTTTAAAGGTCCCGTCGTTCTTCAACTTGAGACCGAGTAAATCAGATTGTCCTGTAGCAAACGAGGAATCCATAGCTTCTAAGACGCGTGGATTGGCCAATAGGTATCCGCTGATTTTTACCGCTTTGATACGGCGCTGTTCCAACTCTTCCGAACTGAGAGGGATTCTCTCTTCGAGCTGGGGTTCCAGCACTGGAAAATAAAGAAAACCTGCAGGAATTTTTTCAGATAAGACGTTGTCTAGTCCTACTCTTTCTTCTCTACATTCGTTTTCTGGATTGGTTTCCAACAAGTGCAAAGCCGAAGTCGTATTTAGCAAAACCTCGGCTCCTTGTAAAGCAACGCCTAAATAGGTGAGCAATTGGAGATTAAGCCCATAATAGATCGAATCTAACGCTAAGGATAATTCGCGGGATTTATAATCAAGGATACGTAAATACACTTTTCCATCTAAGTACGCGGCATCGACACGATCGATTTGCCCACATAACAGAAGTGAATCACCTTCAGATAACGGGATCTCGACCCCGGGGAGTGTTTCTGTCGGACCAAAACCTACTTCTAGCTGGATTGGAATAAATTTCCCTCGGCGGGCATGCTCTCCAAGTACTCGCACAGCGTGGTGAACAGTTCGCTTAAGTTTATGAGTTAAATAGCGGTAGCGGGCACTACTGAGAAGAATCTCATGCTGAAGACTTGGGGCGAGCTGCTCCGTCAGTTCGTTCACGAGGGCCCAAGATTCTTGCTTCGTCAATTTTCCCCAGTCCAAACCTCGTTCCTGCAATTGAATGGCAAAATCGTGCAGGAGAGCATGGAAAAATTCACCCATATCTGGGCTTGATAGCTGATAGATGGACCTTTCACGTAGCTTCAAACCGTACCGGGCATAATGTCCGAACGGACACTTGGCGAATTGTTCTAAACGAGAAACGCTGGTCTTTAAGCGTTTACCGTATAAGCGGCGCGCAAGAGGGCGTTGAAGCCTATCTTCCTGATTTTTGGTCAAAAGACTGGACTGCAATCGCTTTAATTGATTTTTACGAATAGGATCTTGAGCCAGCCACATTTCAGTTGCCTCCCAAAGAGGGGAAAGTGATTTCCCCTGACGTAGTGTACGCAGTTGTTCGGCATACATTTGAAGGGCAATATCTGCCTGACTAAGCTGGTCAATATCCTCCTCATCACCTAAAAACCTCTCCACGAGGGTTGGGAAAAGATGCTTAAGCCGTGTTATAACCGGAGAAACTGTTAGTCCTTTCCCCTCATCATCTGTCAGAGGATAAGATACAACAAGTTTCTCAGAAGCCCTGGTGAGGGCGGTATAGATAAAGAATTGTTCTTCAAAGGTCTGTGCCTTTCCTTTGGGGGCAAGATTGATTCCAGCTTTACCCAATTGTTTCCTTTCCTCTGCATCAAACACGCCATCGGGGTCAGGCCGTGCAGGAAGGATACCTTCATTAGCACCGAGCAGAAAGAGTACCCGCACTTCTGGATTCCGTGAACGCTCCAGTGACCCTACCAAGACTTGATCAAGTCCAGGAGGGATCAGCCCGAGTTCGATCGCTTCAATTCCGGAGGCAAGAATTAAAGCATAGTCTTCCAACTCTATATATTCTTCCCCTAATCCGGCAACTATTTCATCTAAGACTTGGGTGACAGCTTCCCAGATTTGTTCGTGGAACTTCGCCTCACTAAGTTTTCCCTTTGCCTGGGCCTTTTGTGACCACTGCGTGAGAGTCGCGGGAACATCAAGTCTTTCTAAACAATCATACAAAGTTTCGGTAACTTCCCGTACAGTCAACCGATCAGCTTTGCTACTCGGTCCAACTCTTTGGATAAATGGGCTTAGTAAATTATAAACAGTCTGCCTAGTAGAATTAAGCTCCTCTTGAAACTTCAGTTCGGTAGCAAGCTGGGCCTCGTTTTGTCCTAGAGACCATTGACGATGGTATCTCCACGCAACGTTCTTGTTCCAGCCTTCGCCATGTATCCCATGTTCAAGTACATAGTTTTCCAGACGATCGAACGGATCCCTCTGAAGTGGGAAAAAGTCCGTCTTCAAGCAGCGAAATAGAGGTTCGTAAGCCCAGTGGCTTTCAGCCACTTCCGGTAGGGCTTGAATCAGCTCAATTAAAGGATGATGGAGAACCGAACGTTTATGATCTAAAAATAGCGGGATCTCATAAGCTGTGAACACCTGCGTGATCAGTTCATGATAGCCTGTTAGATCCCGGGTCATGACGGCCATTTCGTTCCAGCACAGTCCTTCATCCCTGGCTAAACGTCGTAGTTCCCGTGCCACACCTTCCACTTCAGCCCGCCGGTTAACGGCTGAAAAGATCTGAATTCCTACCCCCAGGAGATTCCCTGTACAATCAGGAAATTCATTGCAACTGTTCAGAGGAGCATGTAACCGCTTTTCTCCGCAAGTGACAGTCGGATAAGTGTAAAAATATTTTTCCAAATGCCAGAGCCAGGGATGTTTGAAGCGTTTTGCATTCTGAAGCAAGGTCGGAGGGTGAAATAGGGTTCCTGTCTCTGCGACAAGGCGATGTAGCTCTTGATAAGTTTGCCAAGGGCCTGTGAATAACTCCTCTCCCACTTTAAGAGTCCCTAGTTCTAGCTGGCGTTCATCAGTAAATAAAACCGGATCCAGTGGAGATGTCATAACTACTTCATTAGCTGTTGCCAAGATATTTTTTAAGACTTCTAATTCCTGTGGAGTAAAACCCGTAAATCCATCTACCCATACACGAGCTCCTTGGATCAGGGGGGCATTTGGGATCTTTCCTGCTAAAACCGACAGTTCATCATCAGGGTCACGCATGTCTTGTCCTAAAGCGGCTTGAAATTCTTCATAAATAAGGGCCAAATCCTGGAGTTTATGAGATAAAAGCCCATCTGAATTTTTAACTCTACGTAAATCATCTGGGACAATCCGGTAAGTTTTAAATTCTCCAATTGCTTGAGCGAGTAGATCCGCCATACCGGGCCGAGTAGCAGATCGGGCGAACGCTTTTAAATGAAGCCGATGCTTTAAGAGGATTCGACGCAAGAGCATCCGTTTGCCTATTCCACTAATCAAGACTTTTTGTCCTCCCCCAGTTTCCGAGAACACTCGCCAGCCCAGCCGCCGAAAGCTTAAGACTTGGGCCCGTAAACTTCCACCCAAATCGGGTGTATTGGCTAAGGCCATTTCCATTTGATAAGTTGCCTGCTCGGGAACGAGGAGGATTAGGGGAACTCCCCACGGCTTTAGCCGAAGTTCTCTGCGAATTTCGTCCAAGCATAAGGTGCTCTTGCCACTTCCGGCTCGACCGAACACGAAACGAAAACCCAAATAGGCCCCTCCCTTTCTACAAGCTGAGTTCTACCGGAGTGAGCGGTAGCTTAACTATTTTACTTGAAACCTTTTATAAACAGGAATTTTGCTTGCTTTGTCGAAATAAACCTTGTAACATGCAATTACTAAGGAGGTTCTAATGGAACAGGAAAAATTTGCACACGACAACGGTTTCGAATCCTACGCTATGATGGTAACTGCTAGTATAGTAATCTTTAGAAATAACGGCTGTGAGTGGCTAGTTACACCTACCAATCTCGGATTTTTGGCCTGGATAGATAAGTTCTTAGATAAACCTTTAGGTTATTTTGATACTGTGCGAGAAGCTAGAGATGAAATTTGGGATTCTCATCCTTCCTAATGGCGACTAGCAGTATTTAAGTCTTCAGTATTCAATAATATATCGTCAATTCCGATTTCCGCAAAGTCCCCTTCAGGAGTATCAATACATTGGAAGCAATTATTACATTGTTTTGTCGGATCGAGATCACAAAGGTCACAATCGCCACATTCTGTACATGAACGATCTTCTAAAACGCATGGTTCACCGAACTTTTTCAAAGTTCCTTCCCTCCAGATTAATTAAATTATAATTATGTTATTATAACTAAATTTTAATCGTGGGGCAAATATTAATGACGCCGAGCGTCATTCAAGTGACTAAGAACTTCTCTGCTCACTCCATGATTGCCATACCTCCAAAAATGGATAAGGATTAATCCATTGCCCGTTCGCTAGTTCAATGCCGAAATGAAGATGATCTGGGGTTGTTAACGCATCTCCCGTATGCCCCATGCTTCCCACAGGTTCCCCTGTTTCGATTCGTTGCCCTTTTACCAACAAGGTAGAAATACTATGGAGATGAGCGTAATAATAATAATTACCATCGTCACCGCGTACACCAACACGTTCTCCCCCCAGCCGGTTCCAGCCTAATTGTTCAACTCTTCCCCCACAGATACTGACGATGGGAGTGCCTTCTGCACTAAAGAGATCCGTCCCTTCGTGCCTGCGTTTTCCTCCTTCGCGCTCCGCACCAAAACTATCTTCGAACCACGTTGGTCCAATCACTGGAAAAGTATACTTATTTGGTTGATAGTATGTATATTGTTCAAGTATTTGGCGATGTCTTTGAACTGTTCTAATTGTCGCTGCAGGGAGATTAGCCCAGTTTAAATTAGCGAACGGAATCTGAACTCTAAGTTGTTCAAGCAGCCGTTGAGCATCTTTTTCTGGGAGCGTCGATCGTATTGCCAAAAGATCCTCCCACAAAATAGTTGGGGATGAACGATTCTCTTGAGTGCACTGCTTCACTAAAGCTGGCGACAATGAATTTAAATAGGGATAGACATCCGCAGAAATGGCAGGTGAATGGTGCAGGATCTGCCAGGCAACTACGGCAAGAAGGATTAGAATACTGAACTGCGCCAAACCTCGCTGAAATCTCGCTGGAATTTTCATAAGCCCTTCCTACACTTTCCTCTGTTCTTGGCTATTTGACGAACATTTGTTTGCACTTTGTTTCGATGAATGGTACAATATTCCTGAAAAGATGGGGGTGTGAGACAATGTACCCGGATTTATCGCAACGTCAAACGAAGATTTTAGAATTCATAAAAGAGACAACCCGCAAAAAGGGATATCCTCCTGCCGTACGGGAAATAGGCGAAGCTGTCGGATTACTATCGAGCTCTACAGTGCATGGCCATCTCCAGACTTTGGAGGACAAAGGATATATCCGACGCGATCCCACAAAGCCCCGTGCGATCGAGATATTGGATAGTTCCAGTGGTGCACTCGAATCAAAGAAAATCACGCACATACCCATTATAGGCCATGTCACTGCTGGACAACCTATTTTGGCTGTTGAAAACATTGAGGGCACCTTTCCCCTTCCTGACGATTTTGTCCGCCAAGATAACCTTTTCATGCTTCGGGTTCAAGGAGAAAGTATGATCGGTGCAGGAATTTTAGATGGAGACTTGATTATTGTTCGTCAACAGAATGAGGCGCGCAACGGGGAAATTGTCGTCGCCTTAATTGGAGAAGAAGCCACGGTCAAGCGTTTTTTTAAAGAAAGAACGCTTATTCGCCTCCAACCCGAAAACCCTTCCATGGAACCAATCTATTCTCAAGATGTCTCCATTTTAGGAAAGGTCGTTGGTGTTTTTCGCACTCTCCAGTAAATCCACCTCTAAGAAAAGATATGCTCAAAATAGATTGGATAATCTTTAAAATTTAAACTTAATTATAAAAAGACCAAGGCAATTATATTATAGCCTTGGTCTTTTTATAACAAGAAATAGCTCGCATTAAGCTTGGGAAATTTTACAATCTTGTTTGTCCTTAAAACGTTCCAACCCTAATGAGATCAAACGGTTGATTAATTCAGAATAGGGAATCCCTGTAGCCTCCCACAGCTTCGGGTACATTGAGATTTCTGTAAATCCCGGCAAAGTATTAATCTCGTTCAGGAATATGTCATTTTGAGAGGTTACAAAGAAGTCGACCCGACTCAGTCCACTGGCTTCTACTGCACGGAAAGCCTCAATGGCCATTCCCTGTAAACGTGTAATTACGGTTTCATCAAGTGGAGCCGGAATCAACAAGCTGGAGCCAATATTTGAATACTTTGCCTCGTAAGAATAAAACTCAAGAGCAGGTTTTACTTCCCCGGGAAGTGAGGCCTCAGGATGATCATTTCCTAAAACACTGACTTCTATTTCTCGACCATTGATAGTTTCTTCTACAACAATTTTACGATCAAAGATCGCTGCGGTATTCAAGGCTTCCAGCAACTCTAGACGATGGTGTGCTTTAGTAATACCTACACTAGAACCTAGATTGGCCGGTTTAACAAAACAGGGATAGCCTATCTTTGCTTCAATCTGATTAAGACAGGTTTCCGGCCCAATCAAGAAGTCGGAACGTAGGACGGTCACGTAGCCTGCTACGGGTAGATCTTTTTCTAGGAAAACTGCTTTCATACGATCCTTGTCCATACCGAGAGAGGAGCCTAATACTCCAGACCCTACATAAGGGACATTAGCCATCTCCAGTAAACCCTGCAGAGTGCCATCTTCCCCCTGCGGTCCGTGCAGAACCGGGAAAACAAGGTCAAACTGCCCCTGGTTTGGTAGCGAACTACCATCTAAAGCTATAAAATGAGGGTGCGATGGATCGATGACCAGAGTAACCTGGCAAGCCTGGTCCACCAGAGGAAACCCATCTTTGATTATGTTTTCCGGGAGAACACCCCAAAACCATTGACCTTGTTTATTAATCCCGATCGTTTCAACACTGTAGCGCTTGCGATCAATGGCTTTGAAAATGGATTGGGCTGAATTTAATGATACCTCATGCTCGCCTGAGCGACCACCAAACAAAAGAACCACACTCAGTTTGTGCTCTTTCATAATCCCCCACCCTCTCAATAAGTAGTTAGAATAGTGACAAGTTATGTTTTTCCCAATACCCCGTATGGAGATTTTATCTTACATTATAGAAGTATATGCTTCTATAAAGAAAAAAGCTCCCACCTAACGGGCAAGAGCTCCTACATGATCAAGAGGCCAATAGCGGAAAAGAGTTCGTCCGGTTATGTTTTCGATAGGTAAAAATCCCCATACCCGTGAATCATCGCTATTATTACGATTATCACCCATAACAAATACTGAATCCTTGGGAACCACAATCGGTCCGAAATTATTTTTGGACTTATCTGTGACATAGGGCTCAGAAAGTGGTTGATCATTAATATAGGTTATATGATCGCGTATTTCCAGTTTATCTCCGGGCAAACCCACGATCCGTTTGATAAAGTCCTCAGTCGCATGGGCACTTGGTGGTGGGCGGAAGACAACGATGTCTCCATGGCTAAGGTGACCAAATTCTTTAAAAAAGATCTTATCCACAATGACACGATCATTGAGTTGAATCGTCGGTAGCATTGAACCAGTAGGGATTTTGCGGGCTTCAATAATATAGGTGCGCAATACCCAAGAAAGCGCAAAGGCGATTAGGACAATTTCTAGTAGTTCCAGTAAAAATCGTGCTGTACTTTTTGGTGACGCTGAATCTCCCATAATCCACCTCTTTCTGCCTCTTAATATTAACACAGTGGAGCAATCTTTCAAAGTCTTAGCTAAGAAGACCTTGCTCCCACAATTTTAGGGCTGCTAAAATGTTGCCTAACTGAACATAAGTATGGGAAATACCACCTTGTTGATAGACGATATAGGGTTCTCGGAGCGGACCATCCGCAGAAAATTCGCTGGTTGCACCTTGAATAAACGTACCACCGGCCATGATGATTTCGTCTTCATACCCCGGCATTCCAGAAGGGATAGGTAAAACATGAGAATCCACTGGAGAGCCCTGCTGGAGACCCTGACAGAAGGCGATCATCTTCTCCCGTGATCCAAGTTTTACGGCTTGAATAAGGTCAGTTCTAGGGGTTTCGGGCTCAGGATGTACTTCAAATCCTAACGCTCGCCAAAATGCCGCAGAAAAAATAGCGCCTTGTAGAGATTCAGAAACGGTTAAAGGGCTAAAGAATAAGCCCTGATAGAACAAGCGCTGCCACTCCATGGTTGCGCCCATGTGCTCGCCGATACCTGGTGCTGTTAAGCGCTGGGCAGTAAGTTTAACCAAATCTGAACGTCCCGCAACATATCCGCCGGTTGGAGCTAAACTTCCTCCCAAATTTTTAATCATTGAGCCAGCCATTAAATCGACACCGATATCACCAGGTTCAAGCGTTTCGACCAGTTCTCCATAACAGTTATCGACAAAGATAATCAAGTGGGGATAGTTGGTTCTGACGAAATCCACAAGTTCCTTGAGTTGAGATATCATCAGAGAGTTCCGCCAAGCATACCCACGTGAACGCTGAACGATCAACATGCGAGTTTTAGTCGTTATATTCTCGCTGAACAAAGAATATTGAAGGTTGCCTTGGGAATCTAAAGGAACGGCAGTATAGGATATGCCAAAATCCAGGAGACTTCCTTGCCCTTCTCCCCTCAGTCCAATGACTTCCTCAAGTGTATCATAGGGACGCCCGCTCACAGATACAACATGATCTCCCGGTCGCAAAACTCCAAATAAGGCGGCGGCTATCGCGTGCGTACCCGAAACAAACTGACCACGCACAAGCGCCGCTTGCGTACCTAAAATGCGAGCGACCACACGGTCGAGTACTTCACGACCCGAATCACCAAGCCCATAACCCGTTGTTCCCTGTAAATGATACGTAGCGACACGTTCTTCTTGAAAGGCTTTTAAGATCTTCTCGTGGTTTCGATTTGCTATGTCCTGTAAAGCAGGCAACTGACGATGGAGTACTTCTTCCGCTTTAGTGACCGCTTTACGAATCAACTCCGGCCATTCGGATTTCGAATCCAAATAATTTCCTCCTTATTGAAAACCTCAAACATCTAATCAGGTAGTAATGAACTGAGGCGTTCCCAAACCGGTTTTAATGACTCCTCACTTATAAGAGAGATCTCAATTGAATGAGGAAGTTGTTGTGATAGCTTGACTAGGTCATCTTCAACCAAAACTTTGTCGACCTTATTTAACAAAGTCAGCATAGGTTTTGCTTCACATCCCAGTTGCTTCAGCACCTCCAGCACAATCTCTGCATGTTGGAGTGCTTGAGGATTGCTCGCATCGACAACATGGATTAGAACATCCGCTTGTTGTACTTCTTCGAGCGTCGCTAAAAATGCCCGTAGCAGTTGGGTGGGCAATTTCCGAATAAACCCAACTGTATCGCTGAGCAGAATTTCCAAAGAAGAGTTGACTCGAATAGAACGAACAATTGGGTCTAAGGTAGCAAATAATCTATTTTCACCAATCGGGATGTCGGACCGACTACCAGCCTGTTCCATAGCTTTTTTCATAAACGTTGTTTTGCCAGCGTTCGTATAGCCAACTAAGGCAATGATCGGGAGGCCACTTTTCAATCTTTGTCGACGTTGAACATCCCGCTGCTGTAGGACAAGCTTTAATTCTTTTTCCAGTTGGGTAATGCGCTCCCGCATTCTCCGTCGGTCAAGTTCTAGTTTCGTTTCCCCGGGACCCCTAGAGCCGACTCCAGCACCTAAACGAGAAAGAGCTTGTCCTTGACCTGATAATAAAGGTAAGAGATGTTTAAGTTGTGCCAACTCAACTTGAAGTTTACCTTCACGGGATCGGGCCCGCTCTGCAAAAATATCTAGGATCAAACCAGTACGATCTAGTACTTTCAGCCCAGTTTCCGCCTCTAAGGTTCGTAACTGTGTAGGTGATAGTTCATCATCACAGATTACGACATTAGCCTCTGTTTCCTGTAGACGATGGACCAATTCTCCAAGTTTTCCGCTTCCTAAATAGCTACGTGCTTGGCCATAACGCCGAAGTTGAACAAGTTGCCCGACCACGTCTACACCGGCTGTACGGGCCAGCTCTCGTAGTTCCCTCAGATCTTCATTAACCTCTTGGTCACCGTCCTGCAAAGCTATAAGGAAAGCGAGCTCTTTTCCAGGTGACGTATTAGTCTTGGTTGGATTCGCCATTCCTTTGGAAAGGCCAGAAATTGGCTCATTATAGTCAAACGTGTGCCAAGTTTTAGAACTGAGGTTAACTATCAAGGGCTCGCTCTCCCCTGTTCGATAGGATATTTGAATACCCGTAAGCTTCCCATCGAGTACCCCGACAGAAGTCATACTTTCTAGTTGAAGAGATAACAGAGCGCTCTGATCTAGTGGACTGAGTCTGAAGTCCCCATTGGGATGGGTATGTATGCACCTCAAATGTTTCCCAATCGATCTCCCCTTGATCGGCGGGAGCGTTACTGTGGCATGTTGCCCCACGGCAGCGGCCAACAAGGCGCCGGGACGGGAAAGATATACAGCAATTTCTCGATTCCAAAGTTGAGTGAGGCGCAGCAACCCAGCTAGGATTTCAGGATGGATCAGTTCTGAACGTTCAGTTACAAATTCAGAAAGATTTTTAAGTTCTTGTATCTGGCTTGCCCGAATTCCCGACAAGTCTCCCGAAATGTCCATATCCATACTAAACCTCTTATTCTTTTGTATTATGTGAGGTACCTAGAACACCCACTTCTAAAAGTAGGTGTCTATGAAGTAATGAAAACCATACAAGACTAGAGTTCTTCTAGGTTTATATCCCCAGGCAAGATTTGGATTAGTTCTTCGCGGCTGGAACTAGGCTTCCTGAATAACCGAACAGCCTGTTTTCGCACTGTCTTTTCGACAAGGTTGCGGACAAGTCGAGCATTACCGGCATAAGGATGTGAAATAAGCAAATTACCGAGCTGCAAGCGGAGTGCCTCTCTGGCCTCTGAAGTTAGCTCATATTGGCGGGTTTTAAACATCAAATTCCCGATGGACAACAATTCGTCGAGAGTATAATCCGGAAAATCAATATGTATAGGGAAACGTGATCGAAGTCCAGGATTGGTTTGTAAAAACCATTCCATTTCCTGGCGATAGCCAGCTAAGATTAACACGAGATTATCTTTATTATCTTCCATGGTTTTAACTAACGCATCAATGGCTTCTTTGCCAAAATCTTTTTCTCCGCCACGGGCTAACGAATAGGCTTCATCTATAAAAAGAACGCCACCTAACGCCTTTTTTAGTTGTTCCCTGGTCTTTTGTGCCGTGTGCCCTATGTATTCTCCAACCAGGTCAGCCCGCTCACATTCAATCACTTGCCCTTTTTGAAGAACCCCCATCTCTTTAAACAGTCGCCCGACCAAACGTGCCACTGTTGTTTTGCCGGTTCCTGGGTTCCCACGGAAAATCATATGTAAAACAAGGGGCTCTGCAATCAGTTTTTCTTGTGCCCTGCGCTTTTGAATTTCCACAAAGGCTTGTAAATCCCGAATAAGTCGTTTCACGGTTACTAATCCAGTTAAGGCCTCTAATTCATCGAGGATTTCCACAACTTTATCTTTGTCTTTTTCAAGGGAAGCAACATTATTCTTACGAGATCTTCCCAGTCCAACCAACTCTGGCACGGGTGTAATAATTTGTGCCGTCTCGCGGGGTAAGGGAGACTGAATGACCGGAGGCAAGTGATTGTCCGGTCTAAACGTAACACGTATTGTCATAAGTACAGGCACCTCCCATCCTTACTACTATACGCAAGTAAGGACAAAAGGTGTCCAGAAAATCGAGTTGTTATTATTTCCCTGTTAAGGTCTTAGAATAACGGACGCGTGATTGGTGATCTAAAAATTTCTTACGGAGACGGACACTCTTAGGCGTAATTTCGACTAACTCATCATCGTTAATAAATTCTAACGATTGCTCCAAGGAAAATTCCCTAGGTTTATCAAGGCGCAATGCTTCATCAGCCGAACTGGTCCGCATATTGGTGAGTTGCTTTTTCTTACAAACGTTCACTTCAATATCTTGTTCACGCTTATTCTCTCCCACAATCATACCCGCATATACATGCAGGCCCGGGTCGACAAACAAATTTCCTCGTTCTTGAGCAGAATAAAGGCCGTAGGCATTGGTTTCACCCTCTTCAAAGGCAATGAGCGCGCCACGATTTCGGCCGGGGATATCCCCTTTATAGGGTTCATAACCCAAGAACACATGGCTCATCATGCCTTCACCCCGTGTTTCGGATAAGAAGTCACCACGAAAACCGATCAGGCCCCGGGCTGGGATTTTAAATTCCAAACGGAGTTGAGTTGCCGAGAGGCTGGTCATATTGGCCATCTCTGCTTTGCGTTTTCCTAGTAGCTCCATGATGGATCCCAGTGTACTCTCATGAAGGTCACAAATTAAGAACTCAATCGGTTCGCATTTGACACCGTCTATCGTCTTATAAATTACTTCGGGTTTAGAAACTTGAAGTTCATATCCTTCCCGACGCATGTTTTCAATCAGAATAGAAAGGTGAAGCTCTCCCCTGCCAGATACTTGAAAACAATCTGCCGAGTCTGTTTCAGCAACCCTAAGGCTAACATTGGTCTCAACTTCTTTAAAAAGACGCTCGCGCAACTTCCGCGAGGTCACGAAATGCCCTTCTCGTCCGGCAAAAGGACTGTTATTAACCATAAAATTCATAGACAAGGTGGGCTCGTCGATTTCAATGGTGGGTAAGGCTTCAGGACTCAAAGCACAAGCCACTGTTTCGCCAATATTTGCACTGGTCAAGCCGGTCAGAGCTACAATCTCTCCAGCTGACGCTTCCGGCACGTCTTGGCGTTTTAAGCCTTCAAAGATCATAACTTTTCCGACCTTAACCCGTTCAAAACTTTCATCTCGCTTGATTAAGGTGACATTTTCGTTTTGATGAACTGTCCCTCGCACAATTCGACCAACGACGATTTTGCCAACATAATCATCGTAGTCAAGCGTTGTAACGAGCATCTGAAAGGGAGCTTCAAGGTCGACAACCGGGGCCGGGATGTTCTCCAAAATGACAGAGAATAAGGGTACTAATGAATCCGCCAAAGCATCCGGTATCAGTCCTGCAATTCCTGCACGGGCCGATGCGTATACGACTGGAAAATCCAACTGCTCGTCTTCTGCTCCGAGTTCAATAAAGAGGTCTAAGACTTCATCGACTACTTCAGCCGGTCGGGCATCAGGTCGGTCAATTTTATTAATCACCACAATAGGAACAAGCTTGAGTTCTAAGGCTTTCCGCAACACAAAACGAGTTTGAGGCATCGGACCTTCAAAGGAATCGACAATAAGGAGTACCCCGTTAACCATCTGTAGGACGCGCTCGACTTCGCCCCCGAAATCGGCATGACCTGGTGTATCAATAATATTGATCTTGGTTCCTTGCCAGTGCACGGCGGTGTTTTTGGAGAGAATGGTAATTCCACGTTCACGCTCTAAATCATTGGAATCCATAACGCGTTCTATTACTTGTTGGTTAGCCCGGAAGGTTCCACTCTGTTTCAGCATGGCATCAACGAGCGTGGTTTTCCCATGATCAACGTGAGCGATAATTGCAATGTTTCTTAAATTTCGAGTTTCCATAGTTGGGTTGAGTTCCTTTCTTTCAGCAAGATAAAAGCATATGAATTAAAGATATCATAGTTATGTATTGAATTCAAGTAAAAAACTAAGTTCGGTAAATAACCGAACTTAGTTTTTTATGCTTTGAAGCTTATCCGTTAACTTTGTGTTAATCTTATGATAATCTTGTGTTAACTTTATGTTAACTTTATGTTTATTGAGTACTTGTATTTGATTCTCCGGCACACGCCGCGGCTAAGTTAATCGGTCGAATCGGCATAACTGTCGAAATAGCATGTTTATAAACCATCTGTTGTCTGCCTTCAAACTCGATAACAACCGTGAAGTTATCAAATCCTTTGATAAGTCCCTTAAGTTGAAACCCGTTAACCAAATAAATGGTCACCGGAAGGTTTTCCTTACGCACTTGATTTAAAAAAGCATCTTGTAAATTGATGGGCGATTTATTCATATATTTACCTCCATCACCTGATATTTCTACGTTACCTATTCTACACGAGTTTGACTAGCTCCGCAAGTCTGTAAGATAGACTCAAGAATAACCTTCGATGCGGTCGCTATATTGTACCAACTGATCCGTGGATCACGACGGAACCAGGTCAATTGGCGTTTGGCAAAATGGCGAGTATCCCTTTGCAGGATACGTAGCATTTCCGGTTGCGTCACTAACCCCTGTATATACCAAAGCGCGTGACGATAGCCAATACTTTTTAATGGTTTTAAGGTCTGGGCATAACCACTGTTGATAAGAGTTAAGGTTTCTTCGATTAAACCCTGATCTAGCATCGTGACGCAGCGTTGATTGATTCGTTCGTAGATTACCTCGCGGGGAGCAGTTAGCCCTATATAGAAGACTGATGGGTCAAGCGGCTGGTATTCATCATCACGAAATTGCCGTTGGCTGGACAGAGTTTGGCCAGTTAATTCCAAGACTTCAAGGGCGCGAATAATCCGAAAAACATCGTTAGGATGCAACTGATCTGCTGTATTAGGGTCACGTATTTTCAAAACTTCATGCAATTCCGAGTTCCCGTGTGCCACGGCAAATTCTTTCCATTTGGAGCGAATTTCCTCAGAGCCATGTTGAGAGAAATCGTAGGGATCGAGCAAGGAACGAATATATAGTCCTGTCCCCCCGACCACAATCGGAACATGCCCACGCCCTCTAATCTCTTCAATCAGGGAAGTGGCTAACAGCTTGAACTGAGCTGCAGTAAACGGTTCTGAGGGATCTAGGTAATCAATTAGGTGATGTGGAACGAGGTGGAGTTCTGCCGGAGACGGTTTTGCTGAACCAATATCAAGTTTCTGATATACCTGAACAGAATCTCCAGAAATAATTTCACCGCCGATTTCCTGGGCTAGGGCTAAACCAAGAGCAGACTTACCGACACCAGTCGGGCCGATAATTATTATTAATGGATACACAAAACCATCCCCCCTTAAACCAAAATAATACCATAATCAACAGGACTGTAGCGACCTCCGAGTAGTATTTCAAAGCCAAGACGTCGGAACTCAGAACTGTTTTTTCGTTCTTTCAGCACAACCCTGTTCCGAGCAATTCGACAAGCCTCGACCACGGCCTCCTGATCAAGCGGACTATGCTCTGACCACTGATGTAAGGGCTGGATTGAGTCGGACTGCTTACGTGTGTGGCGAAACATGGGATCAAAATATACAACGTCGACTGAGCGGGAGGGGATACGACCAAAGAATTCACCGTGTTCTCCCCAGTGAACTTCAACCTGCCGAGCAGCTTGTGCCAAAGCAGCCCAAGAGTCCTGCTTCTCTTTATTTTTAGCGTTGGGAATAAGCTCCTGAAAATGGTTTAAACCGTCCTTAACTAGAGCGGCTAAGATCGAAGATTGTTCGCAGGCTAGAACACTTCCTTTGTCGCCGACAGCCCATGCCCCAATCAGAGCATCAGTTCCTAACCCTAGTGTAGCATCGATTATAGTGTCTCCAGCCTTTAATTGGGTTGCCTCCAGATAACGATCAGATCCACCGCGCAGGATATTAATCAGCCGAATGAGAGCCATACTTGGGTGGAAGGAAAGTTTTTCCGTCCCATTCGTCAAAAAAACCCCCTGACGTGTAAGGGTCAGTTCTGCTACCTCTTCTTCACTCTGGGTGAGCATCCAGCTGCATCCGGGTTGCTGACGAAACCACTGAAGTCTTTCTTGGAGCTCTGAGTCAGAATGCGTTGTTTTCAAAAGGATAGGGATTTCATTAACCATGGAGCCTCCCGTTTTCTTTATCGTTTCGGTAGGGG
Source organism: Candidatus Desulfosporosinus infrequens (assembly GCA_900290375.1). Classification (GTDB taxonomy): domain Bacteria; phylum Bacillota; class Desulfitobacteriia; order Desulfitobacteriales; family Desulfitobacteriaceae; genus Desulfosporosinus; species Desulfosporosinus infrequens. The sequence goes on from OMOF01000178.1 coordinate 19,213, forward strand.
CACGATGCATTGTGCCCCTTTTCGTTTTGTTGTATCAATTGTATCCATTATGTCGATCTTTCCAGTACGGGACACGATGCATCGTGCCCCTACGGACAGTATGCCCATGTTACAGTGCGTACAAACTTCGCGAAGGTTATGTACGGTAAAAGCGTCTTTCTATTTCCAAACGGGTCATTCTAACCATCGTTGGGCGTCCGTGGGGACAGGTATAAGGATTATGGGTTTGGCGAAGTCGGGAAATCAATTGTTCCATCTCCAGCAATGAAAGTGAAGCTTGAGCTTTAATAGATTCTTTACAAGCTAACAAATAAATCCATTCCTCCAACAGCTTATCAAAACTTGGGGTCGAGTTTTTCAGCAGCACCTCCTCGATAAATTGACGTAGTAACCTGTCCGCTTGTAAAGTACCTGTCTGAACCGGTACACCGCGTAATAAATAAGTTCGTGAGCCAAATTGCTCCAGAATGAATCCCATTTCATTAAGAATCCACAAACGTTCTAAAAGTACTTGTTCCTCTTGTAACGTGAACTCCATGGGCAAGGGGATCAGAAGTGTTTGACTGGCTTGTTCTCTGGCTTTAAACTCCATTAACAATCGTTCATAGTTAATTCGCTCGTGAGCAGCATGCTGGTCAATCATCAGCAAGACTTCGCCATCGGTAGCTAGGATATAGGTATTGAAAAGCTGCGCTAATGGCCAAAAATTGGCTAGAATATCTTGAGTTTGTGAATCAGTTTGGGTAGGAAGAAGATCTTGAGTATCCAAATCGCTTTGGGAATTGGACATACTTAAGGATAAATTAATTTGACTATTTGGATCTGATCTATCTGATCTATCTGGGTTATCTGAAGATTTTTGATACGATGCGCAGGATTCTTGATCTTCAAGTATTCTAAACTTGTCTAGTGTGGGGTTGAATAATTTTGATTGGTCGAATGTTTGTTGTGGTTTTGTTTGTTGTGGTTTAAAGGTCTGTTCATAATTAAGAGTAAGAGGCAATGTAGGTTTGGTTTGAAACGAAGGTAAAGGTATACTCTTAATTAGGGTTTGATGCACCGACTGGCTGATAAAAGTAGTAAGGGCTTGCTCGTTCTTAAACCGCACATCCATTTTTGTGGGATGAACATTCACATCATACTCTGAAGGTGGAATATGCAGATGAAGTACCACAACTGGGTGAAGCTTAACAGGAACGAGAGTATGATACCCCTCCTCGAGGGCACGACTTAAGAACGGGGAGCGAACAATTCGTCCGTTGATCATAAAGGTTTGAGCTTGCTTGGAAGATCGGACCAGATCCGGTGGACTAATATAGCCCTCTAACTGCCAAGCTTCATGTTGGGCTTTAATCGGCATCAGCTGTCGAGCGAGAGCATGACCGAGGATAGCCCCAATAGTTTCCCGTAAATCTCCGCGTCCGGACGTTTGCAAAACTACTTGCTGCGGGTGGACCAGAGAAAAAGCGATCTCTGGATGGGCAAGGGCAATTCGACCGACAGTATCGCTTATCAGGCCGAATTCTGTCGGTGTGGATTTGAGAAATTTTAAGCGAGCGGGCGTATTGAAAAAAAGATTACGAACCGTCACGGAGGTTCCGACAGGGCACCCCACTTCTTTAAACTCTCCTTGCTCCCCACCGTTAAGCGCTAGGGATACTCCAGCAACTTCATCTGCCGGACGAGAGGATATTTCTAGGTGAGAAACTGAGGAGATACTCGGTAAAGCCTCCCCTCTGAACCCAAGGGTTCGCAAATGATTAAGGTCTTCAATCCGACTGATTTTACTTGTTGCGTGGCGTATAACGGCCAAAGGCAAATCTGAAACTGAGATTCCACAGCCGTCATCCCGCACCCGAATTAACGGCACCCCGTTTCCTTCAATGGTTATGTCAATGTGTTTCGCCTCAGCGTCTAAGGCGTTTTCGACCAATTCCTTGACCACAGAAGCAGGACGCTCAACCACTTCGCCAGCGGCAATTTGGTTGGCTGAGTGAGAGTCAAGAATATGAATAACCGATGTCAAAGCTGCGTCAATCCTTCTTTCCTCTCCCAAACAAATAATTTGTCGTGGAGCTGATTCTGCAATAAACCACTTGAAGTATGCTCACTATGGTGGAGGAGATGGTCCCAAAGGTCATAGCCTGCTTGCTCACACTCTGGGCAAGCTTGGAACGGAATTCTCACCAATATTGACTGTGGAGATGAAGAACGTCGGCTCTCAATATAGATTGTCCCCGCGCAATGGCTGCATTGCCGGATGTAATCATGGCGGGTTTCTTGAAAACCTTCTGTGTCATAATAGACGTTATGAGGAATATATATCCAATTCCCTTGAGGGAAAAATTCTTTGTTCTGAATGGTGAAGTTGGGTTTAAATGTTTGGTGTTGTTTTTTAAGTTCCTGAAGGTACGGCTTGAGGCTTGCTAAAGTTAATACGGGATGATCTAGTTTCTGAGGTTCGCGGACATGATGGTAATCTTCTCCGGCCAGCGCCAGTAGTATTGCCAAGTTGACATAAGGCAGAGCCCCTTCGATGGAATACCCGCCTTCAAGGACCGCTAAATCCGGTTGAAGAAGTTCGGTAATCCGCCCATAACCACCTGCGGTTAAATTCATCGAGGCTAAGGGATCCGTGAAATGATTATCCTGCCCAGCTGAATTAATAATTAAATCCGGAGCAAAGGCCTGGAGTTGCGGCAGAACCCAGTTTTCCAGAACGTAGTGATACCCTTCATCTCCGGTCCCCGGTGGAAGGGGGATGTTTAAGGTCTGATTCCAGGCATTCGGACCCCCTTTTTCATTGACAAAACCAGTACCGGGATAAAGTGTGCGTCCATCTTGGTGGAGGGAAATAAACAGGACATTGGGGTCGTGATAAAAGATATCTTGGGTACCGTCTCCGTGGTGGACATCAGTATCGACGATAGCAATTTTCTGAATACCAAACTGCGCCCGCAGATGGTTCACGAGAATAGCTTCATTATTTAGCGTACAAAAACCACGATTTCCCCAAACAGTCGCTCCGGAATGATGCCCTGGCGGACGTGCTAGGACAAAACCATTGGCTATGTCCCCGCGGACCCGTGCCTCACCGAGTAAGATCGCACTCCCTGCGGCAATGAGGTGAGCATCTAAGGTACTTGTATGCGCTTCAGAGTTAGGGAATAACGCTTGAGTCCGCAAAACCTCATGGCGAGTGGCAACGCGTGGTGAAAACTGTTTGATTTGAGGCAAGTCAAGAATTCCTTCTTCAAACAACTGCTCCTGAGTATAGAGCAGGCGTTCTTCACGTTCTGGATGGGAGTCACCGAGTGACCAATCAAAGGCAGGAAAAAACAAAATTCCGGTTCGTTTCATATACTGACCCTCCCTATCACCCCAGGTCGTTGATGAACGGCCCCACGGACAATTTGACCTACAGTTTTATAACCTTGAACAATAGGAAAGAAATCAAAGGGGTCTTTTTCGAGGTCTTGAATCTTAATCCCATAGCGGACAGCTTGCTGCTGAGCAAGGGTATCGAGAAACTCTTCCACTTCGAGGTAAGGGCGAAGAGATCCTTTCCATTTTCCCTGTTCGCCGGTCTCTGCCACGCGGTAATGTTTTAGATAAGTGTCAAGATGAAGGGTGCAATCGAAGGTAGGTCGGGCCATAGCCGCACCAAGAGCATTAGAAATTTCCGAATAACAACCCAACTGAACAGGAGTCCTGAGTCGTTTTTCTAAGGCAGCGGTAATTCCCCGGGCGCCTCCCCCGCTGACCAAGGTGTGAAAGGTTTGGTTTTCATGGGGATGGAGAACCTCCCACACTTTATAAGCGGGCTCTTCTTGCCACTCTCGCTTTAGGGAATTGATGGCCTCTACAATTCGGTCGACCATCGTCTCCATCACAGCTGTGGCGAGTTCGTGCAGAAACTTTGGTGATCGCCTCTCCTGAGGCAAAATAGAGGCCAGGCCTTCTTCCGCAAGTTGCTCGTTCCCATAACTAATCAGCCCCAGATAACGCATTGCATCCGTTGGCGTCGGCACGTTTCCGCCCAGACAATAAGCTGGACCATGGCGATAACTTTCGAGGCTAAATCCCTGTTCTGTGGCACGAAGGACAGAATCCCCCCCCACCGGAATTGAACGGACTGCTAGTGAACGGACAAGCGTTGCAAAAGGACCAATCTGGGCTCCTTTGGAACTGAGCAACGGGGCTCCCGAAAGAACAAGTCCCAGATCTGTGGTTGTTCCGCCAATGTCCACGATAATTGAAGAAGTACTTGTTTCATTTTGAGCCAAAGCGGCTAGTACACTAGCGGCTGGTCCAGAATAAATGGAATCGATGGGCCGAAGCTTGGCTAGAGGCAAAACCCCGCCATCGGCTTTTAAAATTGAAATCGGGGCGTTAATTTTTCGAGTCCTTACGGCAGTTTGCAATTGTTGGGCGAATTGATGATATAAGTCCGAAACGCCTAAATTAAGATAGGTAGTCAGACTACGTCGATAAAAATTAGCTTGTCCCCACTCATGCCCCAAAGCAATCTGTAGGGAAGGATTACTTTGCCTTAGATAGCTGGCAAGTTGTTCTTCATGAAGGCTGTTCCTGTGGGAGAACTTCCCAACAATGGCGACGTGGGCAGGCTTCTCACCTAGAGCGGGCTCACCCAGATCGAAAGATTTAAGTTTTTCCCATTCTCCTTGGTCGGGTGGCTCAATTTCTCGACCTCGAAAATCAATTTCCCCTGAGAGCTCACGATAACTAACCGGCCAAGGAAGAGCATCGACTTTCATTCCATTTCCAGAAAAAAGAAGTAGCTTGACAGGAGTCATTCGATCTTGAAGAATGGCATTTGTTACAAGCGTAGTGCTTACTGAAATTTGGTCAATTGAAGTTTCATCAACAAAATTTAACGAATCAAAGGCATCCAAGAGAGTTTCCACTATATTTTCGGACCGGGTGGGTATTTTGGCTGTATGTTGAATATTCCCATCATGAATAAACACGGCATCAGTATAGGTCCCCCCCACATCAATACCCACTTGATTAGACATCTTTACACCCCTCTTTCTGTAGCTTGAAGGCGCTCACGAAAGTCAAAGAGATATTGCAGGGCTTGGCGCGCAGTCATGTCTTCCAGTGCTAGTTGGTTAATTTCTTGCAAAAGCGGGTGGATTTGTGGAACGTCAAAAAGCGAAATTTGAGTAACTACCTGGGATGGATTAAGCACAGCATGCACTGGCTTGGTAGCTTCTAATTCTAAAAGCACGATTTTGGCACGTTGAAGCAATTCTTGTGGAAGCCCAGCCAAGCGTGCTACTTGAATGCCATAACTACGATCTGCTTTACCGGGCAATATTTTGTGCAAAAAAACGATGTCCTCTCCCCGTTCCTTGACGCCCACATGAAGGTTAAATAACCCTGGAAAATCGTCTTGAAGTTGTGTCAGTTCATGATAATGAGTGGCGAAAAGGGTTTTAGGGTTGAACTCAAGATGTTGAACGAGATGCTCGGCAACAGCCCAGGCAATGCTAAGTCCGTCAAACGTCGCTGTTCCACGTCCGATTTCATCTAATATGATCAAACTTTTACTTGTGGCATACTTTAAAATATGGGCGACTTCTTGCATTTCAACCATAAAGGTACTTTGTCCGGCCGCTACATCATCCGATGCACCAACCCGGGTAAAGATACGGTCAATCTGAGCGATAGCAGCCTGCTTAGCAGGTACAAATGATCCAATATGGGCCATGAGGACAATCAAGGCGACTTGACGCATGTAGGTCGATTTTCCTGCCATATTGGGACCAGTGATGAGTGCTAGATGGTGACTCTCTGACATTTGTGTATCATTGGGAACGAACACCCCAGGCTCAAGCATTTGTTCAACGACTGGATGACGGCCTTCAATGATAAGAATTTCACCACTCTGTATAAGCTGGGGACGCACATAGTGGTTACGAACAGCAACCTCTGCCAAACTGACAAAGACATCAATTTCCGCTAATACTTGGGCAACGTGCAAGATAATCTTAGTATAAGAACGAACGTCTTCCCGGAGGGCTAAAAGAAGGTCGTACTCTAAGTCTTTGAGTTTCTCCTCAGCTCCCACTATTTTTTGTTCGTATTCTTTCAGCTCGGGCGTAATAAAGCGCTCTGCATTGGACAGGGTCTGCTTGCGTTGATAGTCAGTCGGAATAAGATGGGCATTGGCATGGGTAATTTCAATATAGTAGCCAAAAACTTTGTTATATCCTATCTTCAAGGATCGAATTCCGGATCGTTCACGTTCAGCGTTCTCCAGCTTAGAAACCCATTCTTTTCCTCCTGTAGAAATATATCTCAATTCATCTACTTCTTGAGAATAACCAGTTTTAATGATATTTCCATCGCGCAGGGATATCGGGGGACTAGGATTAAGCGCACTTTGCAGTTTCGAGACAAGTGGATCAAGACCCTCAAGATGAGGTGAGTTAATTTTTAGAGTTTCGGCAGAGCTAGACGTAAGCAGCGTGGAAATTTCAGGAAGGAGAGCCAAGGTTTGCGCCAAGGATAATAAGTCTTTCGCGTTGGCAGTTCCATACGAAACCTTCCCCATTAGGCGTTCAAGATCATATACTTGAGCAAGTAGCTTAAATAAATCCTGGCGGAGAAATGAATCAGTTGTCAATTCTTCGACAGCGTTTAGGCGTCGTTCTATTTCAGCTTGCGACAGCAAGGGCTTATCAATCCAATGCTTTATAAGCCTCCCTCCAAAAGCAGTTTGTGTCACGTCAAGAACGGATAGCAACGTTCCTTTTTTTCCTTGACTTCGGAGGGATTCTGTCAGCTCTAGGTTGCGACGGGTCCACTGGTCGAGAAACATCCAGTGCTCGGAACGGAAGGTTTTTATCTCGATAATATGCGTTGGCTCAACGCCTGGCATCGTTTCCAGTAGGTAGGTCCATAAAGCAGTGGCGGCTTGGGTTGCAACTGGTAATTCTCGGAATAAATCCAACTGCCCATTAAATCGATCTCTCAACCCCTGACCGGAAAATGTTTTTCGCTCCCGCACGCTGCAGTAATAACCCACCCAAAGCTTAGATTTTTTCATGAGTTCAGGGGGCAGTAAAAGTTCGGCTGGGTTAATCCGGGACAGTTCTGCGAGGAGAACCTCAAGTTCTGGAGTTTGAAAAATCGTAAATTCACCTGTAGAGAGATCGAGAAAGGCAAGTCCCCAGTATTCATCATAATACACGCTGGCTAAGTAATGATTGTTACGCTCAGCCAAGGATTCTGTCAGAGTGCCGGGAGAGACAATCCTAATAATATCACGTTTGACAATTCCTTTAGAATTTTTGGCATCTTCCACTTGTTCGCAAATAGCAACTTTATGGCCGGCTTTGACAAGCTTTGACAAATAATTATCTAAAGCGTGATAAGGGACTCCACACATGGCGATTCGATTCCCTTCCCCTGCATCTCGCCCAGTTAAAGCTATTTGTAAGATGGGAGCAGCTAATTCTGCATCTTCTCCAAACATTTCATAAAAATCACCCAGTCGATAAAAAAGAATAGCATCAGGTGCTTTTGCTTTAATTCCTCGATATTGAAGCATCATCGGGGTGCTCATACCTTGTAGTCTCCCTTTAAAAAATTAGTTCAAACCAAGTTTTCTTCTACCATTCAGGATAGTAGGGGCAATTCATGAATTGCCCCTACCGAAAGAGACCACCTTAAGCAGTTTTCTGGTTTTAGGATTTAAATAAATCCTAAAAGGGAAGAGCTACAGATTTAGCCCTTCCCTTTTTTAGAATATTAGAAAGTATAATATTATTGGGGTTTTCTTTATACTTTCTTGTACTTCGTCTAAGGTTAGCGACCTCCGCAACCGCAGCCACCGCTACCGCACCCACCAGTATCACACCCACCGCTATCACAACCATCTTCTCCACAGGAACAACCGTCTGAAGAGCTAGCAATAGCTCCCGCTAGAATAGAGTTGACACTATCCAACATTTCTGTGAATTTGTCTTGCGCTCGCATGTAAGCGGCAATAGCAACATTGGCCTCAACTTTGGTTTCGATCTCATCGACTACATTTTTATCGGCTTCAGAAGGCTCATTACCATCTTGTTGATTCTTCATAAACCGTTCTTGAGCTTTCTGTAATTCTGCAATCAATTGTTGGGCCGATTCGTCAGCAGCCATCGCATCTTCCGAGCTGCGTAGTTCGGCAAGCTCTGGGCATCGGGCTATAGCATCAGCTAAAAGCCCCGCTTTTTCAGTAATTTCATTTGTCATAATTCTACACCTCCAAATATTACATTCTACATAGAACTCTTAATTCCTGCATTAAATTTTAGGTTAACGGATTCTTTAAGATCTTTCAATATCTCCTAATAAAGTCCACGATCCAGCCTCAGTGATCCGTACGTTAACCAAGGACCCAATAAATTCCTGATTACCACTAAAAACAACGAGTTCGTTTCCGCGGGTTCGTCCAGTTAAACGCTGAGGATTCGTTTTACTGGGGCCTTCCACAAGAACTTCATACATTTTCCCGATCATATGTTGCCGTAATGCCAAGCTTTCTTGGTTTTGTACACTCATCAATCTCTGTAAACGTCGTTTCTTAACGTCTAAAGGAATCTGGTCTTCCATAAGAGCCGCCAGGGTTCCTGAGCGTTTAGAATACATAAAAGTGAAGGCTTGACTGTAATGGACCTCTGCCATCATAGTAAGAGTTTGTTCGAAATCTTCTTCCGATTCTCCTGGGAAGCCGACAATAATATCCGTGGTCAAGCTGGCCTGCGGAAGAAGTTTACGAATTTCTTGAACTCGACTTAAATAGTATTCCCTTGTGTATTTCCGATTCATACGTTGTAAAATTAAATTACTGCCTGACTGGATAGGGAGATGAAAGTGCTCACAAATTTTCTCCCCCTCTGCGACAGTTTCAATCAGCTTATCTGATAAATCTTTGGGATGTGAAGTGATATAGCGTATCCGTAAAAGGAGCGGGATTTGATCCACATTATGGAGTAAATCCGCAAAGTCATAGGCGGGTGAAAACTCCTTACCGTAGGAATTTACATTCTGTCCTAACAACGTAACTTCACGGGTTCCGCTGGCAACAAGGTACTTGATTTCTTGAATAATTTCTTCAGGATTACGACTTCGTTCCCTACCTCGTACGTGGGGGACAATGCAGTAAGAGCAGAAATTATCGCATCCGTACATAATATTAACGTTCGCGTGCAGCTTGCCTTGCTCCACGAGTGGGGTATTTTCCAGCGTTAATTTAGGCTCTTGCCAAACTTCTGCTACTTTTCCTCCCTGCTCTGCTCGCTGCAACAGAACAGCGAAATCGTGCAAATTATGAGTTCCTGCCCAGATGTCTACATGGGGTGCACGTTTTTGTAACCGTTCTAAAGCGCCCGGTTGTTGAACCATACAGCCAAGGATGGCAATCTTTACATGAGGATTTCTTTCCTTCAGCTTTTTAAGTTCACCGATTTTCCCAAGTATTTTATTTTCTGCACTTTCTCTCACGCAACAGGTATTAACAAGCACTAAGTCTGCGTTTTCAAGTTCATCCGAACTAGTATAGCCAACCTGTCTGGCGATCTCTGTCAATGTTTCAGCATCACGTTCAGACATCTGACAACCGAAGGCTAAGGTTACAACCTTTTTACCCTTATCCAAGAAATGTCAACTCCTAAATTGTCTCGATCATTCTTTATGATCTCATTATAAGATAACCAACGCTTAAAAGCCAAATGAAAGCCAACCCAGCCCTACTTCTGAGCGGCTTAGGTTTAGAAGTGAATGAGTATAACTATATTAGAGATTACGGAAAACTCCAGCCTTTCGTAAAGCTTGGTAGGCAATTAGGATAAATGGACCTAAGATCAACCCGATTACCCCAGTTGACGCCAAACCAATATACATGCTCATGAGAACAAAGAGCGGATCAAGCCCTACGTTGTCACCAAGAATCTTAGGCTCAATAATGTGTCTCAAAATCGTAATAAAAGTGGTCAATAGTAAGAGCTCGACAGCCAACAAACTATGTCCACTTATGAAAGCCAATATCGACCAAGGTACAAGAATGATCCCCACCCCTAATACAGGAAGTATGCCAAAGATCCCAGTTATAGTTCCTAAGACAATTGCAAATTTGGCGTGAAGAAACGTTAATCCGACGATGGAAAAAAACAATGTAATCAGGAAAACGATAAATTCCGCCCGGATAAAACCCGCAAAGGCACGGGAAAAATCTCGCCCTAACTCGCTGAGATGATCGCGCCATTCTAACGGAAAGATCTGCAAAAATTCGTTTAGATATCTCCTTGAGCTGCTGGACATAAAAAAAGTCGCAACTACAGCAATCACAATTACGATAATAATTTCAGGGATTTTGGCAGCAAACGATAACAGATAAGCTAAATCTGCAGGAATAGTGTTCGTGAATCCTTTGACTGTATTATTGATAGTATCAAGATTATTTCCGGGTAATTTTAAGTAATAAATTTCTACTTTGGCAAGCCAGTGAGCAAAAAAGTGTTGTAACAATTCATTGTAAATGGGCCAGTGAATGTAAATATCCTGAATTTCTCGAATAAGTCGTATAACTAGAAGAACGATTATAACACCTAACCCGCCAATTTCAACGAACATTGCGGTTAAAACAGCGACCCTTAGATGGAAATGGGCTTTATTCACAAGAAAATTCCTCAAGGGATTGATCGTTGCAGTCATAATAAATGCAAGGACAAAGGGTAAGAATAAATAAATGAAATGTCCGAGCAGGAAGATAAGTCCGCCAACCACGACCCAAAAGGCAATGAATTTCAGACTGCGCTCTAAGAACGTTTTAGTCACGTGATTCACGGATTGGACTCCCTTCTTCTAGTAAGCCGAACTTGTCTTCTGTCAAGGCGCCCAGCATTTAATTTTATGGCAAGGGTAAATATTAAAGTGACTCCTA
>OMOF01000420.1 GCA_900290375.1 Candidatus Desulfosporosinus infrequens
ACTAGTCAGAAAGTATAAAATATCCATAGCATCTTTGACTGGTTATTTTCTTTTATATGCCTTATCGGACCTTATCCATTAGCTAAATGTGGAAAGCTCGAAACTCAACTATTACCGAGCAAAGGATTTAGCAATCAGTTGATACCCTGCTTCGTTGGGATGCACATGATCTCGACCGATAAGCAACCACTCTTTTCCTCTGAACTTACGATCTAAATAGACCACTTCAAATCCATAATATTTCGCCCATGTCACAATTCTTAAATTGGCATTGTCAATAACCCCCTGCGCCAGTGCCATATATAGTGCATAGGGGCCCGCTGGCAGAGGATTATAAAGAGTGGCTACTTTAACCGTCGCAATAGGATTGAGCCGTCTAATCTCCGCCCCGACCTGCATGAGAACTTGGCTCAAGTTATTGAAGATTATGGGTAACTGAGATGTGTTAATACTCTGGTTGGGACTTCCAATCAGGTGCAGCAAATCATTGGAGCCGATCGTGAGTGTGATCAGAGAAGCCTGAGAGACAGAATGGCGAATGTTATGATTATATTGTAACAAAGCGAAGAGTCCACTTGTCGTTAAACCGTTTACGCCCAAGTTGAGCAGACACAAATCCGGGTTGTGCCTTCTGAGAAAATCAGCATATAATACTGGGAAAGAAAATGCAGTTTGAACACCATACCCTACAGTTATCGAATCTCCTAAAGCCAAGTACAAACTCACTTTACCACCGCTTTCAATCATGCATCTTTAATTTAGGATATGCATATCAAGCGTTCTATGTCACGATCTAAGAATAAACCACGAAAATAATGGGATCATAAACATGAAAATACTAGTCTGGGGGCGATCTCCATGAGCACACCTTGGGAACAAATTAAAAAAGGGAATACTTCATCATTTTACGCAGCAATAGGCAACCTCTTCCTTGTCATTCTTAAAGGAATTGCTGCCTTCGCCAGCGGTAGTGGCGCCATGTATGCCGAAGCTATGCACACCGGCGCAGACGCCGTCAACCAAATCTTTGTCTTTATCGGTAGCATTCTCGCAGAGCGAAAACCAACTCCCCGTTTCCCGACCGGCTTTGGACGTCTGATTAATGTGTTCTGTATGGGAGCTGTAATCGTCGTTACGATCATGGCTTATGAAACCGTTCTAGAAGGGATTCATTTAATCCAACACCCAATCTTCATCGAAAAATTAGGATTTACGATCTTTAGTCTAGCAACTTCCATGGCTATTGACGGGTACGTTTTAGCGAAGGCTATGCATGAAATTGCCAGAGAAACACGTTCCGAGGTTAAGGGATTTAGCCTGATCCTAGGAGCCCTTAAAAACGTAAAACGAGCCTCTCCTCCAACCCGCCTTGTCTTCTATGAAGACCTTGTAGCAACGTCTGGAGCAGTTCTGGCTATTGGGGCGATACTTATATCTCGTTTTACA
>OMOF01000682.1 GCA_900290375.1 Candidatus Desulfosporosinus infrequens
TGGCAAGATGGGGTGTCGAAACAGAGAAAATTAAAGAGTTCGACTGGTGGAATGAATTTAAACTTGGTGGTTTGACATTTGTTTGTACCCCAGCTAGGCACTTTTCAGGAAGGAGTGTGTCCGATCGAGACACCACACTGTGGAGTTCTTGGGCAATCGTAGTGCAAGAATCACGGGTCTATTTCAGTGGAGATACTGGTTATGGTCCTCATTTTGCAAAGATTGGAGAAAAGTACGGGCCTTTTGACTTAACTCTCATTGAATGCGGTCAATATGATGAACGATGGTCTGCTATTCATATGATGCCAGAGGAAACAGTTCAGGCTCATTTTGATGTGAATGGAAAAATTCTGATCCCCATACATTGGTCAGCCTTTACGTTAGCCTTACATGATTGGACAGATCCCATTGAACGGGTAACTAAGGCAGCGAGAAAACGCAACATAGGTATTTCAACACCTAAAATTGGGGAAACAGTGTTGATAGGCTCGGTTGAGTACCCTAACTCTATTTGGTGGAGATAATTATACTAAACTATACTTCAGTCATAAGACAGCATTTTCCATTTAAATGAACTATAAATCAAGAATGGAGCTACTAACTTGTGTCTGTTTTGACGTTAAATAAGAATATTATGAACTAAATAAAGTCGTGGTTTACTATAGAAAGCTAAATACAAATTAGTAAAAACAGATTTAAAGATTTTGTAGGGCATATGGCTTTGAATATTACTTAAATACTTATGACTATAAGAAATATAGCTCTTTTAACGTGACCGGGCACGTTGAGAGTATAGTTCTGATTGTGAATAGTGGTTTGATGGTAAATAAGGCAGGTCACCACTATAGGTAGTCATTTTAGAGCATTTTATAAATGACATACGGTATCGATTCTAGATACTATAAATTTTAGATATCTGCGCCTGTATCTCTTCACGAAATACTATTTTGCCTTTTTCCGTGAGTATAGGACAGATTATGCTCCATAAGTACGATGTATGCGTACAGCAGGCATGTCTATTTTGTATATTAGAGACTATATGAATCTGTGTATGGAAGGACCCTCAAGTGTATCAAAAAGAAAGGAGATCATATTATTACAAAGAAATATTCTTGAGGAACAAAAGAAGAAATTAGATGAAAATCTAGAAGTGATAGGGGAAAGGAACGGCTTTCAAGGTGACATTGCCAATCAAAGAGTAACTACGAAATCGGTGGAAAAACGGCTCAGGAGCTATCCTTCCGCTGTATTCTGTGTTTCAGAATTTTATTAAATATATTACTTTCGTTTAAGCTCCGTTTAAATTTCTCATCTAAGATGAGTTTATCAAATAAATGGAGGCGAATCATATGAAAAACAATGTTACAACGGATCGGATTACCGCCATCACCAACGTGCGCATCTTCGATGGGGAACGCGTCCTCAACGATACGACTGTGGTAATTAACGGGGCACTCATCCAAGCGCTGGGTTGTGTGGTGCCAGTCGGGGCAACCTTCATCGATGGTCACGGCTCAACGCTGATGCCCGGCCTTATCGACTCTCATGTGCATACCGACATGGACGGTCTGCATGATGCACTGAAGTTTGGCGTTACCACAGAGCTTGAAATGATGGGTCGTTGGTCGGCCAAACAACGAAAAGAAATATCTGAACGGAACGATGTTGCTGATATGCGTTCCCCTAGAATGGGCGTTACCCCTAAGGGGGGTCACCCAACTCAATATATGAGTTCAAGCAATAACTTGCTTATACGCTTATTTTTCTGTTATCCGTTTGTTCAGACCCCTGATGAGGCAGTCAAATTCGTCGCCAAGCAGGTTGCCGGAGGAGCTGATTACATCAAAATCTTTATTGAGGACGGAACCTGTGTCGGTTTTCCCGGACTTCCTGTATTAGATAATGAGATCCTCAATGCGGCCGTGAATGAAGCGCATCGCCATAATAAGCTTGCTATCGTCCACGTCACGACTACCGAAGCGACAAAGCAAGCTATCGATGCCGGAGTGGATGGGTTGGGACACTTGTTCTTTGACCGCTTGCCTACCCCAGAGCTTATTGCTGATATTGCATCATCTGGTGCGTTTATTATACCTACTTTGGTGACGCTCTCCACTGCTTTTGGCAATAGCGCAGCCACGCTGGCTGCAGACAAACGAGTGCGTGCCAGGCTTAGCAAGAAGTGGCTCGACTCCCTCTCGCGCAGTATGAACGTCTATCCACAAGGAAAGCTCGAAGATGCTTATGCAACGATCCGGGCTCTCCGCGATGCAGGCGTGGATATATTAGCAGGCTGTGATGTATCAGAACCGTTACCGATCCTTGGTGGCCTCGCTCATGGCGCCAGCTTGCACCACGAGCTGCAACTGTTGGTCGCTTCGGGCTTGAAGCCTATCGAGGCTCTGCGTGCAGCTACCTCCACCCCCGCACGCCGGTTTGGGCTCACCGACCGGGGGCGGATCGTTCCTGGAGCACTCGCTGATTTGCTGCTAGTAGACGGCNNACTATCCATCCGCACCGTGTGGCATCGGGGTGTCCAGCTCACAACCCAAGAGTAGACACTGGATAATCTGAAGCACCAGTTGATGAACTCGCGTGTAAATTGCCTGGGATATTTTGTGCATTTTGCTGCTGGAGAGACCTATATGCTAAACACAGCAATAGGGTTTAGCATATAGGTATGATTCCAGAAAACGAAATACGATTCTTTAACAATGATGGTATAATTAAACTAATGAAACAAATATACAACGAAAAGGCACATAAAGCATCTTTTGAAGAGGATTATTAGATAAAAGCGCGGTTGAAAATATCAATTCTCTCGTTTTGCCTTTACTCTTGAATCTTGGGCTATTTGCATTCGTTGTCTATTTTATGCTTAGTACTCTGCGTTTTNNAAAATGATAAAGAATTGCTACATAAGCTGGACGAACTAATCAAGTTGCAAACACAACAATCTGAAAAAGCTTCTGCTAAATTGTAAGAGGTGTGTTGTATGAACTGGAGAAAGAATTCTGTTCCAGCAATTCTTATTTTCAGCCTGATAATACTGCTTGCAGGCTGTAGTAAAGAGAACAAAG
>OMOF01000093.1 GCA_900290375.1 Candidatus Desulfosporosinus infrequens
CTCTCTGTCTAGCCATCCTCAGTAGGGAACATGTTCGGTATGTAATTATATCCATAAACGTTAGAAATTTATGCTGACGGACAATAGAGGCAGTAAGCTTTGCGATCCGGCTCCTATGAAGCTCAGTGTAACTCAGGTTTCAAATAAATGAATTGTCAGTCCCTACCTAATTAGGATATACTATATCCAATTGCTTCGAGCTTTTTTTGTCTAGTAATATTCAGAGATTTGATTACCGATATGGCATTTTCACGCATTTTAAAATAAAAGGAGAATAAATTCAAATGAATTTCGATCAGATTTACTACGCCAGTGGCCAACACAAAGAACATTTTTTAGCCCTGGTAAACACGAAGAAATCAAACGAGTCGGGCTATTATTCTGCATACTATATTCTTACTTCAAGTAAAGAAATTTGGTCGTTAGCAAAAAAACATACCCAGTTAGAGGAAATTGATTTTGATAAAATCTTGGGACACGGTTTGGTTAGTAGTTATAAATCACTTGTGTTGCTGGCACAGCATCTGTTCATGGCGAGCGATTGTTTTGACTTAGATCGTGCTTTAGAAAGCTGGGATCAGCCCAGCTATAGTGTTGCATTGCAAGCAATCAAACTACGGTGGTCGCTTTCACGCGATAGCAGCGAGGATTTTTAGGCTATATAACCGAAGATATATTTTGGAAAAGATTGAAAATGAGTTTAGAAGTTATAAAAGGAATAAAAAGAAATTTTCACTAATTATGGCAGACATCGATTTCTTTAATAAGCAGACAATGCGCTTTATAAAGGGAAAATTCGAGGAAGAAACTGTGTTATTCTAGCCTAAAGATAGCAACCATAACAGATCGATGTTGCTTTTGAGATATTCACATAATGGGGCTCCAGGCACAAAGCCTCCATTTTTTTGAGATTTACATATAATGTTAAGGCACGCGCGAAAGGAGATAATTCGTAGTATCTGGAATAGCAACCAATCGCAATAAGACTTCTGATAACAATAATTGGGATAAGATTGCTTATTACACTGTAAAAACAGGAAGCAGTATTTCATCGACAAATAATGCAATCCGGTTCGAATCAACATTTTTATACATAAGATTTTCCATACGAATAAGGTTAAACGGTAAGGTCAGTGTTATGTCGCTGACCTCTTTTATCTTTTCGCCTCTTGACTTTGCATTTTTCAGTAACTTTCGCATAACCAGGATATTTTTTGCTGCTGCGTCTACCTCAGCTTCGGGTACTTTGTTATTACCTTGCCCTATTTCAAATAAAACTGCACTCAAAATTTCCGGTCCAATTT
>OMOF01000492.1 GCA_900290375.1 Candidatus Desulfosporosinus infrequens
AATATTGGGCAACTGGCTGTCGTGGCTCTGGCGAGCTGTAGACCCTTAGCTTTGCGTCCCTATCTTTCGATAGGTTTGCCTTTGTTATTCTATTAATGATTTAGGATTCGACATGGACCTAGCTATTCCCTCTATCAATGTGCATAAGAAGAGATTATTACGAGAAAACTAAATCACAAATTCAACTTCAAGGAGTTCTAAGTTTATGAATCTTACTTTGGAAGTACGTCCGTTAATCGTGGCCTTGTTTTCGATAGTATTAGGTGCTACTGGGCAATTTCTCTTTCGTTTAGGAATGATCCATTATGGTAAAGTAACGGTAACCGGGATTTGGAGACAATTAGGATCGATTATTTTAACCCCGGCTATTTTCCTGGGTTTTGTTTGCTTTGGGGTTAGCGCCATTCTCTGGCTGGTCGTAATCTCACGCTGGGAGCTTAGCTATGCGTATCCGCTGGTGGCGTTGGGTTATGTGATGGCCATACTTTATGGTAGGTTTCTACTTCATGAAAATCTTAGCTTATCTAAAATCTTGGGGAGTTGTCTGATTTTGGCGGGGATTAGTGTTTTGGGACTTTGGGGATGAACTGAAATTTTCGCTAAAAAGAAAGTTGCAAGGATAAAGTGAATAAGATATGATAGTTAAAACCCAATATCTTTTTGAAGTCATGAAAGACAAAAAAAGGGGCGTGTGTTGGATGAAGTTAAAGGACTTTGGGCGAGGCGCAAGGATCGAATTATCCAAAATGGCCAAACTACTGGGAATGAAGTTTATTGGTTATAATCCTAAGGATCAACAGGTCTCATTGGAGGTTCAAGGGAAAGGGGTTACATATCCCTTGGAAGAATTTATCCAACAGTATGAAAGAATCTGTCCTTCAGCTTAAGCTCGACCTGAATTAAGTTTAGATAGTTTTAAGGGTCTCTCACTGATTAGAGTGAGAGACCCTTTTCGCGTACCGCTGAAGGACTTTTGGCGGTTTACTGTTTCTGGTAGAAGAAGGAGGAAACGGGTTTCAGTCCTAGATGGTTCATGCCAAAGAGATGCTCAGTACTACCAGTAAAGAGGATGCCACCGGGTATGAGGGCCTCCGTAAACTTCTTATAGAGCAGTTCTTTGGCTTCGTCCGTAAAGTAGATCACGACATTACGGCAGGCTATAAAATCAAAGCCCGACTGGAAACGATCTGTTAGCAAATTTTGATGCTGGAAAGTGACTGGTTTTTTAACCGTATCTTTGATTTGGTACCCTTTGTCAGATAGGGTGAAATGCTTCTGCAGGGCTTCGGGTGGAGTGCTCGCAAAATCATTTTGTTTATAGACGCCGTTTTTAGCTTGCTCTAGGACATTAACATCAATGTCCGTACCAAGGACGCTAAAACGGGTATTAGAGAAATGATCCATCATCGTCATGGACAATGAGTAGGGCTCTTGACCACCTGAACAGCCGGCACTCCATAGTTTCAAGGGAGCTTTACTGTGGAGAAGGAGAGGGATAATTGTTTCCCGCAGTGTTTGCCATTGGTTGGCATCCCGAAAGAATTGAGAAACATTGATGGTCAAATGTTTAAAGAAGGCGTCATACAAGACGGAATCTGTACCTAAGGTCGTTAGAAACTCTGGATAGGTATGATGCCCGTGAGAGTTCATGAAGCTAAGGATTCGTCGTTGCATTTGATTTTGCTTATAAAACTTGAGATCAAGCCCACTCTTGGGGTGAAAAGCCTTAATAAATTCTTCGTAAGTATTGGCTATAGATGCATTGGACAAAGAGCTGACACCTCTTCTCTACATTTATTTTTAAACTGGGAAGAAATAAAAGAAATCCATGGCGAATTAGTGAATAGAGAATGAGATTAAAAAGGAAGTTGAGCATGAAAATTTCTTAGGCAAACAAATCGACGATCAGTCCACGGATTTGATCGATCTTGGTTAGGATATCAAGTGGTTTGCCTTGCTGATCTAGGAGTTGTTTACCAAGCTCATCTAAGGATTGATCAATTTTGGCGACTCGTGCCATTACTTTAGGTCGTCCTTGGGAATCCCAAGACGAATTTTCCTGCATTTTTCGACTTTGTCCAAAGGTAGAACGCAGGAAGGATTTAACCATATCACGAAAATCTTTCAGATCTCGGATCGAAAGAGACTGAGATAATTTCTGCCCTTGGGTCTCAAGGCGGTCAAGAAACGATTGGAGTTCCTGCCGCTTAATCTTTTGTGTTTGAGATAAAACACCACTAAAGTCATTGCTTTTCTCTAGCGAGTTTTGAGAATCAAGACTAGGAGCATTGGCTTGAGTTAGAGTATCAATGCGAATAGACACAGTCATTCTCCTCTTAGAAAGGATTAAGAAGGCAGACGCCAGGCCTAGTCTGGCCTTCTAGGTCGTTATGGTGACTGAAGTGGTAAAGAGGTTGTAGCAGGAGTAGAAGCAAGAGCTTGGGTGCTGGGTTCGGTCAGGTCATATTTGGAGCGGAGAATGATCAGGTCAATCCGGCGGTTTTTGGCGCGCCCAGCGTCAGTATCGTTGGAAGCAATTGGCCGAAATTCTCCGTAACCAGCTGCGGAAAGGCGGTCAGGGGTAATACCATCACTTTGAAGAATTTGGACGACATTGGTGGAGCGAATCACGGACAGTTCCCAGTTGCTGGGGAACTGGGCGGTATGAATGGGGAGGTTGTCTGTATGTCCTTCGACTTTGATTTGGTTAGGTTCAGCAGCGAGGACTGTGGCGATTTTCTCAAGAATATTGCGGGCTTGGTCAGTTATTACTGCGGAGCCACTTTCGAAAAGTAACGTTTCCTGAATACTGACCACGAGACCTCGTTCTTCAATGGAAGACACCAACGTCGCCTGGATACCGTTATCCGTCGCGAATTTATCGAGTTTAGCTTTAACCGTATTGATGCTCAGGTTTTCTGCGTCGGCATTTCCTGCGCCGCCGTTTTTATTGGCTGCGCCCGCAGCAGGATCAGTAAAGGCCGTATTGTTAGGGTCCTTCCCTTTCCCAGGAATGGTTGTCGCGGCGGACGGAGTTCCAGTCTGCAAGAGCGAGGGTCCGGCTGGATTGGTAGACACCTCGATTTTCGAGGGCGTGCCTCCGCCGAGGGCCTTGTTTAAGGACTCCGCCACGGCTTGAAATTTCTGAGCGTCGACCTTACTCATGGAATAAAGAACAACGAAGAAAATCATCAGTAAGGTAATTAGGTCAGAATAGGTAAGCAACCAACGTTCGCCATTCTCTTTTTCTGCTTCATGTTCTTGTTTTCTAGCCATCAGCTTTGACCGACTGCGGCGCGCCCGGAGGCAGCAGCGCCATCTTCAGCCTTGCCCTCAGCGGGGAGCATCGAACCAGCGTGGGTTTTTAATTTTTCTTTTAAAATGGAGGGATTTTCACCGGCTTGAATGGATAGAATTCCGTCTAAAACCATTTCCATGGCCGATACTTCTGCTTTATCCTTCATTTTGAGCTTCGAGGCTATGGGCAGCCAGAGGAGGTTAGCGGAGCCGACCCCATATAGGGTGGCAATAAAAGCGGAAGCAATTGATTCAGAAAGCGAACTGGGATCGGAGAGATTGCCGAGCACCATGACCAGGCCCATAACCGTCCCGATAATTCCCATAGTTGGCCCAAATCCGCCGGCGGCTTCGAACAC
>OMOF01000413.1 GCA_900290375.1 Candidatus Desulfosporosinus infrequens
GCATAAATGGTCAACTCCTTAATGGTAATTATAACCATTTACACAAAACTCTAGACGCCCTCTGCGGTTACACAGAAACAGCCTACTGACAGCAAGAACCGTCCCCAATATTTTTTCTTAATTTCTAAGAACTTGTCTTGTAGTAGTTTAGGAGATCTTCCTTTGAGATATCGAACCATTTTACTATGCTATATTCGTACGATACGATAGTAGCACGTGGACATGATCCCTGTGCCAACACTAACTTAAACTATCACCACACCCACTTTTTCGCACACCTTTAATATAGTTTAACTGACTGCGATTACTTGCTCCCTGCTAGAAGCTGTCCCGACTGGAAGTCGGGGGTATTAGACCAGGCGCATTGAAAATAAAAAATATTGTGAAAGTTTTGTGATCATCTTATCAAGATTTTGCTAGACCATAAAGTTAAATATTTATAAGCCGATATAGTAGTTGAAGTCTAAAATTAACAACCGAATATGAAGTGAATCATGCCGTAATCGCTTGTGCATAAGAAAGGAGAATTTCTAATGAGTATTTCACCAATAAGCAGTACCGATCCAACCCAAAGCCAAAGCCAAGTTCTGATGGCTCAATTACAGGCTCAGATCAGTCAACAAATTGCCGCCAAGAGAAACAGTGCTGCCAGCACTACTACAACTACCACTTCTTCCACCCCACAGGATACTGCTCAATTTAGTCCGCAAGCATTGCAAGCGGCTAATAGTTCAAAGACCAATCCTTTGGATGCTTTAGTTT
This sequence comes from Candidatus Desulfosporosinus infrequens, assembly GCA_900290375.1. GTDB lineage: Bacteria > Bacillota > Desulfitobacteriia > Desulfitobacteriales > Desulfitobacteriaceae > Desulfosporosinus > Desulfosporosinus infrequens. The sequence continues at coordinate 763 of OMOF01000413.1, forward strand.
CTAATGGCACGATCACGCAAGATCAAGAAACCGCTATTGATAGTACATTGCAAGCTGCTATGCAAGCACAATCCAGCACAGGCAGTACCACTACGACAAGTAACACAGCTACGACAGGCAGTACCCCTACGACAAGTCCATTGGGCAGTTTAGTTTCTAGTGGAGTAATAACACAATCTCAAGCAAGTGCAGTTACCAACACTTTAAAAGCGAGTCATCATGGTCATCATGGCGGTTCAAGTTCGTCCCAGTCTACTTCTGACACTGACAGTTCAAGTTCATCCCAGACTAGCCCATTAGCTAGTTTAGTTACTGCTGGAACAATTACTCAGGATCAAGCAAATACCATCACCTCTGCATTTCAATCAGCTGCGCAATCTCAATCCAGTACAGCTAGGACAAATCCATTGGATAGCTTAGTTACTAATGGATCAATTACACAAATTCAAGAGAATACTATTAATTCTACATTTTCAGCAGCTATGCAGGCGTACGGTGCCAACCAAATTACGTAAACCGCTTGAATTAAGAGTTCAATAAACAATAGAGCCAGCATTCTATCGATGATGATTGCTGGCTCTATTGTCATAATCTTTAGTTAAAATATCTCCCTCACTTCCTCCCCCGTCCTAAACACAAAAACCGCTTCGACCATCGACTGCACTTTGACCTTCTCAATTAGCCTGCGAAATATTTCCTCATCAAATTCAGTTACCATAACTCCGTGTTCTCTGTTCATAACCCGTAAAAATGCCTGCTCTAAATCTTTCTCCTTGACTGTTTTTGTGATGCATTTATCAAGTCCGTTCTGCTCACGGTTTATACAACGCCATACGTACTGCTTATTTTTCCCTGTGCCCCAAGATGCCCTTCGAAACTTCGAACCGCAATTTTGACAGAACAACTTCCCTGAGAAGGCATATTCGCTCGTAAATGCGCTCTTTCCTGTTTTTGAATATCCCCGCATATTTGACCGTCTTTCAAA
>OMOF01000846.1 GCA_900290375.1 Candidatus Desulfosporosinus infrequens
CGGTGGTCATAATGTTGTTGTCTTTGTTGATAATGTGATCGTCTGTTTTCGTATGTAGGTTCTTCTCGATGATGATAATGTTGTTGTCGTCGTTCTTGGTGTGGTTGTGTTCTTGTCTCAGGATCTGTTTGATTAAATTTCTTGTGTCGAAATTCTGTATTTGCATTGTCTTTGTTGCTTCTTTTGACTGAGCGCCAAGCCTTGGCTAGGATCTTTCTGTTTGTGTTTTGAACATGACCTTCGGTGTGCATCATTATGTTAGAGAAAGTGGATAGAGTTTCATTGTACATACAGGCATTTGCATTGGCAGTTGTAAGTTCAATATCTTTTCTGACCTTTTGAATGAAAGTATTTGGAAGTTTATTAGGAATGAAGTCAAGTTTTGTTTTAATCATGTAGTCAGATTGTCCTGCTTTGACCTTCTCTGTCATATTATTTACTTTAGCTCCTAATACCAAGAAGTCTGTCAACTGTTTTCTGACTTCACGAAATTCATCTAGTTCACTGGATCCAGTGCAATCTTCTTTAAGTTGCGATTCGCTGAATGTTTTTTGGATTTCATTAAGAGAATAGATGTGATGCTTGTAGGTCTGCATCAATAAGCTGCTGCGATCAAAATTGCAAGTGTTTTCATTATTGGTATGTACATCAAACATAGTTTTCGGTGCTGTGTTGGTGTCTTTAGTATATGATGTTGTGTTGGTGTCATGTTGTTTGTTAATTTCCGACAATGCTGTGAGAAATCTATCTCTTGTTTGTTTACTGACAACCAGAATAATGGGTTCAGCCCAATCTCCAAGTGCTTTTTGGGCAACTTGAGGATCGGGAGCTTTGTTCGCAAGAAAAACATCGTTGATTGTGGTTGGGATCATGTGTATAATCTCTTCGTCGCTAGCTATTGCATGGTCTATGGTTTCTGGTTCTGTATCTGAGTCTTGTCTGGAATTCTTAGCTGCGTTATGTATGGTGTCTCCTGTTCTTTTAAGTGGTGCAGACATTATACGAAGAAAATGTAGTAATATAAACACAATATAATACAACAAATACACAGTTGCAAGCAGTTTAAGGACCTAGAGGATGAGATGAAGATGATGCCGGTCGATGTAGCCGTCCTTGTTAGACCGGTTTCGCTAACGTATTTAGCTCTTCAGTAACGACGGCGATGGATGACGCTGATGACGCTATAAAGTAAAACCATAAATACTAGGTTAACTACTGTAATCATATGCCATGTGAAGTTATAAAAGCAAATAATAATTTTTAATGAATGATTTAAGTAAATTTAGTTTAGTTTTTGATATAGTAGTATATGATTACAGTAGTTTGTTCTAATAAACAGGAAGTGCATTCAAAACTTAACTA
>OMOF01000404.1 GCA_900290375.1 Candidatus Desulfosporosinus infrequens
TTAATTTGAGTTTTCCTTTTTTGGAGGTTAGTGCGTTAGCGAAGGGTTTACTGAACATTTACCATCAAAGAGTAAATTGTGATGTTTTAAGTAATAGAAATCGAAATCAACCTTCTCACTTAGTTCCAGACAATCTCTTCCGTTTACCTGGGCCCATCCCGAAACACCAGGTCTTAATGTGTGCACCCCACATCTTGTTCTTAATTCTATCAAATCATACTGGTTATATAAGGCCGGACGTGGGCCAAAAAAAGTCATATCCCCTTTGATGATGTTTAAGAATTGGGGCAACTCGTCTAGACTACTCTTTCTTAAAAAGTTCCCAAAAGGAGTAATATATCTTTTAGGATCATTTAGCAAATGTGTCGCCACATTAGGAGTATTAGTTTTCATAGTTCTAAATTTATACAATAAAAACTCTTTATTGTTTCTACCGATTCTTCTTTGGCTAAATAACACCGGACCTTTTGAATCAATTTTTATGACTATGCTGATTATTAGTAATAATGGACTCAAAATAATGAATAGTACAAGGCCAAATAAAATATCCGAGAATCTTTTCATACAATCCCCCCTCATGATCCTTTGACAAGTATATACAGCAATACTAAGCATATTGAGATAATCTCTACTTCACAACCAACCTAATTGGCCCTCTTTTCCCCGCCCCCTGTTGAAACCCCACCACAACCTCACCCAACCCTTGCACGATTTCATCCCTCGTCAAAAACGAACCCCTTTCCCTAATCACTTGCACCAACCCTTCAACTCCCACAACATCCACCCCATTCGGCTTCGCTACAAAAATCCTCTGATGCTTCGTGCTCGTCGTCCCCTCGTCTGCCGTGAGCAACTCCTCGTACAACTTCTCCCCAGGACGCATGCCTGTGAACACAATCTTCATATCCACATCCACCTCGAACCCTGACAATCTAATCAAATCTTGTGCTAAATCCACAATCCTAACAGGTTTTCCCATATCCAGAATAAAAACTTCCCCACCTCGAGCCATTGCACCTGCCTGGATCACGAGTTGAGCTGCCTCAGGTATGGTCATAAAATACCGCACCATTTCCGGATGTGTCACCGTCACCGGACCACCCTTGGCAATTTGTTTCTTAAACGTCGGTATGACACTCCCTCTGCTCCCCAAGACATTGCCAAAGCGAACGGCAACGAAATGGGTCTGAGAATGCAGATCTAAACTTTGAATAATCATCTCAGCCACTCGTTTCGTGGCTCCCATGATACTTGTTGGATTGATAGCCTTATCTGTGGAAATAAGTACAAAGGTCTTCACCCGAGTCAAGTCCGAGATCTCTGCAACATTGTAAGTCCCTAAGATATTATTCTTCAAAGCCTCCTCAGGATTTTGCTCCATGAGTGGTACGTGCTTATGAGCGGCTGCATGAAAAACGACGCCGGGTTTATATTTCCTAAACACTAATTCAACCTTTTCCCGCTCTTTAACATCTAAGATTTCGGTTACGAGCTGAATACCGGGACAGTTAGAACGCAGTTCTTGCTCAATATCAAAAATACTATTCTCACCACGCCCTACCAAAATGAGCTTTTCCGGATTAAATCGGCAGATTTGCCGACAAAGCTCTGAGCCAATGGACCCACCAGCACCTGTTACTAAAACCGTTTCTCCGGCAAGATAACCAGCTACTTCCTCGATATCCAAGTTCACCTGATCTCTGCCCAACAAATCTTCGATCTCAACTTGACGGATTTTTAAAGTATCAACTTGTCCACTAAAAAAGTTATAAACACCGGGCATAATCTTAATGACGAGACCACTTTTTTCACAAATCTCTGTAATTTCTCGAATAACTCCCCCTGGAGCAGAGGGCATCGCGATAATCACTTCTTCCACATCTCGAAATTTGACAAGGTGGGAAATATCCTGCCTTGTTCCCAGTATAGGGATACCCATTAGTTTGAGTTTTTGCTTGTGAGGAGCATCATCAACTATCCCAATGGGATAACCTTCTCGGTAATTGCTGTTTTTGAGTTCTCGAACCGCTAAAGCCCCTGCATCTCCTGCGCCGATAATCAGTACCCTTTTTGGAATACCAGGCAGTTGAATAGAGAAAATAGTATCTTGTAAAATCCGCCAGATGAAACGAGACCCACCTATCAAAAAAGTGGTGGTCAACCATAAAAGAACTGCCACTGTATTAGGGTAGCGCATCGGGGCTAAGAAGTAGATCACGAGTACTACACTACTCGTTCCCACAGAGACCGAGAAGAAAATAGAAATCAGTTCACTGATACTGGCATACTGCCAAAGTCGATTATACAGACCAAATAAAGAAAAGATGCATAAGTAAATCAGCGTTCCGGCCCAAGCGGTATGATAATAGGTCCAGAAATATTCCTTAGGAATATCCCCTTCAAAACGGAGGTAAAAGCTGCCAAATGCAGCTAAGTTAACAAGAATTGCATCAATCAACATTAAAGATAAGGATTTTCGGTTGAATTTCATCGATGAGTTCTCCCATTAATCACACTGAAATCTCCTTTTCCCTCTCAGCCAATTGCCCGACCAAGCGACTAGGTCTACTTCCCCACTTCCATGTTCTAGGACAGGATAGATATTACAATACTTCGTCAACAAGAGATAATATCCTTTAAAACTCAATTAGATAGTTTCGACATTTATTTAAATTTGAGTACTATTAACCTCAATATTATATCTATTATATTAAATTCACATAATGCGAACCTATTTTTGATATTTAATCGTAATATATGAGTATTTAATGTGTTTTTCGACTTTTGCTGATAGGACTAATATCATAACTATAAATATCCTTGAAGCTCACCGTCTAAACATATTCCAAAATCCACGTTTCCTCATTTTAACCGGCTCATTGAGAATATAATCCCTAACGTCGCTCGGCAGCAGTTTTCCTTCGAGAACCAGCTGGGGGTTCTTCAGCGTTACTTCTTGAAACCCCGCCTCACCTATAATATCCTTTACGCCCTGCAGTGCCTCCGAATAGCTTAAATCACTCCGATTTACGCGGTGAGCATCTGTTCCTAGAAGTCTCACTAACTTACTATTGAGCATTAATTTAGCTAGTCGCTTAGCCTGGGGCCCGTAGTAGCCACTCAAACTTCTTAAGTCCAACTGAAAGACAATTCCTCTTTTAGCCCACTCAAGAAGGCGTTCAGGGTCATCGGACAAGCCTTTATTACGTTCCGGGTGAGCCAGAACTGGGATCAAACCCTTAACTTGTAGCTCAAAAAAAACTTGGTCAGTATATTGTGGTATCTCCAGCATTGGTAACTCTATCAGTAAATACTTTCCCTTGTTCCCCAAGGTCAGCAACTTCCCAGCGTCCACCCACTTCGCCATGTCTGGGAAGATATAGTTTTCAGAACCAGGCAAGACCTCTACGGGAATCCCAGCCTCTGCGGCCCTCTCACGTACCTGCTCAGTTACTGTCAGGATATCCTCAGGATGCAAGAAGTCCTTTCCTTCCATGACGTGGGGGGTTGCCAGAAGCGTGTTGAATCCTGCTTCGTGCAACTGGCGCACCATCACCAGCGTTTCTTCCATCTTTGTTGCCCCGTCGTCCAGCCCGGGCAGGATGTGGCTATGTATATCGATCATGCAAACTCCCTACCTCTGATTTTTTTCCTCGTACCAGTACTTGCCTGATCAGCTGCTATTCCCAAATAATCTCTTGACCGACCCCTATTTAATCCCAGCAAAGAATGCTACAATTTATTCAGGACAACCTGCATCTGTCACGAAAGGGGGTTAACGATAATTAAACGTAAGGTTCGACGTTTCGTAGCAATCCTAGGGCTAATTGTTTTAGTGATCGCGGGCTATCTAGGTTGGCAACTGTATCAAGGGCAACAAATGGCTAATCAATATGCCGCTGACGCACTAAAACGGGCTCAAGGACTAAGCACCAGTCCCTCTTCCTCGAAATCCCCAGTTCCAAGTGCCAGTAGTATGACGCCACAAAACGCACCGCCCTCTGGCTCACAAACCCCAGCCTCTCCACCGAATACAAGTGTTTCTGCTTCTTCAGGCTCAGGAACCCCCTCTTCTAACACTCCTTCTTCTGCAGGATCAGTAACTCTTTCTTCTAACACCCCTGCTTCCTCAGAATCCGGAACTTCTTCTGGAGTTTACAAACAATTGCTCTCTAGCTCTTATCAGCAGACGTTGCAAGCGATGCAAAACGTCAAAGCCAACACCGAAGCTTTAGAAGGAAAAAAACTTTCTCTCGGCGCTTATAAGGCAAGCATCCTTCAAGCCCAAGCGACCTTTTCCTCGGCAGAAGCTTTTGTTCAGGCGAACCCGCCGACTGAGGATAAGTTAAACCCCTCCTATCAAGAGTTATTGGCGGGAATCAGTTTAGCCAAAGACTCAATGGACGTCGTGTTAAACGGGGTCTCTGCCTTAAGCCCCGCTAGTTTCTACGCCGCACGCGAGATGGGACGTCAAGCGCAACATCAAGTTATCGATGCCTTTGCCCACTTTTAGTTCTTTTTAATAAATGAGAAGCCCCCTCTTGTGTTTACACCAGAGGCGGGCTTCTCATTTATTTATGACTCTTTCGTTTCTTAGAATCGTGAGATCCATGGTAATAGTAATAGTAGTAGTGTTCACTCGTTTTCATGTCTGCTTTATTGAGAATAGCCCCCAGGATTTTGGCGCCTACTTTCTCCAACAGCGCTTTAGCTCTCTGAGCATACTCTTTGTTCACTTCGCCTGAAGCAAGGACCAAGATGACCCCATCGACTTCCTGCGCTAGAATAGCGGCATCTGTCACCGCGATAACTGGGGGGGTATCAATCAGGACTATGTCAAATGACGCACTAAATTTCTTGAGCAGATGTTTCATTCGTTTAGATCCAAGCAGTTCCGCAGGATTAGGGGGGATCGGACCTCCCGTGAGAACCCTAACGCTAGGCACGGACGTTTCTCTAACATAGTCAAAGTAATCTCGGCTGTCCTGCTCCTGAACCAGAGCAACTGATAATCCCTCCCGATTATCCAGCTCAAAAAGTTTATGTTGAGTCGGATTGCGCAAATCAGCATCAATAATCAGCACAGATTTTCCGGCTTGAGCCATACTCACCGCCATATTAGCAACCGTAACCGATTTCCCTTCCCGTGGGCCTGAGCTGGTGATCATAATTATTCTAGTCTCTGAGTCCACACTCGTGAACTGAACATTTGTCCTCAAGGTCCGATAAGCCTCTGAGATCGGAGATTTTGTTTGATCTAAAGTTATTAATGAATAGGTCAATGAGATCTTCCCTTCTTGCCTTTCTTTCCCATGTCATAGTTTGGAATAACGCCAAGGACCGGTATCTCCAGAAGTTGCTCTATATCACTTGATGTCTTTACAGTATTGTCCAGGTATTCCAGTAAGAATACCAGTCCGACTGCAGCCATCAAACCCACAACAAAGGCAATCATCACGTTGAGCTTTTTATTAGGTTTCACAGGACT
>OMOF01000092.1:0-20084 GCA_900290375.1 Candidatus Desulfosporosinus infrequens
CTGCTCATAATTATTTCTCCGTGAGGAGGTGTGCCCCCTTTCCTTAAATTGGGGAAATTCCTCCGAGCTGCTCATAATTATTTCTCCGTGAGGAGGTGTGTCCCCTTTCCTTATTACCGTCTGATTTAAGAGAGGTTGAATCCAAATGGCAAAAATTGAGCTGATCGCAACTGCCGCTTTTGGTTTGGAAGCTATTGTGGCTCGCGAACTAAAAAAACTTGGGTATGATGAATTGATTGTCGAAAACGGGAGAGTTTCATTTACTACTGATGAGTTGGGGATTTGTCGAACAAATCTTTGGCTGCGTAGTGCTGATCGTGTCCTGCTTAAAATGGGATCCTTCAAGGCTCGAACCTTCGAAGAACTTTTTCAACAAACAAAAGAGCTACCATGGGAGGATTGGCTTCCAGAAGATGCCAACTTTCCTGTTCAAGGAAAATCTATAAAATCTCAACTTTTTAGTGTCTCTGATTGTCAAGCCATTGTTAAAAAGGCGATTGTGGAACGTCTCAAAGCGACTTATGGCAGGAGTTGGTTTGAAGAAACGGGACCCCGTTATCAGATCGAAGTTGCCCTGCTAAATGATACTGTCATGTTAACCATCGACACGTCGGGTTTGGGTTTGCACAAGCGTGGTTACAGGCAACTTGCGGGACAAGCGCCCCTCAAAGAAACCTTGGCAGCGGCAATGATTCAGCTAAGCTTCTGGCATAAAGAGCGTGCGTTAATTGATCCATTTTGCGGGACCGGTACGATTCCGATCGAAGCCGCCTTTATCGCTCAAAACCGAGCACCTGGCCTTAAACGTAGTTTCGCAGCGGAAAAATGGCCCAATATCCCAAAGGCGCTCTGGCAAGAGGCTTGGCAGGAAGCACTCGATCTTTGGGATCGCAAAGTAGCCTTGCACATCTACGGTTCGGATATCGACCCCAATGCCTTGACTTTGGCTCGTGCGCATGCTCTTGAGGCTGGGGTAGAAGACGTAATACACTTTCAGCGCTTACCGGTGGCAGAAGTGCGGTCTAGGTTTAAATATGGACATATGATTGCCAACCCACCCTATGGAGAACGACTTGGAGATGTTAAAGAAGTTGAAGGACTTTATCTTGAACTGGGAGAAACATTTAAGCGTCTGGAAAATTGGTCTTTGCATATGCTTACTACGTATCAGTTTCCCGAACGATTAATCGGACGCCGCTGGGATAAAAGTCGAAAACTCTATACAGGCCGGCTGGAATGTCATTATTTTCAGTTTTTTGGTCCTCGTCCACCTAGAGAGCCATACAAAAACGATTTAAACTTAGCGACTAATGTAGATAAGCCTTTTACTACGAATTAACAGAAAAGAAGTCACAGAAGAAAGTCTAATGCGATATTGCATTAGACTTTCTTCTAGATATTGAACATTGGGACAATCAGTCAGCCATTTTGGCAGCGACAATAGGTTACTATTTTCGTAAGAGTATTCTTTGGAAATGCTCTTTTAGAGCGTGTAGCGGAATAGATTCCAATTAGTATATATAATTGACAGAATTCATTAAATTCACAATCAAATTATACGATGGCGTAATAGGAAAGGGAAATTTTACAAGCCTTTGTAACTCACTTAGACTATATAGTGACAATCATAACAAAAGAAGGAGGTCAACTATTTTGATTTTAAGTTTCGTTGCTTACCTTTCCATACTCCTTTTTGTAGGAATATCCGTTTATAAGGCTTGGAAATTTGCCGAAATGCCCTTGCACGGACGAATGGAGCTCTATCCTGTACCCAAGGAAAGTGGATTCGAACATGGGGGCTCTTTTTATGAGGAAATATCTTGGTGGAGCAAACCTCACGTAGTTTCTCACGCGAGAGAAATAAAAGAAATGCTAAAAGAAATTCTGTTTATCAAGAAGCTGTTTGATAACCAACGTCCGTTTTGGTGGATTTCTTACGCTCTGCACCTGGGAATTTACCTTATTATGGCTTGGACAATGTTATTGGTAGTGGGAGCAATCTCTGAACTCAACGGGATTCATGTAGCGGCAAGCAATGCGGGTCTCTGGGGTCTGCTGATTTATTACTTATCGGTTGTAACTGGAATTATTGGGCTCCTACTGGGTGCGTTAGGTTCAGGGTTGTTGGTTCTACGTCGTATGTTTGACAATACTTTGAGAAAATATACCACTCCTCAGGAGTACTTTAATCTATTACTCATTTTTGCGGCCCTAATCACAGGGATCTTTTACTGGGGCGGCGATTTATCCTTTCATACTGCTAGAGCGGTGACTGCGAACCTCATAACTTTCACGCCTTTTGCAGCGAGTGGATTACTAATTCTGCATATAGTTTTAGTTGGAATTATGTTAATTTATATTCCTATCAGTAAAATGAGCCACTATGTCGGGAAATATTTCACGTTCCATACGGTTCTATGGGATAATAGTCCTAACCTTAAGGGAAGCGCAGTTGAACAAAAAGTAAAAAAGGCACTATCCTATCGTCCAACTCATACTTGGTCTGCCCCTCATATTAAGGCACCCAACGCTCCCAAGGAATAACTTCGATTTTTTGTAGTGCTAACTTTAGGGAAAGAGGAGAGCTAAGTTATGATCAATCAAAAAGATTTACTTCCGAAGGATATGGGGCGCGCAGCGGGCGAGCAACTGATCAAACTCGAACTCAATCAGCTAATGCCGTTACTGGCACCCTATGATAAACCGGGAATGGAACCTCCGTTAACTGATCCCAAACCAGCGTGGAAAGAGAAATATTGTACCTCTTTAGATGGCTACGTTGGTCTCGATACTTTAACCCGCCCACAAACTAAAGCGGAAGAAGATGAATTTGTCAGGAAGTTCCTTAGTGGCTTAGAGAAGATCTTTACAGATGCCAATAACGGAGTGCTGGAACCGCTCTTATTGACGTTTGAATATTGTGCCAAATGTGATACTTGTTCGTCTGCATGTCATATCTATCAAGCGTCTGGGAACAACGAGTTATACCGGCCCATCTATCGTTCTGAGGTTCTTCGGAAAATTGCCAAGAAGTATTTCACTACAAGTGGTAAGCTGTTAGGTGGTTTGGTCGGCGCTGATATTGATGTAAACTGGGAAACAATTGCTCGACTTGGAGAGGAAGCATATCGATGTAATCTTTGTCGACGTTGTGCCCAGACCTGTCCTTTGGGTTTAGACAATGCTATAATGACCAAGGAAATTCGTAAGATCTTTAGCCAAGAGATGGGCATTGCTCCAACTCCCCTTCATGCAAAAGGTACGATGCTTCAGATAAAAACTGGTTCTTCGACTGGATTAGCCAAACCAGCTTTTTTGGATACGCTTGAGTTTTTGGAAGAGGATACGGAAGAAAAATTTGGCATAAAGCTTAAATTTCCAGTAGATAAAAAAGGTGCAGACGTCTTAGTGTTGCATAATGCTGGAGAATTTATGGCTTGGCCAGAAAACCCAGTAGCCTTTGCCATTCTTTTTGATGCAGCTGGTATAAATTGGACACTCAGTAGTGAGATCATGGGCTATGACAGTGTCAACTACGGTATCTGGTATGATGATTACCAAGCAAAACAGATTGCCTTGATGCAGATGAAAGTGGCTAAAGATTTTGGCGTCAATCGTATAATGGTTGCAGAGTGTGGGCATGCTCATAAAGCTTCGATGATTGTCGGAGATCGCATGACCTATGGAGACGCTAAAATTCCGGTGGAGAGTTGTCTGCCTCTGTTGTGGGATATGGTTAAGAGCAAACGTTTAAAGTTGGATCCCAGTAAGAATAATTTTCCTGTCACACTTCACGATCCTTGTAATATGGTGCGACAGCTGGGAATTGTGGAACCTCAGCGAAATGTTCTGAAGGCTATTTGCCCTCAGTTTCGAGAAATGACTCCGCACGGAGTAGACAACTACTGTTGTGGTGGGGGAAGTGGTTTCGCTATCATGAGTTCCCAGAACTTTCCTGAATTCCGAGATTCGGTTGCTTCTCGGGTGAAATTCAACCAAATCCTGGGGGCCTTTCAGGGAACCATGGAAAACAAATCGATTCCTAAATATATTTGTGCTCCTTGTTCAAACTGTAAAGGAGCGATGAGGGCCATTCTGGAACACTATGAGGCAACCGAAAAATTCAACCTCCAGTATGGTGGTTTAGTGGAACTCATGGTGAATGCTTTAGTAAGTATGAAAAAACCTTTCCTTGAGTTTTTAGAAGATTAGTCAGATACTGATGGATTCTTCAGAATGGACCCTTACAGGATATCTGAAAGGGTCCATTCTTTCAGACTTAATACGCAGAACAACGTCATCTCGTTATCGGAAAACCAGTTTATATTCCGCTAGCCTCGTCAGCCAACAAACAAGGTCGTGTTACTATTGACGTGCTCATTCATGCCGCTACAACGCTAGAAAACATTCGTTTAGGAGTAGCTGGTAGGTATCCAACTGAGGCAGTGGTAAGGTGGTTATAGGCCGAGTAAAAGCTCTGTCTGCTTGATGTTCGCGAGCAAGAAGAAGTGTGGGCTAATCCATTATCCATCGAGGGGATAAAAGTCATCACTTTAGGAGAACTTAAGCATAGTTGGGAAGAGATACCGAAAGATTGTCTTATAATTACAGTCTGTGGTTTAGGTATTAGAGGCAATGAAGCGGCTTGCATGCTCTGAGAAAAGGGACTAGGACCAGTGAGCTTTCTCGAGGGAGGACTCTCAGTCGCAAGTGCTTGCTTTATATAAGTCAAGTTATTTAATTCGTGATCTTATTTTCGCATAGCTCGATCAGGATTATATATTGTACGAATAGTACGCAAGATGTTAAATTAATAAAGAACGAGGACAAGTGTTAATTTACACAAGAAAAAATATCCTTCCAAACTGTTCAACATTTAATATTTAATATTTAATATTTAATGTTTGATTATTCTCTTTAGTAGTTTAAGGAGGTGTAATTTGTGTTTATCGTGTCAATTGATGAAGAGCAGTGTACAGGGTGCAACTCTTGTACTGAAGGATGTCCAGCTCACCTGCTTGGCTTTAGTGACGACAAGGCTCATGTGATCGGTGATGAATCAGAGTGCATGGGCTGCGAAAGCTGCACGTCGGTTTGTCCGACGGGCGCCATCAGCATAGCTGAAATGTAAGAAATCCATAACTTGAAGACGGAGGGTGTGCCATGACAGAAAAGAAAACGCCTTTACTAGACGAACTAGAAAAAGGTAAATGGCCCAGTTTTGTGACTGAAATTAAACGAGCTGCGGCGAAAAATGCGGCTTCAGCTGAGTTGCTTGAAGTCCTGGAAAGATCCTATGCTGAGCGCAGAGGACACTGGAAACACGGTGGGATTGTTGGAGTTAGAGGTTATGGCGGTGGTGTAATCGGCCGTTATGTTGATGAGCCTCAAACTTATCCAAATATTGCGGAATTTCATACTGTTCGTATTAATCAACCATCTGGCTTTTTCTACAACACAAAAACTCTTCGCACAATTTGTGACCTTTGGGAGAAACACGGCAGTGGCTTGACTAACATGCACGGTTCCACAGGAGATATCATTTTGTTAGGCTGCAAAACAGAAAGTATTCAGCCTATCTTTGACGATTATAGTGAAGCTGGCTTTGACCTTGGCGGATCAGGATCTTGCCTAAGAACTACTAACTGTTGCGTAGGACCAGGACGTTGTGAATTTGCTTGTTATGATACACTTGAAGCATGTTACAATATCACCAATGAATTCATGGATGAACTTCATCGCCCAATGTGGCCTTACAAGAGCAAAATTAAGTTCTCTGGTTGCGCTAATGACTGTACGGGTGCTATTGCCCGCGCTGACATTTCTGTAATCGGAACTTGGCGCGATACTTTAATAATCGATCAAGTCGCCGTTAAAGAATATGCAGCTGAAAAATTTCCAATTAAAAGTCAGGTTTGCGACAAATGCCCAACTAAGTGCTTGACTTATAATGCTGAAACACAAGAACTTGCTATAGTTGCTGAAGATTGCACACGTTGTAACCACTGTATCAATCTTATGCCTAAAGCCATTAGAGCCGGCAACGAAAAAGGTGCTACCATTTTGGTCGGTGGAAAATCAACGATTGTTCAGTCTGCGTTCATGTCCTCAGTCGTTGTGCCTTTCATGAAAATGGAAGTGGAAGATGATTTTGCAGAATTTAAGGATACTGTGCGTCGCATTTGGGAATGGTGGGATGAGAACGGTAAAACCCGTGAGCGTATTGGGGAAACAATTTTCCGCATAGGAATGGGTAAATTCCTGACTGAAACAGAAATTCCTGCTGTACCGCAACAGGTCTTCCGTCCGCGTGCTAACCCTTATGTGTTCTGGAATCAAGACGACCTTGACCATTCGGGAACTGCACTTGATGGATCGGCACTTTAATCTTTAATAAGTAGCTAATGAGAGGTGGATAACAATGGCGGCTAAATTAGATCAAGGACCTCCTAATTATAAAGAGATGCTTCCCCCAGTTATTCTTGAAAACTATGGTAAGTGGAAGTATCACGAAATCCCCCGTCCGGGCGTACTCAAACATGTATCTGAAAGCGGCGCAGCACTCTATAGTGTACGTGTAGCTTCCCCTCGTTTGGTGAGTATTGACTTCGTACGTGATGTATGCACACTGGCTGACGAATATTGTGATGGATTTCTTCGGTTCACGACCCGTAACAACATTGAGTTTTTTGTTTCTGACGAAGCTAAACTTAACCCGTTGCTTGATGTATTAGCAGCTCAAGGTTATGCTGTAGGTGGAACTGGAGCATCGATTAGTAATATCATTCACACTCAAGGGTGGGTTCACTGTCACACTCCGGCAACCGACGCTTCAGGCGTAGTTAAAGCCGTAATGGATGATTTATATGAGTATTTCGAGGAAATGAAGCTCCCTGCTAAATTGAAAATGGGTTTAGCATGTTGCTTGAACATGTGCGGTTCAACTCACTGCAGTGACATCGGGATTGTTGGTGTTCACCGGACACCACCTCGTATTGACCATGACAAGATTCGTAAGGGCACAGAGATTCCGAGTCTCGTTGCTAGTTGCCCAACTGGTGCAATTCGTCCAGATCCTAAAAACAAGAGCGTTGTCGTTAACAATGATAAATGTATGTATTGCGGTAACTGCTATACTATGTCTCCTGCTATGGAAATTTATGATGCTAAAAACGATGGTATAGCAATTCTAATTGGGGGCAAAGTATCTAATGCCCGTTCAGCACCAAGTTTTTCGCGTATGGTGATCCCGTTCCTGCCTAACAATGCACCACGTTGGCCTGAAGTGACAGAAGCAATCCGCGCCATCTTAGAACTTTGGATTGCGAATGCCAACAAAGGAGAACGTCTGGGTGAATGGGTTGAGCGGATTGGCTGGGAAAGATTCTTCAGCTTAAGTGGACTTCCTTTCTCGAATATGTTAATCGACGACTATATCTTCGCTCGTGAAACGTTCCGCACCGGTGCTGCATTTAAGTACTAATTTATATCAATATAAAATTAGAAAGCTGGTATTTTAAATGGCAAAAGGACCTGCTAGACCCGAAGTTAAAGCGAAAGTACTTGAGTATCTCGCAAAAGTTCAAAAAGCAAAGAGTAGAGATGTCGCTGTTGCCATAGGCGAGACAAAGGCCGATGTTGATAACGCTGTTAAAGAACTTACTGCAGAGGATCTGGTTGAATACCTCTATATTACTACCACCTTTATTTGCCTAAAAGGTAAAGTCCAAACTCCAGGTGATTTTGATCCTGATCCTAAGTAGACTTCTAAATTCTGGATGGACGAGCCGTAAATAAATGAACCTTATGATCTACTTATTATTGACCATCCTTTAGGTCCAATGCTCCTGTTGTTGCCGATTTGTAAAAATCTGCATGATAGGGAACGGACCAAAGGTGGTCAATTTTTTTAAAACTGCATACAACCAGTACACTTTTCAGACTGGATAAATATATTTAATTTCTGAAATAATACGGATAGGTTCGCTTAATCCTCCTGAAATTCTTCTCCAAGAAAGGTGTGGGGTTATGTTAGCACAGACTGCTATGAATGGCCTTAGTATCAAGAATGTCCCTCGCTTAGTAATTGGAGCTCCTCAGGGGCGAAGCGGGAAAACAACGTTTACTTTAGGTTTACTCAGAGCTTATGCTCGGCAAGGAATGACCGTTCAACCCTTTAAGAAGGGTCCAGACTATATTGACGCTAGCTGGCATACAGCCGCAGCAGGGTGCACCTGCCGAAACTTGGATGCCTTCTTCATGAAGAAAGAAGAAATTTGTAGTTCCTTATTTAATCAGTCCTCAGGAAAAAATATTACGATTATTGAAGGTGCGATGGGATTATATGATGGTTTAGACCTCCAAGGAAGCAGTTCGACAGCGGAAATTGCTAAAATAACCCGTTCGCCTGTGCTATTAGTGGTAGATATGACCCGCATAACTCGCAGCATTGCAGCTATAGTGATGGGCTATCAGCACTTTGACCCGAACGTGCACATTGTAGGCGTGGTTCTTAATAAAGTGGCCCGAGCCCGCCATGAGAAAATGGCCCGTGAAGCCATTGAAGAGTTCTGCAAAATCCCAGTTGTGGGAGCAATTCCTAAAGATGTCAACCTATCTATCCCTGATCGACACCTTGGCCTCGTCACGAAGGGCGAAATGGCTGAAACCGATAAGTTGCTGGATTATTTGGCAGATGTAATTTCTGAACATGTAGACTTAACTAAAGTCCTGACTCTGGCACAAAGCGCACCTGAGCTTCCTCAGTTTGCGGAGACATATGTGCCTAACTTTGCTAATTTTGTCCCGAAAAACAGTGCGTTGGTACCTAAAATTGGAATTATTCAGGATGCGGCCTTCAGTTTTTATTATCCAGAAAACTTAGAAGCCTTAAAAGATATGGGAGCTGAGGTGGTCCCTATCAACGCCCTGTTAGATAGTCAATTTCCGGGAGACATAGACGGCCTCTATATAGGTGGAGGTTTCCCAGAGGTATTCGCTGCGGAGCTTGAGAAAAATGAGGTATTGCGTAGGGAAATTAAACGAGTTGGTGAAATGGGACTACCTATTTACGCCGAATGTGGAGGGCTTATGTATCTGGGGCGCTCGATTCAAACCTCATCGGGACGCTTTGAGATGGTTGGCCTACTTCCCTTTGATTCTCAGATGGAAAGCAAACCTCAAGGGCATGGGTATACAATTATGGAAGCGAATCCAGGTCAGCCTTGGTACGATGAAAAGACTGTAATTAAGGGACATGAATTTCATAATTCCCGAGTAATTAACTTAGCTCTTGATATAAAGTTTGGCTTAACTGTCAAGCGTGGGTATGGGATCAATGGACATTATGACGGTATTAGTTATAAAAACGTATTTGCAACATATAATCACATCCATGCACTGGGGTGTCCGGTCTGGGCTGAACGCATGGTAAAGTTAGCGAGGAATTACAACCAGACTAAGTGGTCTCAAGTTGAAAAGTTAGCGAGACTGTGAGAAAATAAATATTATTAATGGTATAGAAAGCCTTTAAGAGTCATGACAAGAAGAAGATAACGATTCCCAAAAGCCTTCCTGACGGAGGGCTTTTGCTGTTGAATGCAGTGAATAAGGGATTTGCGCCATTTTTCTAAAAAGTAAGAGTGGTTGTCTGGCGAAAACCTTCCACTGATGGTATGATAAGTATATATAATGCCCAGTCTGAGAATTCGGATATTGTCAGGCTTAGTTAGGGAGATTGTTGGACAATGGGTTTTATATCATTAGTTTCATTTGAAGTTGGTTACATGCCAGATTGGAAATAGCAATTATTGATATAGGGGATCTAGGAGGGAGAAACAGTATCATGGAACAACACTTTCTTGTTTTCAAAGAGGTGGCAGAAACCAAGAACATTACATTATCAGCTAAGAAACTTCATATGAGTCAACCCAGTATAAGTTTACAGATTCAGAATCTGGAGAACCAATATGGTGCTCGTTTTTTTGATCGTACTAATAAAGGAGTGACGTTGACCAAAGAGGGTCAAATCTTTTATGCACATGTTCGGAGCGTTTTGGATCTGCTTGCGAATGCCAAAGAGCAGATCAGTGCCCTAGCGAAAGATCAAAGAGGGCTGATCTACCTTGGTGCTACTTTAACAATCGGAGAATATATATTGCCCAACATTCTAGCCTTTTTATATAAGACTCACCCAGACGTGGATTTTAAAGTTAAGATCGCTAATACAGAATCGATTTCTCAAGATGTTTTAGAGAAAAAGATTCATATTGGTCTAATCGAAGGTCCAGTTCCTCGGCATAAGGACCTTAATGTAGAGAGCTTTTGGGAAGACGAGTTGGTTGTGGTAATCCCTAATTTTCACCCCTGGGCGTCAAGAGATAGCATCACCTTAGCAGAACTACCCCATGAGCGTCTGGTAACCCGAGAGGACGGTTCTGGAACTCGTAAGGTGATGGAGAATGCCCTTAAAGAAAGAGGCCTCGACCCGGAACAATTAAATGTAACAATGGAATTGGGAAGTACTCAGGCGATCAAACAACTGGTTTCAGCGGGGCTTGGGATTACTATTATCTCTTCCCTAACTGTCAGTCGAGAAAACGATCAAAAAATATTTAAGACGTTAAAAATTCAAGATTCCCCAATTTATCGGCCTCTCAGTATCCTCACTAATGCTCGTACTACCCAGACTAAAGATGAGCGCCTCTTAATCAATTTACTTCATGATCACAGGTTGCTATCAGATGTTTTAAGCAGGGATTATAGTGATAATCCAGAGGACCCCAATTAAGCTGCTTTTAATTCGCTGCCTGCAGTGAGAGTAGGGAAAGACGAGGACTAGACAATGAAAATGGACTGCCGGATCGGACTCGTTCAGATGGAATCTATCGTAGGAGATACAGAACGAAATTTTAAGAGAATTATTCGTTTGGCTGAGGCTGCTCAGAAACAGGAAATCTCTCTTCTGTGCTTTCCAGAATGTGCTTTAGATGGTTATTCGCCGCAATATGCCTCGGAAATGGGAGATACTCTGGAAAGTCCTTGGATTAGTCAGTTAAGAGAGTGCTCGCAAGATTTGGGGATTACTCTTTTGGTTGGTTTGGTTGAGAGAGGAAAAGATCAGAAGAAACCTTATATATCTCATGTTATCTTATCTCCAGAGAAGGAACTTGCGGTTTATCGTAAAGCGCATTTAGGTCGGAGTGAATTGGATTATTTCACTTCGGGAGATCGTTTTCCAATCTTTTCAGCTCACGGAACAACTTTCGCAGTGGGAATCTGTTGGGATTGGCATTTTCCCGAAATGGCGGCGATCTATTCACTTAAAGGCGCAGAAGTCTTATTTGCTCCTCATGCTTCGCCCATAGTAGCTGGGGATCGAAAAGAGATTTGGTTGCGTTATCTTGGCGCACGAGCTTATGATAATTCGGTTTACCTCGGAGCGTGCAATTTAATAGGAAGTAACGGCAAAGCAAAGGAATTTAGTGGAGGGGCTTTGGTTATTGGTCCTAAAGGAGATCTGATTAATCAATCCCATATAAGTGAAGAAGGGATACTGGCTACTACCCTTGTAGCTGATCGAATTAATCTGATACGTCGAACAGATCGTACCTCCATGCGAGATAGTTTTTTTCTGGCGGATCGCCGCAAGGAGCTTTATCAGGAATTAATAGAACTAGATATTAAGGATCAGTTAAAGGGGTAAAAATATAAACGTAGGTTTAAAAATTCACATTTAGTTATCTAATTTTGAACATTAGAAAAGATAATTTTTTAAAAATAAAAAACCTTTCCAAGCATAGAAGCCTGGAAAGGTTTTACTGTCTAATATATTACCAATTACTACGTGCACGGGGTTGGTAGCAGTCACGGCAATACACTGGTTTGTCACCAGAAGGTTGGAAAGGTACAGTGGTCTCTTTTCCACAAGTAGCACAAATAGCAGGGAACATTTCACGTGGTTGACGAGAATAACCGCCGCCGCCACCGCTATTTCTAGTTTGTTCTTTTCTGGCAGCTCTACATTCTGGGCAACGTCCAGGCTCATTAGTAAACCCTTTTTCCGCATAGAACTCTTGTTCAGACGCAGTGAATTCAAACTCACGTCCGCAGTCTTTACAACTTAAAATTTTGTCGCTAAACATAAAAAACCTCCGCAATTTTATTACCCGCTACATGGGAAGTTCAGAAAAATCTTCCCATAGCCGTAGGCAATCGAGAAGGTTCGTGTAAATCCACAAGTACTCCGAGCATCTTAAGTATAACTAAATAATTGAGAATAGTCAATTGTTTATCCCGAAATTCGAACATATTTACCACAATTAACCATAACACAAACTATATAATAAGGAAATAATACCTAATATAAATAAAGTAAGATTATATTGCATAACAATAACTCATGTAGCCAAAACTCAGATTTAGACGAGATGGGGATGAGCAATTTGGAGCACCTTGATACTGAGACACTGCCATATCGTATCCTAGGTATGCAGAGACTGGAGGCTTTATTTAACCAGGAGGGCTATTTGATCTGTCAGTCTTCTGGAGAAAGGATATATCACTTCGATGAGGTTGTTGCGATCTTTTTGCCGCTGAGTCCGTCGACTGATCAAGTTATGGCTGTTCATAGTGACCGCGCCAAAGCGTTTATGCAAAGCTTGCTTTCAAAACTGCACTAGTATAAAAAGTCATGGGGATGAATTGGCGTAGGAAGAAAAATTATTGGTTTTTATAAAACTCAGAAAAGACGTTGGAGATGGCTAAGTGATCTTTGACGCCTCCGAGCTCACGTACAGAATGCATAGCTAAGATGGGGTTACCAATATCCACGGAACGTATATCAAGATGCGTACTAGAAATCGGGCCAATGGTCGATCCCCCACGTTCATCCGAACGATTCACAAATTTCTGAACAGGTACTCCGGCTTGTTGACAGAGGGCCGTGAAAACAGACGCAGATTCTGCATTTGTTGTGTAACTTTGATTCGCGCTGATTTTAATCACCGGGCCTCCATTAAGGATGGGGCGATTAACAGGGTCATGCTTTTCCCCAGAGTTAGGGTGAAGGGCGTGAGCCATATCGGCTGAAATGAGGAAAGAATGAGCCAAGGCTTGGAAATATGCTTCCCGATCCTTTTTTAGGGACAGAAGGATTCTCTCTAGAACATGGGCCAAAAATGGAGAAGCCGCTCCTTGTTTGGATGTACTTCCGCATTCTTCGTGGTCGAAACAGGCCAGAACCTGCGTGATTAGTGTTGGCTTAGCCCTTGCAAGAGCCCAGGCGCCAGCATGAATCATCGCTAAATCGTCGAGCCGTCCGCTCGAAATAAACTCTTGTTGAAGACCAACAATACAACCCTTTTCATATTCAGTGAGGAAAAGGTCAAAGTCCAGGATATCCTCAAGTGGACATTGTAAGGTTTTAGCTAAGTGACGCATCAGGACACCTTCTTTTTCCAAACCCTCTGTGATTTGCGTCAATAATGGCAGCATGTCTTTTTGTTTGTTTAACTCAAAACCTTCATTAACCTTGCGATTCATATGGATCGCAAGATTAGGAATCACGAGTAGGGGTCGGTCACTGCAGAAGAGTTTAGCTTGAGGAGAAAAGGGAGTTTCCCCACGCAATAGAATTCGACCGGCTAAAGAAAGTGGTCGGTCCAACCAGGTATTTAGTATAGGTCCGCCATAAGTTTCAACATTTAATTTTATATAATGCCCTTCTACTAGGATTTCCGGCAAAGGTTTAACACGAAAACTGGGGCTGTCCGTGTGCGCTCCAATAATATGAAATCCATACTTTTCCGCAGCGCCTATCCCAACCACAAATGCAATTAGGGCAGAATCATTTCGAGTAACATAATATTTTCCACCTGGAAGCAACGACCATTTATCTTTAAAGGGCAACTCATGGAATCCATGCGGAACCAGCGTTTTTTTGACCTCTTCCACAGCATGGAAAGGAGAGGGGCTTTCTTGGATAAAATCAAGCAGTAATTGAGCAAACTGCTGTTCGTCATTATTGATATAAGATGTCATCTAAATCTAACCGCCTTTCAAATCGATTATACTACTCCACCTGAAATTATTATGGAATATATTCTCCTAACCTAAACGTCCTTCCTGCAGGTCTATTTTATTAAGTTTTGAATAGTCAGCAGGAAATTAGACCAGTATTATAGAAATAGAAGCACTAGGAAAGTTAAATCTTAAAATATTGTAGAGAATGAAGTGGATATAAACCATGAGAAATATAAGGGTAACCACGCTTGAGCATATAAGTTTGGAAGAATTGACGAACATTTGGAACCGATGTTGGCGCGGTTATTATTATGATATGACATATACACCTGAGAACATCAGAACTTGGCTTCATCTTAGTCAAGTATTCCTACAGCATTCAGTTGCGATCATGGTAGAAGATCAAGTTGCTGGGTTTGCTTTACTGTCTGTAGACGGCAGTGATGGCTGGGTTGCTGGGACTTGTATTGCTCCTTCCTATCGCCGCAAAGGCCTTTTTACACCTTTAATGCACTCCCTACTCAATTCAGCTACTTGTGTAGGTGTAAAACGGGTTTACCTAGAGGTTTTGATTCAAAATCATGCCCTTAAAGTCTATCAGTCTGTTGGTTTTATGCGGCTGCGTCAACTCAATATTTACCGCAACCAATGTAGGACTCATTATCCCCCAATTAGGAAGCCAGCAGTACGTCCTTTGGAAAGGGTTACAGATGAAGAGTACTTTGAAAATCGTCGTGGCGTCTTGTTTAATCCGGCTTGGCAACGAAGAGAAGGGTATCTTAAACGCCATGTGCATTCGTTAGCAGTGATGAACTCGACTGGAACAGCGGGTGCTCTGTTTGCAGGAGTTAAAAATACAATCTGTCTTGATGCGTGGAGTGTAACCGAGACTGGAGCTGAAGAGGTAATTTCCTCAGTGTTTAGGCGCACAGGCACATCGTTTACACTAATAAATCAACCTAAAGATTGGATCGTAGCTTGTCTCAGAGCCGAGGGAATTATTCCAAGTGCAAAGCAGTTTGAAATGTGTTTAGAACTGACATAAACTTCACCGAACTATCCTAGATTATTAAAGTTCGGTGCCCGCAAAACAGAGGTGATTTTCGTCAGAACATTGACAGAGTCTGAAATCAATGGATTTTTTTTATAAAAGCCCTTGTATATTCCAGAAATCGGTATATAATTAAGAAGATATCTTACCTTAATATTTTGAAAGGAGAAAAAAATCAATGACACAAAAAGAGCAATTAATGATTAATGCAATTTTAGAGTCGATTGGACTAGAGTCAATTAAGTCCACACAGCACAAAAGGCTAGTTCATGAAGAAGGATAAGTAGTTACAGAAAGGGTGCGGTATTTTGAGCCAGATTCTAATCCTAAATTGTAACCTAATTAGCTTTAACTCATTCAGAGGCCAAATCTAAAAGCGAGTTTCTTATAATTTGAGAAGCTCGCTTTTATACTTGGAACGAAAATACAATCTAGAATGGAGTAGTTGCTTCTATGACGTTAGCAGTATTAGGAATTGCCTGTAGTCCACGGCGCAATGGCAACTCAACCCGCTTACTCTTAGAGGGGATGGAAACCGCCAAAGCTGAGGGACATACTACTGAATTAGTGTACCTTTCTGATTTAAAAATTAGTCCCTGCCATGGATGCAATGCTTGTTCGGCTGAAGGAATATGCGTCATAAAAGACGATATACTTAAGCTGAGAGAAAAACTGATTCAAGCTGATCGACTAATTATCGCGGCACCTATTTTTATGATGGGTTTGAATGCCCAAACAAAAATTATTATTGATCGTATGCAGCCGTTTTGGGCACTCAAATACTTACATCATCAGACCTTAACCAATCCATCTGGTTACGAACGTGTCGGTCTTTACCTTGGCGCGGCTGGGCTAAAAAAACCCGATGTGTTTGATTGTGGCGAAAAGACGATGAAAACTTTCTTTCATATGTTAGATTTTCGCTACGCTCAACCTTGTCTTTTCGGCGGGATTGATCAAGCTGGAGAGATTAATAAACATCCAACTGCCTTCGACGAAGTACGGAAGGCTACACAGGTTCTAATGAAATCCTAACCCCCAAACTTTCCGGGTTCAGTACCTCAGTCTAAGGCTGAGGTACTATTTTTTTAAGTACTGTAAAGCTCCATCTGTCATATCGGTTTGGAGTATGCTATACTCACTAAAAGGGAACATTATCCATTGTTGCTGTTGATTAGAGTACATAAAAGGAGGACATGACAGATGAGTATTCAAGACAAATACCGCTTATGGTCGGAAAACCCCTACTTCGAAGAAGAAATGCGACAAGAGCTAAAACAGATCACCGATCCACAAGAAATTGAGGACCGTTTCTATACAGATTTGGAGTTTGGCACAGGTGGTTTAAGAGGGATTATTGCGGCGGGCACAAACCGTATGAACAAATATGTCATTCGTAAAGTAACTCAAGGTCTGGCCGAATGTGTTTGCGATCAAGGGCCGGAGGGTATGAAACGTGGCGTGGTTATCGCCTATGATTCTCGAAAATACTCGCCAGAATTCGCACTTGAAGCAGCCTTAGTTCTTGCTCGAAACGGAGTTAAGGTGTATCTTTTTGATGCGTTGCGCCCGACACCGGAACTATCGTTTGCAATTCGTCAGTTGCACGCTCTAGCTGGTATTGTTGTGACAGCTAGCCACAACCCTAAAGCCTATAATGGCTATAAACTTTACTGGGATGACGGAGGACAGGTACCTCCAGAGCACGCTGACCAAATTCTTGCGCGTATTAAAGCTCGTGAGAGCTGGCTGGGAATCGAACCCATGTCCATAGAAGCGGCTAAAATGAGTGGGCTTCTAGAAATCATCGGCGAAGAAATTGATCGACCTTACCTTGCTCGTGTCCTGGAACTGGCTCTGCATCCAGAGCTCGATGCCAAAAAGGGGGGGGAGCTTCGGATCGTCTATACTCCTCTGCACGGAGCCGGGAATATACTTGTGCGAAGGGTTTTGGCTGAACTCGGTTTTAGTTCGGTCACTGTCGTACCCGAGCAAGAGCTCCCGGATCCAGAATTCACGACCGTCCCGTACCCTAATCCCGAAATCCCAGCAACGTTTGATCTTGCCCGAAAATATGGGCTGGAAATGAAAGCCGACCTTCTCTTGGCCACTGATCCTGATGCTGACCGTTTGGGAGTAGTATTGCGTGATCCCCAAGGAAACTATGTATCGCTCACAGGGAACCAAATTGGGGTAGTGTTAACTTACTATATTCTATCTCAGAAAAAGGCCTTAGGGACCCTTCCAGAAAACGCAACGATTATTAAAACAGTGGCCTCAACTGATTTGGCAGATGAAGTGGCTCGTTTTTTCAATGTTCGCGTGGAAAACGTACTGACTGGATTTAAATTTATAGCTGAAAAAGAAAAAGAAATGGAAGAAGGCGGTTGGGGAACATTCCAGTTCGGCTTTGAAGAAAGTTACGGCTATCTCGCTGGCAATTTTGTCCGAGATAAGGACGCAGTGATTGCCTCTGTCCTCTTGGCTGAAGCAGCTTTATATTATCGGCAGGTTGAGGGACATACCCTGCTCGATGTTCTTGAGTTAATTTATAAAAAATTTGGATACTACCTTGATGAACAAGAGTCTCTCGCCCTAGTAGGTATCCAAGGTAAAGAAGAGATCACGCGGATCATGGACTCATTTAGAAAAGAGGAGATCCTCGAATTGGGTGGAATTCCTGTCTGGAAATTAGATGATTATGAACATCAAATTGGTAAAGATATTTCGACGGGACTAACTTACCCACTCACTCTTCCTCATTCAAATGTCCTGCGGTTTTCCTTTCACGGTGGAGGGTTTGTCATGGTGCGCCCCTCTGGCACTGAGCCTAAAATTAAATTCTACTTTTCAGTTAAAGCAGATACCCTATCCGAGGCAGAAGTTGCCCTAGGCAAGGTGAAAACAGATTTTATGAACCGAATTGACCAAATACGATCCGTCCGATGAGAATTCATCGTCGAACTGAAGGCTGGATATTCGCATAGCCCCAATATGTAACTTACTTTCAAGACACCCACTTCAAGAAGTGGGTGTTGCAATGTTTTGCTTTATCTTGCTATGTCTAAAAGGTCAAAAATTGTTAAAAATAGTCTGACCTTTATTGACCTTCTCACTAAAAGGGAATATAATCTAATTATGAAAGTGAATGTATCTAAGATATCCCATACTGCAACAAAACAAAAAACGGTTAGACAAAACAAGTAATAATTCTTTCGGAAAACAACTTTATTAGCGCATAAGTATATGAGGTGAGAATATGGATTTTAAAGATTATTATGTCAGTTTAGGTGTTGCACCAGATGCTGATCAAAAAACTATAAAAAAAGCGTATCAGAAATTAGCCAAAAAACATCACCCAGACGTTAATCCAGGGGACACAGTAGCTGAAGCAAAATTCAAAGAAGCTACGGAAGCCTATCAGGCGATCAGTGATCCTGAGAAACGACGCAAATATGATGAATTACGGCAGGACTACCAACAATGGCAAAGCCGTGGAGGCCGTGGAGATTATGATTATGGCCGTTGGCAGACGAATCCAGGTGGCGGTAGAAGTCAAACCCATACCATGTCACAAGAAGATTTCGCAGAAATGTTCGGTGGCGCGGGAAGAGCGGGTGGCTTTAATGGTATGGATGGGGACGAATATTCTGATTTCTTCTCAACTCTCTTTGGCGGAGGCGGAGGGCAAGGTCGTGGGTTTAGTGGAGGTTCTCCTAGAGTACGTGCCCGTGCTGGACAGGACCTCGAAGTCGAAGTTCAAGTGACCCTCGACGAAGCTTATCATGGAACGACACGGGTCATACGTACTGGAGAAAAACAAATCGAGGCTAAAATTCCGAAAGGGGTACGGACAGGTTCCAAGGTTCGGATTGCAGGCCAAGGTGGTCCGGGAATCTCGGGCGGGCCGAGCGGAAATCTTTATTTAAATATTACGGTAAGTTCACATGCTCGTTTTGTCCGCGATGGGGATGACTTGAGGACCGACCTAGCGATTGATTTCTACCGAGCCGTTTTAGGTGGGGAGGTCAGTATCCACACTTTCGGCGGAGAAGTCCGACTTAAAATCCCCCCCCTCTCTCAAAGCGGGAAAAAATTTCGTTTTAGAGGAAAAGGCATGCCGAACTTAGAACATCCTCTCCAACAGGGAGATCTTTTTGCAGTCTTATCGATCGTGTTACCGGAAGGTATGAGTGAGCAAGAGATTACGACCCTGCGTGATTTAGCCAATAAACGAGGTGCCAACGAAGAGCTGAAAGTGTAATAAGGGTAATGCTTGTGAACAGCGTTATAATTTTCCTAGCTTGAAAAGGAGTGAGTAAATTATGTCTTTTGATACGAATCGTTTTACCCAGAAATCCCAGGAAGCAATTACAGATGCCCAAACTAAGGCGGAAAGAAATGGGAACAGCCAAGTGGAGCCCGAACACCTTTTGCTCTCCCTTCTAGAGCAAGGAGATGGCGTAGTTCCTCAAGTGTTAACTAAATTAGATATGGCAGTAGGCGTACTCATCCAAAGTATGCGACAAGAAATTAATCGTTTTCCGCGCATTAGTGGTGGAAATGTGCAAATCAGCATTTCACCTCGCTTACGAACTGTTTTAGTAGCAGCCCATGATGAGATGGCCCCGTTTGGCGATGAGTATGTGAGCACAGAACATTTGCTGCTGGCAATTTTTAAAAAGGCTGGAGGGCCTGTTGAACAAGTCCTCAAACAAGCTGGTCTGACCCAAGAAAAATTACTGCAGGCCTTGCGTGAAGTTAGAGGAACGCAACGTGTCACAAGTCAAAATCCCGAAAGCACCTATGCGGCTCTCGAACAATATGGGCTCAACCTAGTAGATCTTGCAAGGCGTGGTCGTCTGGATCCTGTTATTGGCCGTGACGAAGAAATTCGTAGGGTCATTCAGACTCTATCCCGTCGTACAAAAAATAATCCTGTGCTGATCGGCGAGCCTGGGGTCGGCAAAACGGCGATTGTCGAAGGATTGGCTCAAAGGATTGTCCGAGG
>OMOF01000092.1:20094-22671 GCA_900290375.1 Candidatus Desulfosporosinus infrequens
TTAATCGCCGGGGCTAAGTACCGCGGGGAATTCGAGGAACGTCTGAAAGCAGTGCTCAAAGAAATTCATGACCGTGACGATGTCATCTTATTTATAGACGAATTGCATACGGTGGTAGGAGCCGGCGCTGCTGAAGGAGCAATGGATGCCAGCAACATGCTAAAACCAATGCTGGCTCGTGGAGAACTTAGCATGCTCGGAGCGACGACACTCTCAGAATATCGTAAGCACATTGAGAAAGATGCCGCCCTCGAACGACGGTTTCAACCGATTATCGTGGAGGCGCCCAGTGTAGAGGATACCATTTCAATCCTGCGTGGCCTTAAAGAAAAATATGAAACGCACCACGGCGTACGAATCACGGATGGAGCCATCATTGCTGCCGCAGTGCTCTCCGATCGATATATTAGCGATCGTTTTCTTCCAGACAAAGCAATTGATCTAATCGATGAAGCGGGAGCACGTATGCGCATGGAAATCACTAGCGATCCCTATGAATTAGATCAGATTAAACGCCGAATGATGCAACTGGAAATTGAACGAGAGGCCTTAAAGAAAGAAAAAGATGAAGCGAGCAAAAATCGCTTAGCGAAAATTGAGGAAGAGTTGGCCAATCTTAAGGAAGAACGTTCCGGGCTGGATGCCCAATTGCAAGGCGAACGTGAAGTTTTGGCGCGAATTCAACAACTCAAAGAGGAAGTCGACCGTTCACGTAACCTTATGGAGCAAGCCCAACAACAATTAGATTACAATAAAGCTGCTGAACTCCAGTATGGCATAATCCCGAATTTAGAAAAAGAACTTAAAGCCACTGAACAAAAGCTACAAGCTAAGCAAAATACACTCTTAAAACAAGAAGTTGTAGAGCAGGATATCGCCGAAATTGTGGCAACCTGGACCCATGTCCCCGTCTCCAAACTTATGGAAAGTGAGATGGAAAAACTCGTCCACATGGAAGAGCGTATCCATGAACGGGTTATTGGTCAAGATGAAGCTGTGCGCGCCGTTGCCGATGCTGTTCGCCGGGCACGCGCTGGGTTACAAGATCCGAACCGACCCTTGGGTTCTTTCCTCTTCATGGGGCCGACGGGCGTTGGGAAAACTGAATTGGCTAGGGCATTGGCTGAGTTTCTCTTTGATGATGAGCAAGCCATGGTCAGGATTGATATGTCTGAGTATATGGAAAAGCATACGGTAGCCCGACTAATTGGAGCCCCTCCCGGATATGTAGGGTATGAAGAGGGCGGACAACTTACAGAAGCCGTTCGTCGTAGACCTTATAGTGTCATCCTCTTTGATGAAATTGAGAAAGCACATAGTGACGTCACCAATGTTCTCTTGCAACTCTTAGATGACGGGCGCTTAACAGATGGGCAGGGGCGGATAGTTAACTTTAAAAACACGGTAGTCATTTTAACCAGTAATATTGCCAGCCCGTCTATTCAGGATTTGGCCCGTCGCAACGCAACTCAAGAAGAAGTCCGGTCCACCATCAATGAAGAACTGCGGCATCACTTCCGACCGGAATTCCTCAACCGTCTTGATGAAGTCATCGTCTTCCATCCTTTAGAGCGCGCGCATATCGGACGAATTGTGGAAATTCAACTTGGCTTATTGCGCAAACGCTTGGACGAACGCAAACTCACGCTTGATTTGACGGAAAAGGCACGTGCTCAACTAGCGAATGAGGGGTATGATCCTGTTTATGGAGCAAGACCACTTAAACGTGTGATTCAACAACGCCTCCAAAATCCTTTGGCCCTTAAACTTCTGCAAGGGGATTTTAAGGAAGGACAACAGATCCTAGTGGATGTTGACGATTTGGGGACCTATTCGTTTTCTTCTCCCAAAGAATAAGTAAATTTAAATTTCATAAGGCATATGAAAGACAATAACAAGTCAAAGATGCCTTGGATATTTTGCGTCAGACAAGGAGGTATGTTCACCTCATAGTGGGGCTCTTAGGTGAACATACCGACGCAGTATGACACAAAATAGACTGGCAGACTGACTGGTTATTTTCTTGAATGTGCCTAAGGCTAGAAAAGAGAGACTGGGATCGAAACTCAGACTCTCTTTCTTTTTTTTATTTGATTTCCTTTCCTTTAGTCAGCCCTTTAAAACTTGGCTAATATTCCGAACTAAATGTATAATGTAGACAACTAATGCTGAAAAGTAAAGTGAGGAGCAACCAAGTGCCTGATAATCAGCTGATCCATCTCCCCATTTGGCAAGGACACGAAGGGGTAGGACGATGTCATATTTCATTGATCCTCATTGATACGGGGAACGGACTTAATGGACTTCTTACAGGCGGGGAAAAACCTCATGTCGGCGGAGTGGTTCTGGCCCTTCCTCGTCCAAGCCTAAGCGGTAAAGGGTGGAGTGCCGATGTGTACATCACACCAGTTTTGGGACATAAAGATGTCGACGTCGCCAAAACGGTTGCCGAACAGTTGGCCCGTGAACTACGATGTCCAGTAGTCGTAACGGCCGGAATTCATTCTGATCATCTTTGTCCAGAAGAACTGAGCGAAATTATCAGTAATTGCGATACCTTGACTCAAAAATATTTAA
>OMOF01000044.1 GCA_900290375.1 Candidatus Desulfosporosinus infrequens
TGTGTAATCTGTGGTTCCCCGTTCAGAATTCCCCAAGGCGTATTTACAGTGTTTTTCCTTGTAGGTATAGAAAAATGCGGGATTTTAAATTCAAGTGAATAACTTAACCACATTGAAGCTATCCTCTTGAACGAGCCAGACTTGTGGAAACGATGTGGGGAGAACCCAATAGCTGATACCACGGAGATTATAGTCCTTGACAAGGTTAAACTTCGCTTGAATGCTGCGTGCATCTTCAAACCAAACTTCATGTAGACGGCCAAATTCGTCCGTGTACCTAAAGAATGGAGATTGAGATAACTGATCATACTGAATGGAAGTGTTGTATCGTACGGCCAACTGAATTGCATATTGAGGACTGAAGGTACGGGCGATCGGGCCACCTTCTACAAAAGGCAATGTCCAATCACGGGCATACACTGCGATTCCGATCATAATTTTAGGGCGCGGAATGACAGTGACTGCATAATCCAGAACACGCTTCACCATGTTGAATGGAGCAATGGCCATGGGAGGACCGCCTGCCCAACCCCATTCGTAGGTCATGATTACCACAAAATCAAGCAGTTGACCGTGAGTCGAGAAGTCATGAGCTTCATATAAGAGGCCCTTTTGCTGAGAGGATAGTTTTGGAGCTAAGGCGCTTGAAACTGAAAATCCTAGGGGGTGCAAGCGATTAACCAGCTGCCAGAGAAAGTTATTATACCGTTCTCGAACTTCTGGAGGTACGTATTCGAAGTCGACATTCAGGCCACTGTACCCCCTTGCTATTAATATACTCAAAATATTATTTATCAAGATTTCCTGAATGGAAGGATCGTTAAGGACTACATAGGCAATTTCCGAATCAAAGCCTTTGTCCGCAATATTTGTGATACTCATAAGTGGGGATACTTTATGGGCCCGCGCGATCTTTAAAACTTGAAAATCATTTAGGTCTTTGAGGCTACCATCGCTCTTGGCCTCATAGCTGAAAGGGCTTAAATATGTTAAATCATTCCCTACAAGTTCAACCATTCGCTGACCAGCGTCGCCGAGATTTATCAAATACGCATTAACTTCTTTGGACGGGATAGACTTAAACGATCTGAGATGTTTTTGTCCTCTTCGGAGAAAGTTAGGCTTAGCGAGTTGGTTTGCTTGAGGGACTACAAGCGCCTGACCGATGACTAATGTTTCCGGCACAGATAAACCGTTGGCCGCAACGATTTGCTGAATAGTCACCCCATAACGGTTGGCAAGTGCCCATAACGTTTCGCCGCTCTGTACCACGTGAATATACATGCTATGATGTCCCCTTTGCAGAAGAATGGCTAGGATATTGGTATTCCAAACGTTTCAATTTGTTACCGTTATTGATCATGAATTCCTACTCCACCTATCCTTACTTTCTAGGTTTGTGGAGCATTTTTCCTCTACTCGAGTCTATACCCCAAACTTCTTAACCTTATCTTAATAACTTCGTCATAAAATACGTAAATTTTCTACATTTTTGGAGAGTATAATTAGGAATTATAAGAACGTTAAGAAAAGAGATGATTTTAAGTTGAGTTTAAGCTTTGCGGCCACTCTAACGAAACCTAAAAGTCTAAAAGCAACCGAAAGCATCTCAAGGAGACTGCCATTTTTAGATCGAACCCGTGGCCTGATTATGATTTTTATGGCGCTAGATCATGCCTTGTACTTTTGGAGTAGTGGACGCATTAATAATGAGGGTTTACCTCTTTTGATCAAGGGTGTAGTCACTTTCAATCCGCTTGGCATCTCAAGCGCTCTAGCTTTAACGGTCATGTTTTTGTCGAGTATCTGTGCACCTGGTTTTTTCTTCATTGCCGGTTATGTACTCGCCCTATCCATTAAAAAGCGTGAATTAAAGGGTCTTTCTGGTGCTAGTATCAACCAGCATTTATGGCGCAGAGGGCTGCTCCTTATAGCGTTTCAAGTGCTGATTGCATCACCAGCCTTTAATCTCCCCCTGCTCCTGCAAGCAAAATCACTTTCCATCCTAACTTGGGGAACTTTTTTTTCCATGAGCGTATTATCTACTTTCGGTATTGGTTTCTTTTTTCTTTCGCTGGGACGCTATATTTCCCCTTGGAAACTTTTCGGAATATCTGGACTCCTCTATTTATTGAGCCAATTGTTTCTCCCTAGCCTTACCTCTAACTATCCATTTCATCAGTCCATCGTACAAGCCTGGCAGGCTATTCTAGTTTTACCTATTCCCTACTCACCAGGAGCCTTAGTGAATAACAACTTTCCCATCATCCCTTGGCTGTTACCACTATCCCTTGGTTGGCTGTATGGACATACATATGCGCAACAGCGAGGAATTGCCTACGAAGCCAGAAGATTTGCTGTCTCAGGTTTTAGTAGTTTGGCCCTTTTCTTTATTCTCCGTTGCGCTGGCATAGGAGATTACCTCCTTCCAAATGGAACGTTTCAGGGCTTTTTCGGCCTTTCTAAATACCCCCCGAGCCCAGACTATTTTCTATTTTATCTAGGTATTGTTTTTTTATTGCTTTACATATTTTATAAGCTGCCCCAGACCTCAAAAATTGGTAGAATATTAGAGAACTTTGGTCGGGTTCCACTGTTCTTTTACAATACTCATCTTTGGCTTTACGCAGCAATACCTGCGCTACTCTCAAATTTTAATGGGCACTCTCTGACGTTTGGAGTTGCGGTCTGGTTATTAGGCTTGTTAATCCTTTATCCTCTCTGTCAGGGATATTCATCTTGGCGTTCTTCTGCCAAAAATTTGATTCCTCGATCAAATTTTATTCATAGACCAAAACTTGCTCGTCGCAAAGCCTGTACAGCTAACGTACACTTTTGGAAAGGATTGAGATAGCACATATGATCTCTTCTATGGACTTTACAGCAATTAGAACGATTGGATGGCCCAAGAGATACTTTTTTCACCTATGCTTGATTGCACTTGTCGTATACGTTTTTGTTGCTCCAGACCGTTCTGACCATTACTCCTATCTTTTATTAGCCTTGGCCTTTTGGGGAGTGCAAGCTGATCGTCAACCGATTTCTTGGCAACGTTTCCTATGGCTCGGGATCCCCTTAGCTCTTTTCCCGATCTTAATGTGGCAATATTTCCCTCCCTTCTGGAATGACGTTGTTTATTGGCAGCTCGGTACTAGGACCCACCTCTTAGACCTAGATGCTCTTTTCAAAGCAATACCCGGTAATAGCGGCTGGATGTTTCGAGTGATCCAAACTCCATGGCTGACAAGCTATTTCCGTTGGATTTATGCCAATGGCTTTACCCTGCCCGTGCTAATACCCGTCTTTCGTTCTTTTCTAAGCAAGGATTATCTGAAAATGATCCGTTATAGTTTGTCCGCTCATGTCTTGCAATTTGTTTTAATTTTCCCCTTTTATCTTACGATTCACGTGAATGAGGTCTGGTATGTTCTTGGTCAACCTGACGGTATGGCTCGCCATCTTTCGGCAGCTGATGCGGCTGTGGCCGTGGTCAATTGTTTCCCTTCGATGCATACATC
>OMOF01000091.1 GCA_900290375.1 Candidatus Desulfosporosinus infrequens
CTTTCTGAGGCTTTGAGCAAACGTGGTTATTCAGCAGAAGGAATTCACGGCGATTTGACCCAGAGCAAGAGAGATAGCGTCTTACGACAGTTCAAAGACGGAACCATCGAAATTTTGGTGGCGACTGATGTAGCGGCTCGGGGCTTAGATATTAGTGGAGTGACCCACGTCTTTAACTTCGATATCCCACAGGACCCGGAAAGTTACGTTCATCGAGTAGGTCGGACGGGTCGTGCTGGAAAGACAGGTTTAGCCATTACGTTAGTTACACCTCGGGAGATGGGGATGCTCAGACTTATTGAACAGGTTATTAAGCGGAGGATCGTACGTAAGCCGATTCCAACAATCATCGAAGCAGTGGAAGGTCAGCAACGCTTAACTATGAATGAGATACTGAGAGTCATTGCCGAAGAAGACATCGAAAAATATAAAGGTGTCGCTGAGGAGTTACTGTCAGAAAACGACTCAGTAACCCTCTTGTCCGCAGCATTGAAAATAATCACCAAGGAGCCAGAAGCAGTAGA
Organism: Candidatus Desulfosporosinus infrequens; assembly: GCA_900290375.1. Taxonomy (GTDB): domain Bacteria; phylum Bacillota; class Desulfitobacteriia; order Desulfitobacteriales; family Desulfitobacteriaceae; genus Desulfosporosinus; species Desulfosporosinus infrequens. The sequence continues at coordinate 525 of OMOF01000091.1, forward strand.
GGTTCGTTTGACGGAACCAGCTCCAATGCGAGGAAGAAGTATGGGAAATGCAAGGCCTCAGCAAGGTAATTATAACAGAGACGGCTATGGACAAAAGACGGATACTTGGACTCGAAGAAAAGGCAACGATGTTCGTGGAGGCGCAGCCGGAGCTCAACGGGGCAGGGATAATAAGCGAAACGGATAAAAAAATAAAATAGTTCGGAGAAAAAGGTGTTAAGTTCACCTTTTTCTCTTTTTTTCCTTACAGTGCTGAAGGTGCCGTAAGAAGTTCACTAACTTAGCAGAACTTTTTGTTGAGGGGCGAAGGATAAATGCTCTATTCCGTCGAATCTTAAATTAAGGCATTAAGGCATAGAAAGAAAATAACCTGTCAAAGATTATTTGCTTGAATGTGCCTACAGTAAGACGCGATGAGAGTGGAGGCAGATCTGTGATTTATGAAGTGTGTGTACTTGTGGCCACGATCATTTTAGGTATGTTAGGCCTCGAATTGATGCTTTGGGTGCGTTCAGTTCGGAAGCTTACGGATGAGGCCAAGCAAACGATTCAGGATATAAATATTCATTTGCCACATCTACTTGAGGATGTGCAAGCCGTGACCACTATTGTCAGACAAACCACTGAGCAAGTGGGTGGTACAGTAAATCAAGCCGCTTGTAGCCTTGAAGAGCTACAGAGGAATCCGTTGCGCTTTATTACAGTCTTCTTGGAAGCGGCGAAGCAAGTGATCGAGCTATGGAATAACATTCGTAGCCGGAATAAAGAAACCCCGGACCGCTAATTAAAGTAGCAGGCCGGGGTTTTTTTCCCTTTCTATGATTCTTCTTGAAGTGGAATTTCCGTTTCGACTTGGGAATCCATTTCAGGTGCATTGGGGGAGGACTCTTCTGTTTGTGTATCTTGAACACTATCAACGGGACCATGATCGGATTTTTTTATTTTTAGAGATTCTTGAATAAAGGATTGGAGGTCTACGGCTAATTGTTTTCCCTTACCGACTAGATCTGTACCCTGCTGTTTCAATGTCCCAACTTGGTGGGACGTGACCTCCTCGACGTGAATAAGGGCGTCGTCGGATTTCTTACAGATCCCTCGGCGTAGTTCTTTTCCACTTTTTGGTGCAAGCATTAGACCGACTACTGCCCCAGCTAGGCCTCCAACAAGGGCAGCTACGGCGATTGTGCTGAGGTCGGTATTCTTATTCTGATGAGCTTTGTGCATTCTTAGCATAAGATCATTCCTTTCTTCATATTTAGGTAATTATTGGCTTAATGTATTTTATCATACTGTTAAGAAAACGTCGAAGGATTTGGGTTACTATTCGCCATTTGATCAAAAGATCCGCCCTATTTTTGGGCGGATCTTTTGATGACTGTCGGGTTATGGGTTTTGGGATACTAAGCGAGGAGTTCCTGACGACGGACTTTCCGCGCCAGAGTTGAAAAGCGCCCCATAGTATGCATGGTTTTGAAGTTGGTCTTTTAAAGAAAATGATGACGTTTTGATTGCAGAAACTCCGAAATACGGAGATTCCTTTTCAATGCCAAGCAGCAAACAGTAACGTTTATTCAGAATGCTATACTGAGTTTCCACTAATAGCAGTTCAAGCACGGCAACTTCTACGTACTCTGGGGCTGCGTAATCTAGATGGTTCCATGCGTAGGCCATCTTTATTCTCGTTTCTTCAATTTCTGTAAGTAAGCGTTCTGCCTCGCTAAGCTGTGGTTCTTCAGGAGAAGAGAAAGATGATAAAAAATTATCAATTAAAGTCTTCATAATAATACAGCCTCACCTCACTTACCATGCTTGAGAAATATAAAGACAAAACTTAGTTTATCTTTGCTCAATATATATGAATATATGTACACTCTTTGTTGGATATGTTAAATAAAGTTTAAGAAAGCGCGATAAAACGTGGTTACTTTAATGTGTGTTATAAAACTCGCCTTTTATGGGAAAGACTAGAAATAGTCTAAAATTTTAAGAGGTGATTTTTATTTTATTGCCATACCGACGATGTCGGAAATCCTCGGCGATATTCCTGTGTGGGATGATGTGCTTGTTTCTGTGGCAAGTCAGTATTTATCCTGTTCTGGGACAAGGGGGCAACAATGAGGCCGTGCTTTCCAATAATATTGCTAAGGAAGAAACAAAGGAAGTAAACAATGTAAATGATAATGAGCTCGAGAATTCAAAGACAGGGATACTTAGCATTGCAGTTCAGCATGGGGAAACTCTGTGGGGTCTTGCCAAAAAGTATGATACAACGGTCGAAAAAATTGTAAAGTGCAACCATCTGCAAAGCCCTAATCAAATTAAAGAAGGGGAAGCCTTATGGGTTCAAAAGAGAGAAACGGAACAAGCAACGGAAGATTTAGCGATTAACACGGTCAAGGCGTCGTGGTGGGTAAATATTTTACGAAGTATACCGGCTTTTACAGCCGTTAATAAACAAGCCCTGAGTATATCTCGATCAAGTGATTCCCGATCCTTGCCACCGGAGCCCAAAATCCCGACTTACGATATCATCGTAAACGAAGACATACAGTTAATCGATAAAGACGATGCTCAGAAACTGGTGGAGCAAAATCCGGTTCCTTCAGAAACTGAAAGCCAGGTTCTTGCGCAAGGTTTAGGGTGTTTGGTCTCTAAAGATGATCTCGACCTTTTATCCCGTGTCATCTATGGTGAAGCCCGGGGCGAAAACTTTGAAGGACAAGTGGCTGTTGGAGCGGTGGTGCTTAATCGCCTGAAAGACCCTCGTTTTCCTAAAACCATGCGGGCCGTCATTTACCAATCAGGTGCCTTTACTGCAGTAGATGACAAACAAATTCAGCTGGACCCGAATGATCAGTCCTACAAGGCAGCCGAAGCAGCACTATCTGGCATGGATCCGACGAACGGAGCATTATTTTACTTCAATCCACGTCTCGCCACAGATAATTGGATCAAGAGCAGGTCCGTCATTAAACGTATCGGAAACCATACGTTTAGTATATAAGGGACTTGTGTGAGGGACTTGTATGACACAGCGCTCGGTACTTACGACGCAAAGAGGGACTTGTGTGACACAGCGCTCGGTGCTTACGACGCAAAGCAAACTAACCGTTCAAGCTCCCGGCTTTGGGGAGCGGGGTTCATCCTACGCCGGAAAGTATTCCTTTCGGGATCGCGGCTTCGGCGATACTCTCCACTGGAGACTATCGTGCCAGATGAGCCATCCTTGGCTCACTGGCGGCAGTGCACATCCGCTGGCCATGGATGGCCGAGTGTCCCTGAAGCCAAGGATGGCGAGAAGGGACCTTGTGCACTGCCCCGTATTTGGGGTCGGTCGCTTGAACGGAAGTTTGCTAGGCTGCTTACGTAAAGACGTCGCGCTGTGTCACACTGCGTCCCGGGCTTGGGTCGGGGAACGAAGGTTTGGGAGGACGGCACATTTCATGTGCACCGTCTGCTTGCAGGTCGATGCAATCGTGCAATCGGGGACGGTTCTTGATTGCATGGGATGCCCCGTATTTGGGGTCGGTCGCTTGAACGGAAGTTTGCTAAGCTGCTTACGTAAAGACGTTGCGCTGTGTCACACTGCGTCACGGACTTGGGTTGGGGAACGAAGGTTTGGGAGGACGGCACATTTCATGTGCGCCGTCTGCTTGCAGGTCTGTGCAATCGTGCAATCGGGGACGGTTCTCGCTTGCATTTATGANNATAAAATATCAAGTCACTGCAATTATTTTGGTGTCATCCTGAGCGAGAGCGAAGGATCTAGGGTCTTAAGATCCTTCGCTTCGCTCAGGATGACAATAAAATGTGATATTAATAGCATGACAAGGGGTTTCTGCAGCAGAATCATTTATAAAAAGCAAAAAATCCCGCTCCATGATGGTTGCGGGATTTTTCTCGTTGAAAAACGCTCTTTATTTCATCTTAGGGATTTGGCTCATCTTTACAGGGTGTGGGAGAAATCCTGTTTGCCGTGAAGCACACGATGGATTTCCACCGTGTTATCCTCCGTGACCAGGATGTAGAACACGAGATAGGGATCAACAACGATCATGCGATAGCCCTGTTCAGCGACCTTCTTGTCCAACGGCACTGGACCCATGAATGGAAAGTCGGCCAGCTTGGCGATGGACGACTTTATTTTTTCATACATTTTTATGGCGGTTTCAGGAACATCTATGCGAATATGCGCAACAATGGCTTTCATGTCATCTTGCGCAATCTGCATGATTTTGATTTTATAATTTGCCATGTGCCAACGCCTTTAGTTCGCTCATGGCTTCGTCGAAGTCCAGCATAGGTACACCGTTTGCTTTCTGCAATTGTGCTTCCAGCAGCTTTTCGCGGATTTCCAGTGCCCGTTCGCGCTTCTCAAAAGCGTTTATACTCATCACGGTCAAGTCGCCTTCGCCGTTGACGGTAATATACACTGGTTCATTCGTTTCGTGGCAGTACTTGGATATTTTGCTATAATCGTTGCGCAGTGAGGTGGACGATTTGATGGTTGGCATATCCTGTCCCTCCATGTATCGTAATTCTACTCATATTATACCTTAATTATTTC
>OMOF01000801.1 GCA_900290375.1 Candidatus Desulfosporosinus infrequens
AGATCATACTTTCCTGATCTCAAGGCTTTCATTAGCTGGCCAACAACAATAATGGCCGGATAACAAGCATCGTTATGCACATACCGTAATCCTTCATCAATTGCGGACTTATCGACAGAAGGTAAAAATTCGATAGTATACCCCGCATCCTCAAACCCTGTTTTAAAGAATTGAAAATGAATCGGTGACATTTGGGGTGCCAAAATGGTATGAGTTTGTTTCATTTCTTTAGTAAATAAAACTTTAGCTGGCTTGTCATAGAGTTTCTTGGGAATAAAATTCTTCTTGTTTCGCTCGTTAATTGCCGCGATCAAAGAACGCAACCGTATTCTCGCTGCACCTAAATTGCTAATCTCATCAATTTTAAACATCGTATAAATTTTTCCAAAAGCCTCTAGAATCTCTTTAATCTGATCTGTGGTAACTGCATCCAGACCACATCCAAACGAATTTAATTGAATTAACTCTAAATCATTTTGCTTTGCTACATAGCTGGCCGCCGTATAAGCTCTTGAATGGTACACCCATTGATCAACTACTCGCAAGGGTCTCTCAACCTTAGCCAAATGCTGTATTGAGTCTTCGGATAAAATCGCAAACCCATAGGATGCTATCATCTCGGGTATGCCGTGGTTAATTTCCGGGTCAATATGATAAGGTCTGCCTGCGAGAACAATTCCCTTGATCTTTTTTTCACGGATATAAGCTAGTGTTTCTTCTCCCTTCGTTTTCACCGCTTCCTTATACCTATCTTGTTCCGCATATGCCTTAGCCAACGCACTAACTATCTCATACTTTGGAATTCCTTCGGGTTCTAACTCTTCAACCAGTCGTTTCACCATTCTGCCGGGCATATCTAGCGGTAAGAAAGGGTGATAAAAAATAACATTAGGCTCTCTGAGACTATCCATATTAGCATTGATAGTTTCAGGGTAAGAGGTAACGATTGGACAGTTGTAGTGGTTGTCCGCCTCTGGATCTTCTGCTTGGGCATAAGGGATGCAAGGATAGAAGATTTTCTTAATCCCTTTTTTCATTAAATCAGCAATATGCCCATGGACAAGTTTGGCAGGGTAGCAGGCAGACTCTGAAGGAATTGTATCCATTCCTAGTTCATAAATTTCTTTTGACGATCGGCTGGAAATAATAACTTGGTAACCTAGTTCGGTAAAGAATGTAAACCAGAAAGGATAGTCCTCATAGATATTTAAAACCCGAGGAATGCCGAGGGTTCCTCTTGATGCTTTATCTTTTGGTATGGGTTTGTATTGAAATACTCTTTTGTACTTATATTCGTATAAATTTGGGATATCACTTTTTGTTACGTCTTTCCCTGCGCCTCTTTCACAGCGGTTTCCAGAAATATACTCGCTTCCGCTTGAGAAATGTTTAACACTAACTAGACAATCATTCCCACATAACCCACAACGTTTCATCGAAGTTTCTGTCTTAAAATCAAACAAATCCTTCTCTTTCATAAGCTTTGTTTGATACCCATTTTCATAACGCGCTTTAGCAATCAAAGCGGCACCAAAAGCCCCCATGATACCTGCTATATCAGGACGCACTACTTCTTGTTTCGTTATCTTCTCAAGGGCCCGTAGGACTGCGTCGTTATGGAAGGTTCCACCCTGAACGACGATTTTCTTCCCGAGCTCCTCGGCATTTCGCAAGCGAATCACTTTATACAGGGCATTCTTAATGACTGAAATCGCGATTCCAGCCGAAATATCGCTAATTTCAGCTCCTTCCTTCTGCGCCTGTTTTACTCTAGAATTCATAAATACAGTGCAACGTGTCCCAAGATCGACTGGCCGCCTTGACTCCTGGCTCAGTTTAGCAAACTCTTGGACATCCATGTCGAGAGAATTGGCAAAGGTTTCCACAAAGGATCCACACCCAGAAGAACAAGCTTCATTTAAGGTGATAGACTCAATAACACCATCACGGATGACTAAACTTTTCATGTCCTGACCACCAATATCTAAGACGAAATCAACACCTGGCCGGAAAAAATTAGCTGCCGTATAATGAGCTACCGTTTCAATTTCTCCGATATCCACCCTTAAAGCTGCTTTGATGAGATGCTCGCCATAGCCGGTTACTGCTGAGTTTACAATGTTTGTTTCTCGATTAAGTTTTTCATACAAAGTTTTCAAGGCTTCTAGCGTAGACTCTAAAGGATTGCCCATATTACTGCCATAGTGTGAGTACAATAAGCTGCCCTCTCCATCAACAAGCGCGATCTTGGTGGTAGTTGAGCCGGCATCTATACCTAGATAGGCGTTTCCCACATAACTCTCGAGTTCCACTCGCTTAACCTTATGCCTGGCATGACGCTCTTTAAATTCAACATATTCAGCTTCGTCCGCAAAGAGAATTTCTAATTTTTCGCCTTCAGCATTATTGATGTCGTAAATCATTGGCGCTCTTTCATATAGACACTCAAGCGTAATAGGCTTTTTACACCGTGATGATAATGCTGCTCCGATCGCCACAAAAAATTGTGAATCTTCGGGAAAGATAACTTTTTGATTTTCTAGATGAAGCGTTTCAATAAAGCGTTGTCTTAGCTCAGACATAAAATGCAGTGGCCCGCCCAATAATGCCACGTTCCCTTTGATAGGACGACCCTGGGCTAGACCGCTAATTGTTTGATTAACAACTGCCTGTAAAACAGACACGGCAATATCCTCTTTGGCTGCGCCTTCGTTCAATAAAGGTTGGACATCAGTCTTGGCGAACACACCACATCTGGAAGCAATCGGATAAATATTCTGATAGTTTTTAGCCAGTTCATTCAAACCTGGAGCATCCGTTTGTAATAAAGATGCCATCTGATCAATAAAGGCCCCTGTCCCTCCAGCACACGTTCCATTCATGCGCTGTTCGATGGATTCTCCAAAATACGTTATCTTGGCATCTTCGCCGCCAAGTTCGATGGCTGTATCCGTGTTAGGAATTACGATTTTAATGGCATTCGTGCAAGCAATTACTTCCTGAATAAAAGGAACCTCTAACTTTTGGGAAATATTATAACCGCCGGATCCAGTAACCATCAGGGTCAACAAATGTCCTTGGATGGTTGTTTTAGCATCATTCAGCATCAGAACGACAGCATTTTTTATATTAGAAAAATGTCTTAGATATTTCTTATAAACGATAGTATCGTCATTATCTAAAACAACTAGTTTTACAGTTGTAGAACCAACATCCAGTCCAATATTTAAAACACTATTCATCTTTTTCCTCCACTTTGTGCAACATTTAATCTACTAAATTTTAGTAAGTCATTTATATTTAACAGGTTATTCCTTTTGCGAAAATTTTAACACAACTTGCTATACATACTTGAATATCGGTTTCAAATGTCAGTTTATTTATAACTAAAGAAGTGATAAATAGACCGAAATTAGTGGCCAAGAAACTCATGGCTAAAGTTTCAGGATTTTCTCTAACGGCCCCTCTATTTCTCATTTCTTCAAAATAGTAGCCTAACAGTTTTTTGAACTCATTCGGAAACTTAAATAAGGTCTCATCAAAATCGGGATTTAAGGCTTCATTCTTAAAATGCATTAAAATGATCTTTTGATTTTTATACAGGGTATCTTGATAAGAGTAACAAATTTTATTTAAGTCACTTTCCAAATCCCATTCTAAGCCCTCAAACAAGGCTTTAATTTTAGGAGAAAAAATGAATTTATCAAACGCCTTTTCGAACAGATTGTGCTTACTTTCGAAGTGTCTAAATAGAGTCATTTCGCTTACTCCCGCGTTTTTGGCAATTTCTTTAGTTGTTACAGCGGTGAAGCCTTTTTGTGAGAAGAGCACAATTGAAGCATTCAGAATTTTATCCTCTGTATTCAAGATACACATATCTCGTCTCCAATCAACTTACTCTCTTCCATGTTAGTTCTTACTAACATTAGTTTATCATTCTCTATCAATAACTTCAATCCAATAATTTGTCATAGAATCCATTTTTTGTCTATATTCATATTGACAATTTAAAAAAGAGCTGCCTGCAAAAGGGATCGCAAACAGCTCTTTTTCTTAATGGCTAGACTCAGATTTTAATTGACGCACCAAATGCTCACTTATTTTATCTGGGACTTCTTCATATTGGAAGAATTTCATATTGAATGTTCCTCTTCCATGGGTGAGTGACCTCAGCTCAATGGTATAGCGCATCATTTCGGCCAGAGGTACATGGGCGCGGATCACTTGAAATTTTTCGCCGGTATCCATACCCAATAATTTCCCGCGTTTTCCATTGAGGTCACCAATCACATCTCCCATATAGACTTCAGGTACTATGACTTCTACCTCAATCACTGGTTCAAGCAAGGTTGGTTTTGCTAATTCTATTCCCTTGCGAAAGGCAATAATTGCGGCCAGTTTAAACGCCATTTCTGATGAATCAACCGCATGATAAGAACCATCACATAGCGTGACCTTGATATCGGTCACAGGAAATCCAAGCATAGCTCCTTCCGACATGGCCTCGCGAATTCCCTTTTCCACAGCTGGAATGTATTGCTTTGGTACCGATCCTCCAAAGATTGCCTCGTCAAACTCAAGGTCCTTACCTGCCAAGGGTTCTAAGTTAATCCATACATGACCATATTGACCATGTCCACCCGTTTGTTTTTTGTGTTTTCCTTCCACTTTAACCGCTTTCCGGATTGTCTCACGATAAGCTACGCGAGGAACCTTAATAGAAACAGTAACCCCAAATTTACGAGCCAGCTTTTCCTGAAGAATTTCAAGTTGCATCTCCCCAAGACCTGTTAAAAGCAACTCTCTGGTTTCAGTATTTTTGCTGATCCTAATCGTTGGATCTTCTTCCACCAAACGTGCTAACGCACTACCGAGTTTATCCTCATCCCCTTTAGTCTTCGGCTCAATGGCCACTGCTAAAGAAGGGACAGGAAAATCAATACCTGGCAGCAACACCAGATGATCTTTATCACATAAGGTATCACCCGTTTTCGCATTTTGCAATTTGGCGACAACGACAATATCTCCGGCACCCACCAACGCAACTGATTCTTGGGTTTTACCTCTCAGATAAAAGGGATGCCCTATTTTTTCCTCTTCCCCACGACTTGAATTATAAACTAGAGTTTCCGCCTTAAACTTTCCTCCATAAACCCGTAAAAAGGACATTTTACCGACGTAGGGATCCGCAAGGGTTTTGAACACTACAGCCGCTTTGTCTACTACTTCTTCTGGAGGTGGCACTGAATCAGCAAGGAAATTAATCATGTTTACGATACCTATATTTTTATACACTGAGCCGCAAAGCACTGGGATCACAAGATTTTGCTGCAAAGCTCCCCGTAAGGCGATTTGGAGATCTTCCTCATTCAGGCTTTCTCCTTCAAGGTATTTTGTCAGGATTTTATCATCTGCCTCTGCAACTGCTTCAGCCAATTGATCCCTTAAACGATTAGCTTCTTCCTTGTACTCATCAGGAATCTCTTGAAGTGAAAACTTACCGCTACCATTGGTTTCGTAGTCATAGGCTTTATACTCAACAATATCGATAAGACCTTTGAAGTTAGCTTCTTGACCGATTGGAATTTGCAAAGGAACAAACCTAGCCTGAGGATACGCGACTTTGAGCTGTGCCAAAACTTTTCCAAAATTAGAGTTTTCGCGATCCAGCTTATTTACAAAAATCATCCTAGGTAACTTCTGTTGTTCCATGAGATCCCACGTGATTTCCGCCTGAACCTCTAGCCCTGCAACCCCATTAAGTACTAAGATTCCACACTCAACTACGCGCAAGGCGCACTTGACTTCCCCCAAAAAATCCGAATAACCAGGAGTATCAAGAATATTTACCTTAACCCCTTGCCACTCTATCGGAATAAGGCTCGTACTAATCGACACTTTGTGTTTCACTTCTTCTGGCAGATAATCTGAAACAGTGTTTCCTTCAGAAATTTTACCCATCCGGCTGATCACACCTGAATTGAACAGAAAGGTTTCCGTCAGGGAAGTTTTTCCGGTTCCACCATGACCAACTAAACAGACGTTACGAAGATGTTGTGTGTCATAGGTCTTCAAGACGATCTCCTCCTTAGTAAGTTATTCAGAAAAAAGACGCGAGCCTTTTTACTTGCAACAGAATTACCGGAGTTTTCTACCTAAAGATACGTTGTCATCTTATTTTATTCGAGCAGAATGGGTTAAGTATTCTAAAATATTAATAATTAAAATCTCTTTTCGTAAGTTCCCCAAACCTTTGTTTGTTTGTTGCGAACCATAGACTTTCCCAACGCCCAAACATCATGAACCTGTAAGTCCTCGTCAAGGACCACTAGGTCGGCGTCAAAACCGACGCGAATCAAACCTTTATTCTTAAGCTGGAGAACATTTGCCACATTAGAGGTAATCGTGCGTAAGGCCACCTCCAACGGGAGTCCATGATTTATAACTGACTCTCTAACATCACGCCAGAGGACCTCTACCGAACCGACACCCATGCCAATCAGTGCGCCTGCTTCATTATACTGAGGCATACTTCCATTCCCATCCGAAGTCACGGTAACCCGATCATTAAGGATCTGACGTTCGTTCAACATTTGCAAAACAGCAGGCACCTGTAGTTCAGCTGGGAAATCGTCACACCCTGCGGTAAGATCGATATGTCCTCCAGCTAGAAGGAACTGAATTCCTTGTTCTAGTAAGGGATGCGTGCGATTGATGTGGGTAGGCATGAATTGCGTAATGGGAATCTCAGTTTGGTCAAGGATTGTCCAAAGGGGTTGTAGCCCTCGCTTGCCCTCGCCAAGATGGAGATGAACCACGCCTGCTTTTCCCCCGAGCATCCCTCCTACTCGGGCTTCGGCAGCTAAATGCTCAAGCTCAGCAATTTGAGGTTGGGCGGAACGATGATCCGATATCGCTATTTCTCCTGCCCCTATGATCTTTGCGATCAAGGTCAGATCTTCTTGCAAAGTTGGCAACAGGGTTCTCGCAGGAACTTGATAGGCGCCGCTGTAGACAAAGGTTGTTATTCCCTCATCCTCGAGGGCTTGCGCCTTAACGAGAAGCTCTGACATAGTCCGGGATACAGAATCCGTCCCCAAACAACCGACGACTGTAGTTGTTCCTCCCCGCGTTAACTGGGAAAGCTGGATTTCTGGAGTACGCGAAGCTGGGCCTGCCTCACCTCCGCCTCCGCAGATATGAACATGGGCGTCGATAAAACCAGGAATTAAGGTTTTGCCTTGGAGGTCAACCACTTCCCCTTTGACATAGTCAGGAAGTCGCAAATTTTCACCGATTGCAGCGATACTCCTGCCCACAATCAAGACGTCTGAGTCCTCGCTTAGTTCCGGGCAATAAAGTTTGGCGTTTTTCAGAAGCTGCCACACAACAATCCCTCCTCATTGGAGGTAGAATGCCCCATTTCTGGCGCAATATTCTCGCTTAGAATAGCCTTTCTCTATGCTAAGTCAAAATCCTTTAAACTTAACTGGTTACTTAAAAATTTCTTAAGCATTTCTTTTTTTAAACAAGCATAAGGTTAGAAATGAACGTTGATTTGTTCAATAACTTTGCTAGTGGAGGGTTTCATGCCGAGAAGGACTTTTGTCTATGGAGCGACCATCTTGTTGGGAGCAAATTTACTGAACCGCATGCTGGGTTTAGCCTATCAATATTTAATTATGACCCATATTGGCGGTGAAGCCTATGGTCTATTTACTATGGTTTTCCCCATCTACATGTTGGCCCTCGTTTTCACAACAGCTGGAATTCCGCTGGCGATTGCCAAGATGGTCTCTGAAGAGGTATCCTTAGGACATGTATTACAAGCAAGAGCCATCTTCCAACTCGCACTGAAGATCCTCGGTGTTTCCGGTGCCGTGGTAGCGACTGTCCTTTATTTCGTGTCTCCGTATTTAGTCAACCGAATTTTTCCTGACCCTCGGGTGCTCAATGTTTTTCTAATTTGCACCCCAGCAATTTTCGTTGTCTCAATATCCTCGGTTTTTCGTGGCTACTTTCAAGGTCTACAAAACATGGTTCCTACAGCTATTAGCCAGATCTGCGAACAATTTGTCCGTGTCGCGTTCGGTTATACAGCCGCGCTCCAGCTCCTCAAATCTGGCGTTGAATGGGCAGCTGCCGGATTAGCTTTCGGCATGTTGGCTGGAGAAGTGGTTGGTTTGTTAGTTATCGTCTTTCAATATCAGCGAACTAGTCAAAAATTTAATGTTGAGAGTCAGGGACCTAGTTATTCCTCACGAGTTATCTTAAATAGATTATGGCACCTAGCATCTCCTGTAACGGCCGGAAGGCTACTTTCTACCGGATTATCTGCCCTGGATGCTATGATCATCCCTCTACGCCTCCAAGTGGCCGGATACGGGGCTCGGGAAGCAATCACCTTATTTGGACAACTTGGGGNNCTTTTCCCAGTGTCTTCACCTTTGCTTTGGCTACATCACTGGTTCCTTCCATCTCAGAAGCAGCTGCTCAACGTCAATTTCATGTGGTCCGAGCGCGTAGTGCTGAGGCCATACGTTTGACGATCCTAATTGGAATTCCCTGTCTAATTATCTTATTTTATTTTTCCTTACCGCTCACTGCATTTTTCAAGAGTACAGATATCGCACCCATTTTGCGGGTGCTAGCTTTGGGAGGAATCTTTTCGTATATACAACAAACCACAACGGGAATTTTACAAGGACTTGGGAAAGTTCATCTCCCAGTCTTTAACTCCATCATTGCGGCTATCTTACGCATCCCGATCTTAGTATATCTGACCGGTCTTCCCCAATGGGGTCTCCGGGGAACAGCTTGGGCTTATACCCTAGGATTTTTTATCATGGCGGTTCTGAATCTGATGGCAATTACCCGGTATACTGGAATGCCCTTAGACTTGCAACGGTTCGTCCTCCAACCTATCAGCGGAGGCATCGGCATGCTTCTCGTTTTTCATTTTCTGGACCCGGTCTTTGGCGGACAGATGGCAGGGTATCTGAGCGAATTTTCTATCGGCATAGCACTTTACAGTGCGATCCTGTTTATTAATGGTGGCGTGACTTTTTCTGATTTAAGGCGACTTCCTTGGCTAGGAAAATTTCTTCCGCCCTGAAAATCACTTCCACCAACGCCGTAGTTTATCTCTCCATTGCCAATACGTTATAAGAAAGGTGACCAGCACAATTAATAGAACCAAGAATTTGTAGACAAAATATACCTTTATAAGTGTCAAAAGGACCATACCGACACCTAACAGAGCCGGAATTGAAAAAAATTTTAATAATGACTTGGGTTTTTCTTTGTTTTTTAGACCGGGAAAAGAAAAAAAAACGATAAAAAGTAAGAAATAAACGATAAAACTTTCAATTATCATCTACAATTTCCTCCATTAGTAAAAAGACATATTCTATCCAAAATCTGAGCGCTATATACCGCCGAATATTCGTAAATACTACAATTGTCCCGAAAATAGAGTGAGAGGAGATGCAAAATATGAGTCGACGAAACAGTGGCATTTTGCCTCAATCTGTGTTGGAGCAATTCAAATGGGAAGTTGCTGATGAATTGGGCTTGAGCTCAAAAATCGAGACTCAAGGATGGGGAAATATGACCTCTCGTGAATGCGGCCATGTGGGTGGACGAATCGGCGGTAGTATGGTTAAAACTATGATCCGTCGCGCGAAGGAATCCCTAGATAACACCTCCCTGTAGATTTTCGAAACACAAACTAGGTACGCTCACTTACGCGGGTTCTATAGAACGTGGATAAAGGAGTACAGAGATAATCTGTACTCCTTTATTTATTCCCCGCCAGCTGGATTCCCTTCGCATGTTTTTTAAACTAAGGCACATTCAAGTAAATAACTAGTCAGTCTGACGCAAAATATCCAAGGCATCTTTGACTTGTTATTTCCTTTCATTCATATGCCTAAGTCAAAAGAATTAGTGTCAAAAATTGTTTGCCAGGTCTGAAGACACTTAAAATCCGTCAAATCGCTATGCATAGGAGTGACGGAAATAAAGTCCTCCTGTATTGCTCTTAAATCCGTATCGGCTTCAAGATCTCGCGTTAAATTCCCACTTTGCCAATAATAGGTTCTTCCACGAGGATCAACACGTTGTTCAAAAACATTTTCATAGATAGCTTTGCCTAATCTAGTCACTTTTAAGCCACGCCACTCAGCCTTAGGCTTTCCCGGAATATTAATGTTCATTAATCCTTCTTGATGATGTTGAACAATAAAATCTAATTGCTCAGTTAGATAGGTGGCTGCTGGTTCAAAATCCGCACATTCAAAGCTGGTCAGAGATACTGCTAGGGAAGAAACCCCAAGTAGTACCCCTTCCATCGCTGCCGAAACGGTTCCAGAATAAAAAATGTCCGTACCTAAGTTGGAACCCTGGTTGATACCAGAAATGAGAAGATCGGGCTTAGAAATAAGCCTCCCTTGAATCGCCAGTTTTACACAATCTGAAGGGGTGCCACTAACGGCATACCCCTTCATCTGACCATCAAGATTATGTTCCGTCACAAACAAGGGCTGACGCAAAGTGATCGAATGACCGGTAGCTGAGCGCTGACCTTCTGGGGCAACAATGCTAAGATTATGCTTTGTCAGCGCTCTAAGGGTGCGATATAAAGTTTGAATCCCTGGTGCATCATAGCCGTCATCGTTGGTCAATAAAATATGCATGTCCTTCTCCTAGTCATTCTACTTCATAGACCGAAATCACCATTTTATCTTCTTTTTTGGTCAAACCAAACATTAGTCCACGTTCTTTTAAATTTTTATTGAGGAAATCGATCACCTTATAAAGTTCACCATTCACACTGACCCGTTTTGTCGCAATAAGTTCTATTTTCCCTCGACAATCGGACGAGTTTGTTTGTTGATGATCCATGATTACCTCTTTCTTAGCGTTTTTGCCCTTGAATCATTGAAAAGGCTTCTGATCTTGTACTATCATTGGTTTTAAATACTCCACGTACTGCCGAGGTCAAGGTCTGTGATCCTGCTTTCTTAACCCCTCGCATGGTCATACACATGTGTTCTGCTTCAATGACAACAACTACACCCAATGGGTCAAGTTCGCCCATAATAGCATTAGCTATTTGTGATGTCAACCGTTCTTGCAACTGCGGTCTGTGCGCAAATCCTTCAACTACTCGCGCGAATTTTGACAACCCTGTTATCTTTCCTTTGCGCGGGATATAGGCAACATGCGCCTTGCCATAGAAAGGAACGAGATGATGTTCACACATGGAGTATACTGGAATATCCTTAACGATAACCATCTCTTCATGTTCTTCTTCTGTAAATTGCACGTTCAAATGCTGACTAGGATCTTGATTTAACCCGCAGAAGACTTCTGCATACATCCTCGCCACGCGTTTTGGTGTATCCCTTAATCCTTCGCGGGTGGGGTCCTCCCCAATAGCCTCCAAGATCATATAAACAGCCTTTTCAATCTTTTCTAAATCCATCCCCATATTATCTTTTCTCCTTTACTCTATAGTTCCTCTGTTAACGTATATCTAAAGTTGCCCCAAGAAAACGTGTGTTTGAGGAATGACTCGAACGTTGCTGAGTTTCTTAAGAAAAAGGCTTTGCCAGTTTAAAAGCTGATAAGGTTTCGGAGTCATAATGCCTTGAGTTTCTGTCACAGGTTGAAGAATCGTTAGAATCGTTGGATCAACTCCAGCAATTAAATCGCAGGCGTTTTGAAGATCTTTCAGGGTAGTTTCCTTATGAATAACGATTTTAACAAAGACTTCTTTTTGAAGGCTATAACGCAGAAAAGTTTCATGAACATCCCAGAAAGTCTGACCAGTGAAAGGTAACTTAATATCCATGCTGATGACATCCACCCATGGCAAAACTTGATGTAGATGCTCTGGCAAGGTCCCATTGGTCTCAAGATAAATATTTAAACCTTTCGCTCTGATAAAAGGTAATAAGACCTTAAGTTCGTTAACCCAAAGAAGGGGCTCTCCTCCTGTGACACTCAATGAGTGATGAAGGGAAAAATCATAGGTCAGAAATAATAGTTCCTGCAATTTTTCAAGAGAAATCGGATTAGACATCATGTCAAAATATCGTGAGCCTGGTACCGTCTCAATTCGAAACTGTTCGGGCACCGTTGTCTCAGTATCACAATAGGGACACCTTAAGTTGCACTTCGGCAGACGCAAAAATATTTGTCGAACCCCGACGTAGGGACCTTCTCCTTGGATCGAAGAAAAAATCTCTGTGATTGGCAAATTAAGCATTATTGAACTCCTCGGACTTTACAGCGGGCGAGACGCATAGACGTTACCTCATCACAATAATGTTTAGCAACACTCTCCCCGAACGCTAATACATCATGAATACGAAGGTTTTCCAAGCCAATGGTCGGAATCGGCGTATTCTTATTCGACACATTCAAGCCACAATGAATCAGGGTGGATACCGGCGAAAGGGTACTGATACTTACAGAGAGTTTTTTATCTTCATGATAGAGATCGTCTCCACTCCGTCTCAAGGTAGTAATACCAAACTCTTCAATCGTTTCTTTAATAGTAGCGATAAGAAGGCGTTGCCGAATAATTGTCTTTTCTAAATCCATTTCAAAATGTTCAACAATGAAATGCAGCATATCTTCGCTATAAATCCAATCCTGAGCTAAGACATCCTCCATATCCACCATCTCGTCAAGTTCCACTCGGCATGAGCCACGAAACACACTAATGCTATCACCCATAAGGCCAAAATTTTTATAGGCAAACAGAGATTGTAGTTGACTGCCATCATAGTTTAGGGGTTCATGCGTAACAATGTAATTTATAACCATTCCCTCTTTCTCAGGGTTGAAACTTTTTTGCCAAGAATTTTCAAGGGGCACCAAACAGTTGATCGACAAGTTCCTGCGCGTTATTTCCGAGCAGGGCACGTTTTAAGCGTTGACAACTCTCGCACTGCCCACATATTCTTTCAGTACTCTCATAACAACTCCAGATATACTTAAAAGGGACATTCAAGCGCAATCCTTCTTTAACAATTTCTGTTTTGGTCAAAATCGAAGTGGGACTCACAACCGTTACTTTTTCTTGGGTGGAATAGCTGAGAGATTGGTTCACTGCGTCAATGAATTCTACAGAATTATCTGGAAAAGTCGCTGCCTCTTCTAAATTAAAACCGGTGATTAAGGAGGTGGGTTCGCCCAAATTCTCAGCAAATACTGCAGCGATATTCATGAATAGTCCGTTGCGATTAGGTACCCATACTTGTTGGGCACTTTGTTGTGTTTGTTCTAAATTATCAAGTTCTTCAAGTCCCACAAAAGGCAAGTTTTTAGAGCGATTAACGAGAGCTGAATGAGTCTGTTCCTCTAAGAAAGGCAAATTAATTACCTTGTGCGGGATGTTATAATACTTAGCAATTCTTTGCGCTGCAGAAACTTCGTTTTGGTTTGCCCTTTGCCCATAATCAAAGGTAAGGGCTAAATTTATGATATCCGTTTCTAAATAGAGCGCCAAGGCAAGAGTTGAGTCTAAACCGCCTGATAGTAAAACGATTCCAGCCATTTAATCAGTCCTCCTTAAAAATGGCCCAGGCATCTGGAGATTCGTAGACTTTTACCCATGCTAAGCGCTTTTCCGCAAGCAGAAAATCCTTCTTGAATTCCACAAACATAAATTGTGCGAGGTGTTCTGCTGTTGGATTGACCCCTTCCGGCCCAAAGTAAGACAGATCATTTAACAAGCTATGATCCAGTGAAGTTAATGTTTTTTGAATAGTCTGCTTAACTTCACTAAAATCTATCAACATTCCCAAATGATCGAGTTGTTTACCTTCAACACAAACTACAACAGTCCAACGATGACCATGCAAGTTAGCACACTTTCCATTGTAATTGCGAATAAAATGAGCAGCATCGAAATGCTCTTGGACACATACTTGAAACATTTTAAGCTCCTTATTTGACAGATTAGAATCTATTTTACCATTATTATTTACAAAAGAAAATGAAATATCAATAAATCTAAAACCAAAAGCGCTACAAATAACAAATTGACTTTCACTATTTTAGTAGGGGCACGATGCCTCGTACCCTTTGTGCTATAAAGATAACACAATATTACAATAAAGGATATGACAGAAATGGGCACGATGCCTCGTGCCCCTACGCCTTAAATATCCTATTTTGGGATACTCTTCTCCATTATGCCAACTTCAGTGCCTTATTATAACAATCGATAGCCGTATCAAATTGATCCATTTGGTCATGGATATTCCCAAGTAAGGCCCATCCCGCTGAATGGTTAGGGTCTATTTCAAAGAGTTGGGTCAGGCTATCAATGCCTTCCTGCCAATTTCCTTTGCGAGAATAGCAAACACTTAAATTATAGAGCATGAGTGGATTGTTAGGAACTAATTCCAGGGCCTCAAGATAATATTCCTCGGCTTTTCTTGTGCGTCCCAGATGAACCAAAGTAAAGGCAAGATTATTAAGTAAAATTGGGTCCTTGGCATAGATATTCTTGGCGCGTTCCAACAAATTTAAAGCTTCCTGGGAACGACCCAGATTTTGATAGACTGCTGCTAGATTGCTTAATGAATCATAATGATCCGGTTCATATTTTAGAGTGACTTTGTAATACTGAATTCCTTTTTTGATCTCATTATTCTTAATATAACAGTACGCTAATCTCGCTGCTAAATCGGGAGTCCCTCCATAACGAAGTGCTCTATCAAAACTTTTACAAGCATCTGCCACCTGTTCCAAAAGCAAATGCATCTCCGCCTTCATTTCCCAGTATAATGATTCGCGTGGTTGAAGTTGACAACATCCCTGAAAACACCTTAATGCTTCCAGATATTCATCATGAAAAGCGTAAATAGTTCCGAGACGGTAATTTGTTTCCGCGTGTTGAGGTGCAGCACGCAACGAATTATCTAATGCCCTAATCGCCTCACGCCAGTCTCCAAGTTCTAAATAACAATCGGCAAGTAAGTCCCAATAATTCGCCTTCTGTGGCTTTAACAGGATTGCCTGCTCAATCATTTCTTTGGCCTGTGGAATCAGGGCTTGTCCCAGATAACACCGTGCCAACAAAAAACTTATTTCCGATGAATCATCATTTTGAATGCTTGCCAGACGTTCTAAATAATCTCTTGCTTCTTGAAAAGCTTGGGCATCGATTAAATGTTGCACCTCTTTAAAATGCAGCTTAGGAAAATCTTGATTTAATAAATCCACCCAATTCTGGATAGCTTCATCCGTTTTACCTAATCGATGATGCCATTTAGCTTGGAGAGAATTCCATAAATAAGAGCTTCGAAGAGATGGCCTTTTATGTTTGACATTCGAGGCCAAAGGTAGATCCATAGTCTTCACTCCTTTTTACTTATTTTACCATATATCTCTTCTACTTCTGTTGCGCTATACCCTTCTCTTTATTCCTAAATTCGAACGTCAAATGCCTATCAAATGCGCGGCAATTCGCAAAATGACATTACTAATTCCACTCTCCTCGTCAGATTTCTAGCAATACCGCCCTTGGTTCTTACATTTCTGTCATTCTCCTTATAACTGAGACCCCGATTCAGAATATTGCTATAAATGTGAAGAGACGCTGAGTTACAGCGTCTCTTCACATTTATGGCAATATCCATAAAATTTTAAATCATGATCCACAATTTTGAAATGATTTCGATTGGTGATCACAGTTTCAAGCGACTCTAACCAATCGTCATCAAATTCCGAGACTTCACCACAACGCAAACAGATGAGATGGTGGTGGTGGTGGTGTTCGTCTTTTCGGCTAAATTCATACCTACTTCGCCCGTCACCGAAATCGTTCTTCAATAAAACTCCGATTTCAGCTAATATATCCAAAGAACGGTAAACTGTAGCCAGGCCAATTTCAGGGTTCTGGTGTTTAACAAGCATATAAACCTCTTCAGCACTCAAATGACGGTCAACGTGTTCTAGAAACGTTTGTAAGATCGTCTGACGCTGAGGGGTAACCTTATAGGAATGATTGCGCAACAAATTGCAAATACTATCGAATGTTTTCCGTTCCTCCACTCTAAGCCCTCCTCCATATTTGCTATTATATGTCAAGGGTCATCTTTTGCAAAGAGATATCTGCAATCCTATCTCAAGCATACTCCTTTACAATGGCATCTAAAAAAATTAACGATCAAAGACTTCATAAATAGCAAACTTTAAATAATCAGTTTCTTCACTCCCGAGCAGCACCGGGTGGTCGATGCCGGCACGCCTAAATTCAATTAGTCGTAACACTTTATGCGCATCTCGAGCTGCCTCTTGAAGCATATTCAAAAATAGTGCGGCACTTAAATGATGGGAACAGGAAGCAGTAACTAGAATCCCCCCGTTACAGACCAACTTCATACCCTGAAGATTAATCTCTTTATACCCCCGGACAGCCCCTTCTAAAGCCTGGCGACTTTTGGCGAAAGCGGGAGGATCTAGAATGACAATATCCCACGTTTTTTTACCCTTTACCTGTTCCCTTAAAAAATCAAACGCGTTGGCTGCCACGAATTCAGTTCTATGCAGGAACCCGTTAAGCAAGGCATTACCTTTAGCCATCTCGATAGCTTTCTCTGAGACATCCAGACAGGTCACCTTTTTAGCACCAAAAAGACAAGCATGCAACATAAAAGAACCCGTATGAGAAAAACAATCCAAGACCTCAGCACCATTCCAAAAAGGGTTTTTGATTTCTTTTCCTTTGGCATCTATGAGCTGTCCATCGCTTTGAACTTGTACACCGCGGCGAGCTCCCCAGCCTGTCATCAAAGGCTTTAGAGCCGCTCTATTTTCCCGTTGATCAAAGAAATAGCCTGTTTTCTGTCCCTCAGCAACATCCACCAAAATACTCAATCCATTTTCACGGACCGTTACCTGGGTATCAAAAGGTTCCTCGACAAAACCTACTCTTTCTTCAAGCCCTTCCAGTCGTCTCACAGAAACATCGCTGCGTTCATAGATTCCACGCTGCTTAAAAATCTTCTTTAAGGCATTGAAGATCCACTGACGGCGCACTTCTATCCCTAGGGAAAGAATTTGTACAACTAGTACATCTTCATATTTATCGACAATTAACCCTGGCAAGAAATCTGCTTCCCCATGGACAACTCGACACGAGGTGGCTTCCGGCAATAACCACTGCCGGCGTTGCCAAGCTTGTTCTATTTTGGCCAAAAATAAGTTTTCATCCACTTCAACTTCTGAATAAGTCACAACGCGGATAATGAGTTGGGATAAAGGGTTATAAAACCCTTGAGCTAAGAAATGCCCCGCATGATTAACTATATGTATAACATCCCCGCCCTGAGGGTTTCCCTCTATCTTTTCGATTTCACCCGGATACACCCATGGATGTCCTTGCTCGAGCCTCTTTTTACGGTTTTGTTTGAGAAACGCTTTGGGGACGGTCATTTAATCTTCCTCGCTTTCCAGTCTACCTTTAAGGCACCTTCAAGAAAATAACCAGTCAGTGTCTACCAGTCTATTTTATGTCCTACTGCGTCGGCATGTTCACCTAAACTCGGAGATCAGAGGTCAGAAGCCGGATATGTCAGATTGGGGTATTCCCTTTCTGATCTCTGTCCTTAAATATCCAAGGCATCTTTGACTTGTTATTTTCTTGCATATGCCTAATATGATAATCCAATTATATTAAAAAAGCCAGACCGTGCAAACCGATCTGGCAAGTCGACGAAAAGGAAGCTCAACGCTTTAATACCATCCCCGGTAAGGATAGGGATACGGATATGGGGCATACACGGGATAAGGATACATTGATGGCACGTAGCGTGGTGCCGCTAAAGATCCTATACCCAAACCCAAGGCAAAGGGAAGAATGCCAAAGAACATAAGAACAACTCCTTTCGGAAATAAATAACTTCCATAATCCATTATATGGTAAACCATCTCGTTTTGGTGTATAAGAAAAACCGAGACTACGCCTCGGTCCTTTAATTATTCAGGGATATTATATTCGTAGGGGCACGATGCATCGTG
Organism: Candidatus Desulfosporosinus infrequens; assembly: GCA_900290375.1. Lineage (GTDB taxonomy): Bacteria > Bacillota > Desulfitobacteriia > Desulfitobacteriales > Desulfitobacteriaceae > Desulfosporosinus > Desulfosporosinus infrequens. Next base: position 18,046 of record OMOF01000801.1, read on the forward strand.
CCCTCGTGCTGGAACAAATGACACTATTAAAATAACAAAGGGTACGACGGAAATGGGCACGATGCACGTGCCCCTACTACTTAGGAGAGACGGTCCCGCAAAACATCTACAATTTCATCGGCACTACGACCTGAGGCATTAATAACCGGCATTTTAGTAGGCCACTCAGGTGCTAAGATATCTGTCCCGTCCCCTTTAACGACCACCGCTCGGACATTTTGCAATTTTTCCCCTTCTAAAGGGGTCGTTTTGAATCCTGCGTTATGAAGGGCCTGGATAACATTATTAAGTCCTTCTTCGACTGCAATCATTTTATACATTTATTCACCCTCCTCAAGCTACTAATAGTTTCCCCTAATATTTACAAGCTATACAAGATTATATTTCTTAAAAATCATAACTTTCTTTGAACTGAATCAGATAATCTACCGATATGAGCTCGTGTTGAATCTGGATGCGTGGTGACGGATCAGGAAACGTCGCCTCTATAGAGCACATCATTACACCCTGAGTTTCCACTGACAAATGGATAACATTCTTCTGGGGAGGAGTTCTCTGTAGTATGATTGAATATTTTCCAGTAGGCAGTTGTACTCCTTTTAATTGCAATTTTCTAGGAAGTTTGGACATAGGTAAAAATTCATCGGTTTGAACTTCAAAAGGGGAAGCGCTTTCTAATCTCAGACGGATTAAATAGGGTTCATTCGTATAATGAAGTTTGAGGGAAATATCAAGGAATCGCTGAGAATTTTTATTTTTTTCCGTCACAGATGTATCGACGCTAAGAGGTGTTTTTTCATTAAGTATGGGGAGAAATTGGCTCTTTCCTTCCTGTCCGCCGTCTAGGTCTTTCACTAGTTGGGGCGGTAGACGTTCGTCGGAAAAAATATGCACCACTCCGTCCTTACTTCCGGTCCACTCTTCCCTAACTGTTACCACCTGTGGGTAATCTCTTGTGTGAATTGGAACTAATCCTAAGGCTAAAACAATTAAGCTCGTAACTACTAACGCCGGCTTTCTCAAGTGAAATAAAAGTGTTTTGGAAAGATGTGTTTTGCTAAGTGCAACCTGTAGCGCAGCTAACAAGAAGGGAACAAGTAGCAAGCTATAAATCCCCAGAAAGATTAAAAAATATTTATGGATTGCTTCGTAAAAGCTAATCCACTGGTGTGAATTTAAAAGTTCAAAATGTAGCCAATATATAAAATAGGGACCGACCAAGACCAAGATAATGTTAGGTAAGAAATACTGTAAATCCAAGCACAGTAGCCAAAATACAAACGGAAAAGCAAGATCAATCCGAATAAGTGCTAGGACTATACTAACTCCAAAAAGCAGTATCACTCCGACAAACCAATACAGCCGAGGATTCCGCTCTAAAGGCAGCTTATAAAGCCACCCAGCTAGGACGATGAATATCCCTAGGGCAATGCCAATACGGGCCACGACAAAGAGCGCAGGGTAAGCGTAATATAATAACTGAACCTGTTTAATTAAACTCCATAAATTCTCTCCAATCCCACTCAAGCCAATCACAATCAGACTCATTAAAAGCGGGACCCCTAGAATCCTCAAGGCCTTTTTCCAGTTTAATTTATCCTCTTCCTTATCTTTCCTTATATACTTTAATAAAAGTACACTCGTAAATAAAAAGGTGAGTAAGGTAAAAATACGAATTCCAAAACTAGGGAGTATGAATACATATTTGCCCATTTGGAATGTTAAATATAGTTCATCCCAGACACTGGGTCCTTGTTTTTCTAACTTTACATTCGTTAGCAAACGATGGGTATAATCTCCTACTTTCTGCATTTCCTCAAGAGAAACGTAGTCTAGCCGATCCTCCGGTCGATGAAAATATCCCTCAGGTCGCCCGAAAATGCCTAACCCAACAGCTGGAATTCCCTGGTCCAAGAAAGAGCTGAAGTCACTAGCTCCTCCCTGAGAACTATCACGGGTCATTAAAGTAGCATCGCGACTAAGATGGAAGGGGATATGACTCTCATTAGCCAAGGCTACAACTTGCTTAATTAACTCCGGAGGAGCAGACTTTTTACCAGCCACATCTATTTCCAGTGGAGTTCCAACCATGTCAACATTGAGCATCCAGCGAACAGCTGATAAGTCTGCTTGACTTGTATAGAATTTTGACCCTAGTAAGCCAGACTCTTCTGCTCCGAAGAAAATAAGTTGATAGGTTGCTTCATGAGGCTCTTTACTCAGGACTCTAGCCAATTCTAGCAAAACCCCTACACCTGAAGCGTTATCCACCGCCCCAGGAGCGTTTAAATTTGCAGAATCATAATGCGCACCTATAACAATAGTGTCGGGACTTGTTCCCGGCAATTCGGCAATAATGTTTTGGCTACTAATCAGTTCGACCTCTTGTTCCCTTTGTAAAACTGAAGCTTCACGAACGACAACTTTGCTAAAGGGTTGTTCATGTACCTTCCAGCCATTTTGATTTAACACATAACTTATATACTGAGAAGCCTTCACTTCCGCCTTACTTCCCGCGGGTCGGGGACCAATCTTTTGCACAAGATACTTTACATGTTCATACGCCATGGTAGCTGAAAATCCCGTTGTTGAGTCATTAGGTATCGACGTAAGATTAGCTTTCGCATAAAGAAGTCCTGACATTGCGATGAGACTTAAAATAGCCATTACTACCACGCTACTTTTGAAAGTCTTCATACCCTCTACCCTTTCCAAGTGATAATTCATTTTGCCCATTCTTATGAAAAACTTCTTTCGCTTATGCCTCACAATGCTTTCAACCCTTTGGACACATATGGTATAATATAGACAATATATTTAGCCTTGGGAGAAGTATGTGCATGTCAAAGCGAAGATTCGTCTTTTCTATCTTTTTTCTACTATCATTTAACATGTTGTTCTTAAGTGGTTGTGCATTTAAACTTCCAAAACTTTCTTCTAAAGTCGCCCCGATCTCTACCCTGCCCGCTGAAGCGCTTTTTATCGATAAAGATGCCATCTATAATCGGACGTTGACACTTATCGAGTCTGCGCAAACGTCAATTTACGTTGAGCAAGCAGAGTTTGATGACCCTCGCCTCATTCAGCTTCTCCTCGCTAAATCTCGTTCCGGAATAGATGTTCGCATCCTCTTAGACCAATGGCAGAAAGTAAATCGGGCCACACTAGATCAATTGAAAAGCCAAAATGTATCTGTTCAATTTTATCCTGCTCAAAAAGGGCAAATCGACCATACTAAATACTTAATTGTTGACCAAAATGTGGCCCTTATCTATGGCCCCCCATGGACAGAAAACGGGTTTTTAGCCCATGATCTCGCTGTGGAGTTATCTGGCAGAGCCGCTTGGAAAGCAGCAACTTCATTCTCCAAAGACTGGGAATTTACTACAACTTTTCCTTTAACAGTCGCCAAAACGTCTCTTCTACCAGAAGATAACATCGTTTTGGCCATCAATGCCAACGTTAAACAGCAGCTTTCAGAACAGATATCAACAAGTACAAAATCCATCTGGATAGAAAACTCGGAAATTACCGAGCCTGACCTGATCCAAGCCCTAATTGATGCTTCCGCGAAGGGGCGTGACGTTCGTCTTATTTTAGATCAAGCAGTAGCTAATAGAACACCAGTTACTCTAGAAAAGTTAAAGGCAAAAGGGGTCCATATAAGGTATTACCCTAGTCAAGTGGAACTCGGCATGCATTTAGCTATTTTTGATAATTCGTCGTTTCTTTTAAGCAGTTCCGGTTGGACGCGCGTTTCGTTTGTCGCTGATCATGAATTTTCTATTACGGTTCCCTCTCCTACCTCGGCAGTCAAATTAGCTCAGATATTTAATCTAGACTGGGAAAAAAGCATCGAATAACAAGGAAACAAAAGGGACAGAAGCCATGGCTGGCACCTGTCCCTTTTAAATACCAATTATTTCGATCTATTATTTCCGATCTTCTCGATGGGTTATGGGCTCTGACCCTCTAATTCATCCAAGTGCTGGCAATCTCCAATTAGAATTGGGAGCCATAATTGTTCATTGACCTCGAAGATATTTAAGGCTGTATTATGTTGCCACGGTGATTTAACCCACTCATGAACCTCAAAGCCAAGAGCCTTCGTAACCAGCAGTTTCAATGTTAAACCATGCGTCACAAGACATACAGTCTCTCCAGAATGGCCTTTTATAATTTGTTGCAAAAATTCCCAAGCCCTTGCCTGTACTATGTCCATGTTTTCACCGCCAGGGGGAGTGACTAAATATGGTTTTTCATCCCAGATCTTAAAAATCTCTGGATAGCTAACACGTAACTCCTGCCAGATACGCCCTTCCCACTCACCAAATGCAAACTCGCGCAGCGCAGGATTTGTAGACAATTTCCCCAGACTAAGCTCACTGCGAATTTCTTCTGCTGTGCCAATCGCTCGAAGAGAATCACTGGAATAGATATGGTCAATTCCCTGATTCTTTAGCCTATAGGCTAAGGAACGGGCCTGTAGTATCCCTTTTTGTGTAAGAGGAGAATCCAAACTTCCTTGAACTCGCCCTTCAATGTTCCATAAGGTCTGACCATGACGAGTAAGTATAATCCGCGTCATCAATACACCTCTTTAGCAGGTATTTCTTCAAAAGGCAAATTCCCTGACTGTTATTTTTAAGTAAACCCTCTGCAACGTCTCGGTCCACTCTGTAGGGTCAGGCTTTCAATAACAAATAAGGGTAAGGAAAACTCCCTACCCTTCCCCAACTTGCCGTAAGATTCCAGGTTTCTGACCCCGCTTTCGCAGGTGGGCACCTAGTCCAAACGTTTCAGCTTCCCTAATCAAAGGGCTTGCTGTACTAGTTTGACATTTAGCTCCCGTGTCACTTGATAGGATCAAAACCGTGGTAATCCATACGCACAAGGCAGGATATATTGTTATTATAACACCACTATACAAAAAAATCTCTAGCAAATGCTTGGAAATTATCGTTTTCGTATTTTGTCCTCAATTTCCGCCAGACGATCTTGAAGTAAGGCAATTGCCATTTCTTGATTACGCACACGCCGACGAAGATGATCAACAAGCTGCGTAAGTTCACTAACGTCTTCGTTCACAAATTGGGGACTTCCTCCCGGCGGAGTCTTTTCCTCGTTATTCGATTCCTCTAAATTTCGTGTTTCGTTGGATACAACTTCTGAAGATTTCCCTTCAGTGTTTAGAGTGGCTAAAAGATAACGAAAACGTGCATATCTCGAGTTGCGACCCGGATGCACTTCAATCACTCCATCTTCGGCTAGAGCCTGAATCGCTCGTTTCAAGGTAACACTTGCCGCTCCTGTTTCCCGTTGAATATCAGAATAAGCTAATTCGAAATCCTTACCTTGATACATACTAGAAATCTTTTCAAAAAATTCGACAAATTTCCGATGGGTTTTTTCCTTTAATCTCAATGCTAGTCCATCCTTCCAAAACAATTATTGAATTTCTTAAAAATCACTTATATTATATCAAATTTAAAATAAAAAGCTATACTAGTTATCTTTAATTCATTAGTTATCTTCAATTAAACTCCAATAATACAATTAGGGTTAAATTTATTTATTCCCATAAAGTTTTTGAATGACCTCGTCTGATAAACCAAAAGTATGCTCCTCCGCCGGAAAAAGACCAGATTTCACCTCCTGATGAAATCCCTGAATAGCTTTAACTGCGTCTTGCCCTAGTTCCGCATATTGCTTGACGAATTTGGGTTTGAATCGCTTAAAAAGCCCCAAGATATCGTGGAACACAAGCACCTGCCCATCACAATCCAGTCCTGCTCCAATCCCAATCGTAGGAATTTTCAATTCCGTTGATATTTGCCCCGCAACTTGTCGCGGGATCGCCTCCAAAACAAGTAAAAAAGCCCCAGCCTGTTCTATGGCTTGACCGTCTTCGAGCAACTGCTTGGCACTGTTTAAATCCCGTCCTTGAACTTTTAACCCGCCGAGCTGATTTGCTGTTTGGGGAGTTAATCCAATATGCCCAA
>OMOF01000385.1 GCA_900290375.1 Candidatus Desulfosporosinus infrequens
TCCTTCGCTTCGCTCAGGATGACAATAAAATGTGATATTAATAGCATGACAAGGGGTTTCTGCGGCAGAATCATTATTACTTTGCACTAACTTCCCCACCGCTTGCTCTATTCTTATTTTTTGCTCTTACCTCTTGCTCTTACCTCTTGCTCTTGCTCTTACTTCCGACCCGTTTAACAAACTTCCCCCAGCCCGGTTCGCCGACAAAGTCCCCGTCTTGATAGACTAGTTTGCCTCTCAAAAAGGTCATCACCGGATAACCGTGCAACTCTTTGCCTTCCCAAATAGTATGATCATAATCGGAATGCATGGCCGACACTGTAATGGTGAAATCTTTTTCTGGGTCATAGATTACAATATCGGCATCTTTGCCAACAGTCAGCGAACCTTTTTGGGTACAGCCAAAGATTCTGGCCGGATTGGATGCGCATAACTCCACAACTTTATTAAAGGAAAGCTTCCCTCGATTCGCTGCCGCCAGCATATAGGGGTACATATTTTCTATACCGGCGCAACCATTGGGAATCTTGGTGAAATCATCCTTGCCCCAGTCTTTTTCATAACTTTGGAACGGACAATGATCTGTGGCTATGGTATCAATTCCACCTGTCTTGATGGCTTTCCATAAGGCATCCTGACTTTCCTGACCTTTCATGGGCGGTGAACAGACAAAGTTTCGTCCGTCTTCCCGTTTGTAAACTTCGCTGGTAAATTCCAGATATTGCGGACAAGTTTCCACATAGACTTCGTGACCTTCTCTTTTGGCATCCAGCGCTGCTTCTAGACCCTCTTTATCCGCCATATGCACAATGTACAGCGGTGCCTCAAGATTTTTGGCCCAATGGATCGCTCGTATGTCCCCTTCTGCTTCTACAAATTCAGGACGGCTTAGATAATGGTACCAAGGAGATGTTTTTCCTTCTTGCTTAAATTGTTCAATGAACAGATCGATTAAGTCAGGGTTTTCAGCATGAATGTTAATCATCGCCCCAATTTCTTTGGCCCGCAAAAGCAAGCAAGCAAAGGTAGCATCATCAACCATCAAGCCTTCCTTTTTGTATACGAAAAAGCATTTAAAACTGGTGACACCTTCCTCTACAGCTTTTTCCATCTCGACCAATATTTCTCCGCCATTCAAATCCGTAATACAGCAATGGAAAGCGAAATCGACACAAGCCTCAGCTGCACAGACTGCTTTTTTCTCGTTTATCAAACTGAGGATAGACATACCCTTTCTCTGAACCGGATAGTCGAAAACAGTGGTCACCCCACCACAGGCTGCCGCTCTCGTTCCGGACAGATAACTATCGGCCGAGGTCGTACCGCCAAAGGGCATGGCCAAATGAGTATGCACATCAATGGCCCCTGGCAAAACCAGCTTACCCTGCGCATCTATTACGGTCGCTCCCGCTTCTGGGAAGTCTTTGCCAATAGCTATTATTTTGCCGTCTCTGACGGCGATATCGGCCTGATAAGTTTCTGTCGGAGAAATAATTGTGCCGTTTTTTATTATTAAATCCATCTTATACCCTCCTGATAAGATTAACGATCATCCTCAGCTGCCTGCAATTCGCCTGTTGGCAAATACCTGCTAATTCCACCTTGAAAAATGCTTTCGGGGTGGGCACGATGCATCGTGCCCCTCCGGTGCTACCATTCAACTTTGGCGAATGTTTCTGGCCCCTGCGTGGAAGTATTGATGTAAATCGCTACGTTACCCACTAAGGCTGTTTTCATAAAGTCAGTCCGGCATTTATCAAACGGGGTATGCGCATATTGCTCCTGCATGGGAGAATATCCGATCGTCGGTTTTCTGTCAATACCACAGGTCTTACTGGCATCGGTTCCAAAATCCCAATATCCGTAGTTTACCGTCTGCCCTACCGCTTCCAGCGCAACCGTCACAGCCTTCACAAAACCATGTTCTTGACTGATCTTCCAAGGGCTCATGTCCTTGGCAGCTTCATAGGCTAAGCCCGTATAAGAGGTCTCGACCGCACTTTTGACCACAACATCCGCCTTAAACTCGGAATCCTTAGCGGCCAAATCATCAATAATCTCCTGAATTTGAGCCATCGCCGAGGCTGCCGTTTCCCCGGGTAGGGTGCGACGGTCGAGGGAAAGCATACATCTGTCCGGAACGATCGACAATGCTCCCGGAGAACATTCAATAATGTTCAAGGATACCGAAGCCTGCCCCAAATCCAGGTCTGTTGGTAGTGACGGATATAATTCATCCTTGATTCTGGCAATTAAGGGCATTGCTTTATAAATTGCATTGATACCCAGCCAAGGCGCACTCCCATGTGAGGTTCTGCCATACACCGTAATCAGCATCTCCACCCGCCCTCTGTGCCCACAATAAACTTTTAGTGAGGTCGCTTCGGAAGTCACCATGGCATCATAAGTCAATCCTTTTTCAGGCAACGTTTTATCAACTAAATGTAGCATGCCCACCATTTCTGCCGGTTCTTCCTGGACAACACCGGTAAACATGAACGTTCCTTGGATGGGAAAACCTTTGGCCCGGAGTTTGACTAGAAGTCCTCCTGTATAAATCTGCACGGCCTCACCGCATTTGACATCGGACGCTCCACGACCATGAATGCACTCAGCTTCATCAGGTTGTTTAGCTTGGTTATCCACTTGACAAACATCAATTTGCCCACCGTACGGGTCATACCCTTGCCAGTTGGCAAGATCCCCAGGACTTACGTGATCCAGATGGGAGTTATACATAATCGTAGGTCCCGGCTCTGTCCCTTTGACAAGTCCTACGAT
>OMOF01000695.1 GCA_900290375.1 Candidatus Desulfosporosinus infrequens
TGTGAATAAAGGGAGAATCATCCACCACCATGATTCGATAGGGTTCTGTTTTAATCGTCATGTCTTATTCCTCCTGCTCTCCTGCTTGTAATACCCTCTTAATCAAGGCAACCCCATCTAACCTCAGGCTAATCTGACCATTTTCCATGACTGCGGCTCCTGATATCTCTTTTTGTCCTAGGAAAATATCCGCCAAGAGTTCCACCAGAACCTCTTGCTCGACCGACCAACGCTCTACTATAAGCCCCAGTTTCGTCCTACCATCCGTGATCACAACGATCCCTAGGTGATCCCGTTTCTTAAACGTAGTTCCATAAAGTTCTGCCAAGAAAATTATCCCTATAGTTTCCCCACGAAGGTTGTAGAAGAAGCGTCCTCGCCTTTTAAAAACTTCCCTGCGAGGAACTTTTAAAACCTCTAGAACCTGATTGACATCAATAAAAAAAGCTTGGTCGCTCGTTTCCAAGGGAAGAACCTTACGCTTATGATAGACAAGGTCGGTATAGCCTCTCTTCTACCTTCTCCAAAACGCGCCCGAAACTATTGCTAGTGACTCTAATTTCTTTCGAAAAGAGCGGCAAATCATACTCTGAAAGTGCTTGATGAGACAAATTCCGAAAAGCATTACTGCTCATCCTCAATTCCCCTAGCAAGGCAATCAGTCGAGCAAATTCCTCTTTTGAATCTATTCCTTTCATGGGTTCTTTTCGAATTTCCTTTTCAGAGTCCTCCTCTTTCAGGTCTGTTTCTGTGATCTCTTCTCCTGCCCACGCTTCTGAGTTAGAGGGCTCCGACTGTTCGATTATTATTAGCTCCTGACCCTGAACTAGCTGTTCGTTACTGCTTAACAAGACCCTCATCAGGTTAAAGGCACCAAGACAATCATAAATCATTTGGACTAAGGTCCTCGAAGGTAGTCGAGTAGTTTCGTTTGTTTGTGCCGAAGAATCCAATATCTTTTCAAACTCCAGAGAAAAGTCCGCGAAAGCTTGCTTCACTCCCTCAGGCACTGTGTCCCCCAAACATCCGACTAATTCATTATCGACTTTTGACATCTTTAGAAACAGTTCCCGTAGCTCCACGATATCGAGAGGGTCGCCATCAAGCACCTTCAGTAACTCATAACATATTCTCTTTAGTTTTTTCTGAATCGTTGCCAGAATATCATCCAACATAGAGGCTCCCTAACGAAATATTAAAAAGAGATAAGGTGGGATCAGTTTTCCCTCTACCCACCCTTCCCATTTG
>OMOF01000757.1 GCA_900290375.1 Candidatus Desulfosporosinus infrequens
GGCATCGGTAAAAGAAACAGATAAAGTTTATTTGTTTGATTCAACTCAAAACACTTGGATTGAAATAGATGCAGGTGCTGTACCGATGGTCAGTAGTACTGTAAACGGTAAGATGTACAGTTCAGATTATACAAAGCTCCAAGCGTTACCAACAAACTCTGCATTACAGAATTCGCTAAGCGCAATAAGCCTTAGCACTACAAGTTTGGTCAATGCAGAAACGATCAGAGCAGAAGCTGCAGAGGCTTTGTTGCAAACAGGTAAACAAAATTCACTACCTGTACCTACTTTAAATGGTCAGATTCTAATAGGCAACATTGATGGTACTTTACACTGGAGCAACCAACAAGCAGCTGGACATATAACTGAGTATAACGGTAATGTCATTACCCCGTCAGCAAATTTGAACTTTACTGGACCAGGTGTATTGGCATATCTTGACCCTACTCTTCCAAGTACAATAACAGTTGATATTGGTAGTCAGAATACAGGTAGCATTGTCTGGACTACATCTACTGATTTTAATGCCACAGGTTCAGTGTTCAGTAATGGCATGCAGAATCCTGCACAAAATAATCAACTTCAACTGTCTTATCAGAATGGACAGTTTGTAGAAAATTATAATAACAGTACATTTGTTGATACCACAAACAGTAAGAACGTGGTAGTGGCAAACAACACGGTTCAGTTGAGTCAGGCAATCAATTATGGTACAGGTGTAGATGGATCTGTTACTGTCGCAACCAGTTCCAACTTTAATACTGGAATTTTTAGTGCAGGTCGAACGTATCCTGACGCTTGTAGTTTCAACGTCACGTCTTTTGGTACAAACTATGCTTTCGTCAACGCAGTACCAAATGGCCTTGCCGTTGGGGACGAAATAGTTATTATAAACCTCATGGGTATTCTGAATGAATTTACCAATGTGGGTAACTACGAATTCTTAACCATCAAAGCCATTGATACTGTCTTGAACAAGATAACATTCACAACTAATAAACAAAAGTATTATGGCAATAGCTCTTATACCTGGGGTGGTCAAGGACAAGGATCATTCACTAATAGCGTCCTAAACTATGTGTATTTTAACACGGTAAATGGACTTTATTATCAAGCAACTGCATCTCATTCTGGACTTGGAACCTTTATAGACACTTCAATATTTGTTCCATTCAATGATAACACGGATGCCAACATTGGAACTACTGCTGGTACAAATCAAATAGTGACTCTACAACGAGTTCCAAACTGGAATACTCTGACAATAAATCCTGGCATTAATTTGAGTTGTAGTGGGTTCAATCTAAACACGTATGGTGTAATAGTCTTTCGAGCTCAGACTCTCAACGTGTATGGCA
>OMOF01000083.1 GCA_900290375.1 Candidatus Desulfosporosinus infrequens
TATAGCCGGGCCAGAAATAGCAGACAAACCCAAATAAAGACTTTGGTGTACCTCGCTCCGCATTGGCTGCTGTGACCCATTCTAACAGGTTTTTTCTAGAGACCAGCAGGCGATAAAGCGTACGCACAATACCCTCGAGCAAAATCACGCTTTGGAAAGGCAACATTAGGGTCGTGACGGCGACTTGTGCCATGACCAGTAAACTATGTTTAAAGATCCCTCTCTGTCGAAGGAAACCGATCAAATGCATCCAAACAGGCAGTAAAAGCGTCAAGGCCACCACTTCAACCCACCCTGCGCGTCGGCCTGGCAAAACCGTCAAGCCTAAAAATAGTACGGTACAAAGCGCCGGACTGAGAAGACTGCGCCGTAGGTTATCAGATATCTGAAATCGTGTGATGACTGGTAAATCAGATCGCACCCATTTCCCCTCAGGACTCCGCACATAGGGCAAAAGCCAGCGCAACAGTTGCCAATCGCCGCGAACCCAACGTTGCAAGCGTTTCAGATAGGATAAATAAGTTGCTGGATAATCGTCAACAAGTTCCACATTGGACACCAGACCCGCTCTTAAAAACCCACCTTCCAGAAGGTCATGACTGAGGACTGCGTTTTCCGGAATACGCCCACTCAAGACCTTATCAAAGACCTCAACATCATAAATACCTTTGCCATTAAAAATACCATGGCCGAAAAAGTCTTGATAAGGGTCAGAAATAGCAAAGCTGTAGGGATCAATTCCTGGCTCGCCCGCCATAAGATGTGCTAAACGCGAGTTTTCTGTACTCTCATGGCTTGCTGTTATGCGTGGCTGCAGTAGGCCAAATCCTTCCACAACCTTGTTTTGTTCTTTATTAAGAACCGGAGCATTGAGCGGGTGAGCAATCATACCAATCAAGCGCTTGGCGCTTTCGCGCGGGAGTACAGTGTCGGCGTCTATGGTAATCACGTAGCGTACATTTCCGAGGGTGTGCATATCTCCCACGATCACGTTGTAACTGGTATCCTGATTTCCCCTGAGTAAAGAATTAAACTCCATCAGTTTACCGCGTTTGCGTTCCCAGCCCATCCAAACCCCTTCTTTAGGGTTCCACAAACGTTTGCGGTGAAACAGGTAAAACGTCGAGCCCTCCGTTGCCAAGTACTGAACATTTAACCGGTCTATCAAACGACGCGCAACGTTTAGAAGTTGCTGATCTTGAGTGATTTCTTCCTGTTGCGCATCTCGGAAATCCCCAAGTATGGCGAAATGAAGGTTGGGGTCCCTATTGGCCAAAAACTGCACTTCTAAATGGTGGCACATTTTCTCAACATCCTTAGGACTTGACCAAATCGTCGGAATGACAACCATCGTCAAGGCCTCTTGCGGCACTCCAGTCGCATATTCTAAGCAGGGCAGGGGGTGGCTTTTAAGGGTATGATTAATCAGCCAATGCAAGACGGTAATGGCCCACTCGCTGGCTGGTATGCCAATGGCTAGACAGACTACGATCAACGTGCTAACCCTCAATAGTCTAAATCCATGCTCCCAGCCGATAAAACCCAGCATAAACGTAGCAAAAAATGTGCTTAACAAAATAAGGTATAAAACAATCGGGTGTTCTTTAGACCAGTATACGAGCAGGCTTCTCCAGGATAATCTTGCCTTAAAAGCATGATGAAGTTCCTGGAGCCCTCGAAAATTTAACAAATAATAGCCGACATGCTGATGTCTGGCGTCCTTTTGCTCTGTTCTATGAACCTCAGTGGCTAGGGAAAGCACGGTTTTAGCCACTTGAATTTCCGAAACCTTCAGCCTCCGAGCAGAATCCTCCACTCCTTGGCGCATATGATTCCGACTAGCAAAATCCATAGCACCGTAAACACCAGCCGGATCCTGGAGGAGTATTTGTTCTACATGACATAATGATTCAAAATTATCTTGCCAAACCCAGTGTGCTACAGTCCGCAAGCTGGTGATCAGATTCCCGACGGTCTCTTTGTTTTGTGCTTGGCGTAGGTGTTCCTGCGCTACTAAACTTTTTATACTCACACCCATATTTTCCGCCTTGCGTTCCAGCCAAGTTTGAACCAAGGTCGTGTCTTCTGCATAATCTCTCTGCCGAGCTACCATATAGACAACAAAGGAAGGGTCCAACTCAACAACTGTCCGATCAGCCATTTCGAAGGCCTGTTTTAGTTCTCCTGGCGAGCGAAGAAGAGGTTCCCATGTCTCAAATAACCGTTCGGCTTGCCGGTAAGCCACTTGCTGTTTCAGCACGTCTTTATAAATATTGTCCAAATACCCGATCAACGCAATGCGCAGAAATAACGGTACAGCCCATAATTCACTCATCTTGAGCACGGTTAACTTCTGAAGTTCCATAAAATAATCTACTGTTTTTTGAACGTCTATATGTCCGTCCGTTTGCTGAAGATACTTCTGACAAATTCCAAAAACCCGCACATCTTGAGGCTCTTGTTTCGCCCGAGGGAGCTTTTTAAAATGACCACCCGACAATTTTTGTTGCACAAACAGTGCCTGCTCCTTGATAAAATATATGTTATCTAACAACCACTCACCTGCGGGCACAAGCGCTTTACCAGCTTGACCAACTTCGCGCAGCATTTTCTCAGAGTTTGTTAGGTTTTCTACCCACGAATTAAAGAGTTTCAGTGTTAGACCGGTTTTTTGTCGCCTAGCAGAAAAGTTTCCTGTCATCCTGGTACGAGGCCGTTCTTTAAATTGTCCAATTTTTAACTTTTTTCGTTCCCACATCTACTAGATCTCCTTTTTTACTTAAATGGATCTTAACAAAGGTATTCTCTCTATGACTTAGGGGCGAATATATGCCCAACCCGCTACTTGTTTTTTAACTATTTCTCCGACACCAGAGGTAACAATTATCACAAAATCAAGCAAATCATCTTTCTTAATCTCTAAATGGCGCATAGCATTAGCACATACGCAGAATACGACTTGTTCCTCTAATTCCTTCAGCATTAGTGCAAATTCATTAGAATTTCTTAGAAGAATTTTCACCGCATCGCCATTAGCCACCATTTCAATATTTAGATTATCACCGCCAATATCAGTAATTAAATTACTGATATTATGAAGCACTAAACTGGCTTTAAACTGCTCATCGATATGAAATACAACTTTGTACTTGTCCATAACTATACCTCCCCTTACCATTCTTAAATCGATATGCGCTCGCATTGCCTAATGTAACGACGTTGTATTCGCGGGACACTGTTTATAACTCAACCTTTACCTAATTGTTTTCCTGTCTGCGCTCTCTCAGTGTAGATTTTAAGGTCGACCCCAAAGGCCTCTTGGAACAACTTAATGATCGACGATTGAGTAGTTCTAGGACCCTAGTTTCCCTACCTAGATATTTGGATGTTTTCAACATTTATTACCTTCTCTTTCTAGAACATCCAATTTGACTTTATAAAATGTCCCATGTTTCGAATATTTTTCTCACTGTATAAAAAATGATAACAGAAAAAAATGCCATTATTATGGCATTTTTCTTGTATTAAGGAGCTATTATTGTTAGCAATAATGGCAATTCCCCGTGTAGAAACCAATTCCTACTTTTATATTTTTGCCTCTTGCCATCTACTCACTCCTCATATGGCCTGACCGCATTTTACTCATGTTTTGGTCCAAAAGCTGAATTTTCAACATTTCCTTTTGGTTCTCCGCTTTTAATTCTGCAATTATAGCTCTGATGATTTTAACTTCCTTTTCGTTTTTAAGGGAATTAGGTGTTTGCATCGTTTGCCCTCCATTTCTCAATGGTTTTAAACCATAAATAGTTTGAGATCATCTTCCACGTTAGTGATGCCTGTAAGGCCAAAGTTTTCGACTAAAACGTTGACTACCTTAGAGGATAAGAAACCTGGAAGCGTCGGTCCTAGGTGAATGTTTTTCACCCCTAGGTGCAGAAGAGCTAGTAAGACAATCACCGCTTTTTGCTCGTACCAAGCGATGTTGTAGGAGATCGGGAGTTGGTTGATATCGTCTAGTCCAAAAGCTTCTTTCAGCTTCAAAGCAATTACCACTAAGGAGTAACAATCATTACATTGTCCGGCATCAAGTACTCTCGGAATGCCGCCTATATCTCCGAGATCTAATTTATTGTATTGATATTTTGCACACCCTGCAGTCAAGATGACAGTGTCTTTAGGCAGTGCTTGAGCAAAGTTGGCATAATAGTCACGGTTCTTCATGCGTCCGTCACACCCAGCCATCACGAAAAAGCGTTTAATCGCTCCAGTTTTGACAGCAGCAATGACTTTGTCTGCTAGCGCTAAGACTTGATTATGAGCAAAACCACCGATAAGTTCGCCCGTTTCAAGTTCCGTAGGTGCTGGGCAGTTCTTGGCCTGAGCGATAAGGTCGGAGAAATCTTTAGGTTTTCCATCCTTACGGTCCGCGATGTGCTTAACCCCTTCGAAACCGACGACACTGGTGGTGTAGAGGCGATCTATATAGGAATCCTTCGGCGGTACTAGGCAGTTGGTGGTCAAGAAAATCGGCCCATTGAAGGAATCAAATTCTTTAACTTGTTTATGCCAAGAACCTCCATAGTTGCCGACAAAGTTGTCATATTTCTTAAACGCCGGATAGTAGTGGGCTGGAAGCATTTCGCCGTGGGTATAGACATCCACACCAGACCCTTCCGTTTGAATCAATAATTCTTCGAGATCTTTCAGATCGTGACCACTGATCAGTATAGCAGGTTTATTTCTTACGCCAAGATTCACCTTGGACAGCTCAGGATTACCGTAGGTTGTAGT
>OMOF01000082.1 GCA_900290375.1 Candidatus Desulfosporosinus infrequens
AGTCCTGTTTTACATTATAATATTGGGCAATTGTTTAACTCTTACCCATTCAGCTCCGAAAAAACCTGTGCTTATTGTTCGGGCGATCTCATAGTCAAAACAGCTCTAAAGCGAACTTTGGCATTCATCATTTTTTCATAGGCTACTGCTACTTGTTCGAGTGAAAATGTTTGAATCATAGGATGGACCTCAGTAAGCAAACTAAAATTGATGGCATCTTTCCTAGCATCGGGACCGTTAGCTACCCAGCCTTGGATACTGCGTCTTCCCTGCAACAATTGCCCGCCAAAAATCTGAACGGGTCCTTCTACGCCCGCAACAATAACCAACTTGCCTTCAAATCCTAGACCGTTTATTAGCTGAGAAATGGCTTTATTGTCAGGGGCCGTCGCGAGAATAACACGCGCACCACCAAGTTTTTGAAGTTCTTGAGCCACGTCCGCGCTCTGAGTATCAATAAACACTTGCGCCCCTAATTTTAAAGCTAACTCTTGTTTATCTGTGCCACGCGAAAGAGCAACAGTTTTAAAGCCCATCCTTTTGGCGTACTGAATAGCCAAATGCCCTAGACCCCCAACCCCTTGAATAGCGACTACATCACCTGGACGGGCACCTGAATTGCGTAATGCATCAAAGGTTGTGACGCCTGCACAAAGCAGCGGTGCACCTTCTATCTCATTTAGTTCATCGGGTATGAGAATTAACTCTTCAGACCGCGTGATCATATATTCAGCAAAACCGCCGTCATAAGTTATACCTGCTGGCCAGCCGACGCCAACTCGTTGACCAATTTTGAAGTCACTAACATTTGGTCCCAATTTTCCAATGATTCCAATTACTTCATGACCAGGAATACGCGGATACTCTATATTAATAAATGATCCCCCATCTTTTACTATGGCATCTCCGTGACAGACACCGCAAGCCAGAACCTGAACTAATACCTGCCCATCACTGGGTTCGGGAATTTCTCTTTGTACTAGTTCAAAATCTCCTCCTGGCGCACATACTTGAATTGCTTTCATTGACTTCATCGCAAATCTTCCTCCCTTCTATCAAGTTCAAATTGATCATGGTTGAATCATATGTCTTTATATACAAAAAAATCCATCCGTACCTAATTCTCAATTATACGTGCTTTACTAACCTGAAATTTCTCCACCCTGCCCAGATTAACTTCTAAGCGACTACTACTTCTATGACCTTACCTAAAATATCCTAGTGCTTACTTACTGAAATAGATAACTTGTCATTGACAATGACCCCATTACGCATGAATCATTAAATATTGAAACCCGGTCATCTTCCTTTGATGCGCCTAAAATGTAAAGCAGTGGATAAAAATGTTCCGGCGTAAAGAAGGCTAATTCTGAAGAATTTCCTGCGCTTTTATAATTAATGGCATCTTGATATTGTCTTTTGATTATTTTCTCCTTGATATAGTGATCAAACTCGACGGCCCACGGATGACCTCCTTCCATGCCCCAGCTTATTTTCGAAAGGTTATGAACAACATTTCCACTCCCGAATATTAAGACTCCCTTGTCTCGGAGGGAACTTATTTCTTGTCCTATTTGAAAATGGGTCTCAGCACTTGCGTTACTGTCAACGCTAAGCTGATACACAGGTATGTCAGCCTCTGGGTACATCTTAGAAAGCACGGACCATGTCCCATGGTCGTAACCCCAACTGTTATCTATTTTCACGGTTCTCTTAATTAAATCCTTTGTCAAATGGGCCAGTTCCGGTGAACCCTTTGCCTTATACACGACTCGATATAGTTCCTCTGGAAATCCATACATGTCATACACCATTTTGGGATATGTTTCGTCTGTTATTCTACTTCCTGTGGTATACCAGTGGGCAGAAATGGCAAGAATTGCTTCAGGTTTGGGAATCTCACGAGCTATTTTCGCCCAGTTCCTTGTAAAATCATTGTCTTCAATGGCATTCATAGGAGAACCGTGCCCTATGAATAATGCCGGCATCTTATTGGTTGAGTTTGCCATGATCTCTTCACCCTCCCAACTTTTTATATCTTTGTAATAAACGTACCCTTCTCAAGTTCATGAAAGGCTTGTTGCAGCTCTTGATGTGTATTCATTACAATTGGCCCGCCCCATGCGATGGGTTCCTTATTCTTTGCCTTTATCTAAAAATTTTATTGAAATGTGTGTTGCATCGCAAAATGGGCTATTTCTTGATTTGCCACAGCGACAAAGCGTGACTCTATTTCTTATTTCATAAGTGAATCCGTCCGAAGATTCGATAGGAATAGCTCCTTTAACAAAAATTGGGCCACTGACTTCTTTTTCAGAATCCTGAAGGATATCTATGGCAGGTTCATACTTAGGTTCAATCGGTTTTCCCGTTTTATCGTAGGCAACTAATCTTCCTGCAGGACACTCAGAGGCTGCAATAATTGCCTCTGCTCTATAGTTTGGATTATCCGAGTATTCGGTAAGCTCCCATACATTTCCGTCTTTCCTGTGACAGAAACGAGCTAAGGCACATCGATTATCATCGAGAAGATTGAGAGCCGGACCCTCAAACATATCTGCCCGGTCTTCAAACGTCTCCCTTGATGCCTTCTCCTCTCCAATAAAACCAACTTTTTCATGAGAGCCATCACAAAAAGGGGCGTTCTTTGCTTGACCGCATCGGCAAAGAGCATATTCTTCAGCCTGGGGAAATTCACGTCCATTCTTATATTCATACATTTTACCCTTAGGAACTATGATCCTTTCCGCTAAAGGAACATTTCCCGTGACAAGATACGGCCCATTTTTTAATATTTTAATCTTAGCTAGTTTATTCTTCTCCATCATGTCAAAGATCGCCCCCACCCTTAAATTTTTTGCGTGATTTGATTTCGAGTTCTGTTAAACTATCGACATAAGCAGTTAAAAGTTGATCTTCAGCAGCACAATTTTGCTGATAATACCAGTCCCGGATGGTTTTATTGATTTCCGCATCCGTTCCCTCTGCCTTATAGGGATACACTGCTAGAAGTTTATTGGTTTCTTTGTCTCTTAATCCTAATTTTTCAGCACTTTCAAACTTACCCATAATACACCTCCGCATTTTATCGAATAGTACATAAACGAGAAGTATCCTGGTGTGATGTAACACCGTTGCTCTCTCCAGGAACTGTCGGAAGCTATTCTGTCTTATCTAAGTATACAGTCTCCACTAACTAGAGAGTCAACCTTTTTTTGATTGATCCAGTTGGATAGCTCAAACTTTCTTTACCTTTCGTCCGGCTCTAAAAATAGCTATGAATAAACCTGTGCATGATCATCCCGACTAGGTAATCTAAGTTTCAGGAAGACTCCTATCCTTGGGCCTTTTTATCGGAATCTGTATTTCCGAAAGGTGTTTATCTAGGTTTTTAGTGACAAGATTATCGATAATAACCCTTTCTACAGCATCGCCGATGATAACATAATCGTTTTCCCGAATATAATCAAGTAGCTTTTTGTAGCATTTTACGGATTGACGAAAACTTTCCCTATAATAGATGCAGGCATATTCTCCTTCTCCTATGACTTTCTTAAACGGATTATGCTCGACATTCTCTTCAGGTAAAATGAATATGGCACTGTATTCATCAAAAATCATATTTTCTAGTGCACTTTTACTGACTGTCAACCCTACCATTCCAATAAATAGGGAGGAATTATTGAACGCTTTCTTTTCCAACTCCTTAAGCGAAAGTTCCAATTCCGTGCGATCTGTGATTTTGTGCCTAATACACAACGTACTCCGGCTAGGTAAGCTCTTAATAAAGACTTACCCAACCTCCTCGACGATCAGAGCCTCTTCAATTTCCTGTATGCGTTTCTCAAAGCGGTTTTTTATTGAGGTCATTCTCTCAATATTTTGGCTATTTACTTCTTGTTGCTCTCTTAGCAGTCTCAACAGATGCTGTTCATCACTAGATTCCAAATGATCCATTATGGCCTTTAAAGATAGACCTAGATGTTTAAGATAGTTAATCGTGTTTAAGCGCTCAAATTGTTCCGCCGTGTAATAGCGATAACCACTGTCTTGGTTAACTTAAGAAGGGCGAAAAAGACCGATTTGCTCATAATATCTGAGGGTTCCAATAGGAACATTATGGATCTTGGACATTTCGCCTATGGAAAATTGAAGTTTCACAACACCGCCCCCATGCTTCAGTTTACTCATCATTGCTTTTGAGAATTGCTTACAAGGCTCATTACACCTTTGTTTACCTTCCATAATATAGCATTGAATTTGATGAATATGATATACATTTATTTAGATTAGATTTATTTAGATTATAGAAATTTGCCATGGATATGCATCTATGGCACTGAGTAACCCTCCTTCCACTTGATTTTTGACCCTTTCATTAGTTTCTGATTTTAGTTCTGACCATACATCCATATTTATAAATCCAATCCCCGATTCACCCTGCTAAATATTGAAAACAGTATCCCCTGAACGTGAATAATTCTAATATTGCATTTAACTCAATATTACCTGTTGTCTTCTCATGATATATTTTCTCTACATCAGAGCTTTCCGGAAATTTTGCCTGCCTCTTATAGTTGTGACTGTCCATCCTGCCGCGCACGTATCCTATTCTCAATTCTTCATCGCCGTTTCTAACCTGTTTGTATTTACACATATAATTATTTAAAAAGTGATCCAGATTTATTTTATAAAGTGTACAGTAATGCAACTTTTTTATCTCCGACCTACCATCTAAATACACTTTTCAAATAAAAACAGGGTGCTGGTACGCTAAATCCACAAGATTTTAGCTATCAACACCCTATATTTAATACTTATGCATTTGCCTCAATCGCCCATGGCATAAGGCTTTTCCACGCTTTCGCTAACATTCTGTCGATTGGTCTTCAGTTTTTTATCGTCGCCTGAGCGGGAACTATCATAAAGGACTGATCTTATTTGTTAACATTATGAAATAATAAAGTCAAATAATACCATACGGTTTTTCTATATAGTCGCCTTATCGTGTTTCAATTGTACAATATGCGGGCCCTTAGAAACCAACAGCCAGAGGAACAAACTTAAAAGTCCGAAAAACAAGTTTAAGACTCCCAGAATCCAAATACGATTAGCCCAGTTAAAGGAAATAAGTATCATTCCTATACTTCCCGTAACAGTAATAGAGCTATTCATCAAGGCAGAGGCTGATCCCGTGTCCTCCTTTTGCTGTTCAAGCATTAGATTGGCACTGGGCGGACTGATGACACTTCCTGCCAATGTGGACGGAAGCAACGAAACTGCCAACCACCATGGGCTTAGATTTCCCAAAAAGCAGATAAGCAACCCGCTGAGGGAAAGTACCAAGTAACATAAACTTATGATTGTATTACCTTTAATTCGCCTGGAAATCCTCATATAGACTATAGGTCCTAAGACCATGAACACGGCGTTTCCAGCAAAGAAACAGCTATAGACTTTGGCACTTAAGCCAAATTGATCGATATAGATATAGGATGATGAGGAGATGAAAGCCATTAAAGGAATTGATCGCAGGGCAAAAGTAACTAACAATGAGGTAAACCCTGGATTCTTCAACACTACTCCGAGCCGGGAAAGGGACTGTAGAATGTTTCCCGTGCTGCGCTGCTTAACAGTTTCTTCCATAGCAATGGCGCCAGAAAACGCTAGAATTCCTGCGCCGGACAAAGTCCAAAAAATTCCCCGCCAGGATGTTATACCTAAGACAAAGGCACCGATAACTGGCGCTATAATTGGGGCAATCATCATCATTGAAAATACAAGCGCCAAAGCAGCTTCTCGCTTTCGGCCCTCATAAACATCCTTGACAACCGCTGAACCGACTGAAGTAGCGGTCCCACTGGCGACAGCCTGCAGAACCCGAAAACCGATAAGTTGGTAAACATTTGTCGACAAAGCACATAAGACACTGGCAGTTATATAAAAAATCAAGCCGGTGATTAAAATTGGCTTACGTCCGTACTTATCACTTAGCGGACCCCAAAACAAGGTAGCGGCAGCGTAAAAAATAAAAAAAAGCGTTAATGTTAAGTTAATCATGCCAGCTGAGACTTGGAAGTTATCTGCCATGTGCGGCAGAGCCGGGAGGTATAAATCAGTGGACAGAGGGATAAAAGCGCTGAGGAAAGCTATTAAAGCAAGGAGTCCTTTCTCGCCCAGGTACTTCTGGCCGCTGTGCTTGGCTCCTTCAAGTATGCTAGTTTCCATCATCACGTTCCTCCTCAAGGCGTTCCAGGTACATACTATCCATAAAAAAATCAGAAAAAGCAGCACTGCCGCCCAGCTCAATATGGCGTATCTTACGATATAAGTCTTCTGCTAAGGCTAACTCATGATGATCAACAAGCGCCCGAATAGCACCCATATGAGCTGCGTTTCCAACCGTCTTTATTCTTTCCGGCGGAATATTGGGAACAAGGCCGATATTCAAGATATTTTCAGCTTTAAGATACGTGGCAAAGGTACCTGACAATATCACTGAATCAAGATCGGATACCGAAAATCCTGCCATTTTCACCAACGTTTTAATCCCTGCGCACACAGCTCCTTTAGCATATTGGAACGCGGCTATATCTTTCTGGGTTAGGGTAATATCCCGCCCTTGGTCTGACCCATAGGCAAGTACAAACTCATTGCCTTTTTCAGTTTGCCGAATGCGCTGCAGAAGCTCTTTGACCAGAGTTGAAATTCTTTCCGGAGCCCCAATTCTACCTTGAACATTGATTACTCCGGTCCGTCTCATCTCATCAATTCCTTCAATTAAACCGGAACCGCAAATTCCGATTGGGGTTTGATTGCCGATGACTTGACAACTCACCCCTTGTTCGGACAGTCTGATGCTTTCTATCGCACCCTTTCTTGCCCTCATGCCATTCGCAATGCCTGCTCCCTCAAAAGCTGGACCGGCAGCTGTTGAACATGCCAACATGGTATTGTTTGTTTTCAAGAACAACTCACAGTTTGTGCCGAGATCAATTAATAGATGGTTACCAGGTTCTAATACTTCTGGTGCCCCGATGACAGCTCCTAAAGTATCTCCCCCCACAAAGCTTCCGATATTAGGGAATAGTAGCACTTTAGCTTGAGGATTTATGTCCAAGCTCAGTTCATGTGCTGAAAATTCTAACGGTCGATTGCAAACAGAAACAAAGGGAGCAACGGCCAGATGTACTACACCTAGCCCGAGGAAAAGATGATGCATTGTTGTATTGCCAACGATGGTCATTTTAACGATTTCCGTAAGACTTACGTTTGTTTCAAGTTTAAGTTCTCCAAGCAATTGATTAATCGTTCTCCGAATTGCATTCTGCAATAAAGCAGCATTTTTCCTGCTTTCATTGGCAAAGGAAATACGGGAAATGACATCCGCCCCGTAGGCAGCTTGTTGGTTTTCAGTTGATACCACCTTCAAAACGGTTCCCTTTAAAAGATCAACCAAGGCAATAGCTACACTTGTTGTTCCAATATCCACCGCTGCTCCAAACAATCTTGACCTTGTATCCCCTGCTTCAACATCAAGAATCTCACGATCTGTAACCGTAGCGGTCAGTGAATAGTTGTCAGCACGGATAACTTCAGAAACCTTACCAATAACAGTAAAATTGGAATCAACGATGTTTTTGCCTGTAGCATTGATCAGCTCATCCACTGTACGATCCCAGTCTCCTCGTTCGTCAGCTAAGGTTGGCTTGCTGAGAGTAAGGACAACCTTCTCCACCCCAGGGTTTATAGCTACAGCCTTCATTCCCAAGAGCGCAGCTTCTTTTCGATCCAAATTGTCCACAAAATCAAGTTCAATTGTCATCCCATGCTCTGGAGCTACTCCACAGGCGAGACGAATTCCAACCGAAAGTTCAGTTTCATTGAGATGCTTTCGATCGCGTTCAGTGGGAAAGGGGGCCGTTCCTATTATCCGGACCTTGCATTTACCACAAGTTCCTTTGCCATTGCAAACATTCTGAACAGAAAGACGATGGCGTACTAATGCCTCCATTAACGTTTCATCTCTGCCTGCATTAATGATTTGATCAGGGAGTACCTTTATCTCCATGACACTACCCTCCTGATAATCTATTCATTAGGTTATTCTCTTCCTCTATTCAGTGGTTTAAACAATATCAATCCCACATAGGAAACCGTATTTTGACCATTTGAATAAGGTATGCCACAGCTTTTCAGTAAGGCCATTACGTCAATTCCATGGGCTTCGACGGATGATATTGCTTTGTCGGGAAAATAGCACTCTTTTTCTGTGAGATAGGCACATTTTGAGCAATGCAAACAAGGACCTGCGCTTAAAGGCAGTATTTCAGTAGAGACATCTTTACTCTCTACCTGCTCAAGAATTTTCCTAAATATTTTATCGTGCTTAACCTGTCCCTCCAGCATACCTTCCCAATCATAAGAATCCTCCAACTGGTGAACCGTTTGAATCAAAAGGCCCTGATTAAAACCCAGAACTCGTTTAATTAAATCACTGATTGGCCCAATGGCAGGGGGGCACATCCAGTTTTTATTGTATACGCCACAGGCATTTTGTTCACAGAGTATTCGGAAGTCTTCATTAAAGAAAATGTTAGCCACTTCAACAATCGAAGCGTTCATCGCGCCTAATTCAAGGGCCTCTTTTAGCAAATCGTTTAATACCTTTTCCATATATACCTCTCTAATAATTGTACTTCTATATTTTCAAAGAGAGAGCAACGCAGGCTCTCTCTCAAATTCGGATAAAGTTCTTATAAAAAGCCAAAGGTCCGCAAGGTTAGAACATTTCTTTACTCATTTTATCAATCGCCTCATTGACCGAATCGTATACGCCTGGGAATGAGCTCCAACTTCCTCCCTGGGTCAAACAAGGGATAAAGTATAACTTCCCGCAATTCTTACAAGCTCTATCGACTTCTCTGACAGCAATTTCCGGTGTCCAGGCCGGGAAATCAACCACGCCGCTATCAATATCTCCCATGAAACTAATTTTTCCACCGTACTGTTTGATAAGCTCCGGCGTGTTGTTCGTGGTCATAACGCCCTGCCAAATATCGATTCCCATTTCTATCATATAGGGAACCAGGTTAGCCGCATAGCAGTCACCGTGGTGCACGATGAGCTCAACCCCATTCGCTTTATAAAAGCCGTATATTTTTTTGTAGGCCGGTAGAAAAAATTCTTCAAACATCTCTGGTGAAATGAAAGAGTTTCTTTGGCCTCCCCAATCATCGTGATGGAAAATACAATCGGGGTGGATTTTATCAATCAATACCTTTGCAAAGGCTAGTTCGCGCTCGGTAAGACAATCAATGAACTCGTGCATAGCCTCCGGTTCTTCAATTAAAGCCATTAAGGCATCTTCCATGCTCATAAGATGATGGGTCATCTCAAAGACGCCTGGGGCAATAAAGGGTGTGACAAATTCTTCATTGCGATCCACGGCATTTGCATGTGCTATTGCCGCAGCCCATGCTTCCTCCGATGCCTGAATAGGAGGAACTTTTACGTATTTTTTCCACTCCGTAATATCTTTCAATACCTTGTACTCCTCATCATGCTTAGGGAACATACCAATTTGTCCCTCCGGCCACTGCCACGTGATGCCCCATTGATCTTTCCAAGTCTGCCCGTATTTCATCTCTAATCCCGTAGGAACTTCCATGATGAAATGCATAAACTCGTACTGCTTGACAAATCGATCCGGGTTTCCACCTCTAATGGTTTCCAATAAGTTTTGTCTTTTGGTTAACATAACCCTTGCCCTCCTTATATCTCATACTTGTTTTAAGCTTGTACTAATTCTTTGGCTCTAACAACAGCGCTTCCGGCATCGGGAGCAAAACCGTCGGCGCCGATTTCATCGGCCATCTCTTGGGTTACAGGGGCTCCGCCGACCATGACTTTAAAGCCTGTTAAACCACTGGCTTTAAGCGTTTGAACTGTTTCTCTCATCGACGGCATCGTTGTTGTCAATAATCCTGAACATCCTACTAAGGTTACATTTGAGTTTTGTTTAATAGCCTCAACGAATTTGTCTGCGGATACGTCAACGCCAAGGTCTATCACCTTAAATCCGGCGCTTTCAAGCATCATGGCAACAAGGTTTTTGCCGATGTCATGGAGATCGCCCTGAACCGTCCCGATAACACAGGTCCCCAAAGACGATGTACTTTCGCCGGTGAGCAGAGGTTTAAGCACGTCGACACCTTTGGACATCGCTTTAGCAGCCATCAGCATTTCAGGAACATAAGCCTCGCCTTTAGAGAATTTGTCACCCACAACACCCATAGCGTCAATCATAGCCTCAAGAATATCCTCGGCTGCGTTTCCTTCGTCCAATGCTTCCTGGACCAAGCCCGGAACGAGCTTGGCTTTTCCTTTTTCCACCATAGCTTTTACTTCTTGGATTTTAGACATTGTTTAGTCCTCCTTATTGATTTATAGTTTATTCATAAGATTTTTAACTATTTTTTTGACCGAATAAACCTTCTCTAAAGGCCTCGATGTATTCCATGCAGCATTCGTCCCTGCCCAGCAGTGCTTCTGTTGCGTAGATCAGACCCATCAAATCCTGATTAGTCGGGCTGAGAATGCCGCTGTCCATTCCTGCACTTATCATCAATACTATAAAAGCCTGATTTACGAGTCTCCGCGCAGGAAGATTGAAGGAAACATTACTTAAGCCTCCTGTCACATGGATCTGCGGATACTGCTTCTTAATTTCCCTGATTACGTCTACGATCATATTGATGCCGTCTTCCGAGGTACAGAGCATTTCGACGAGGGGATCAATGTGCAGGCGCGAGGGGGCAATCTTAAATTCCTCAGCTCTTTTCATGATGTGAGCAAACACATCCAGACGTTTTTGGGCCGTCTTGGGAATCCCGCTGTCGTCGCAAAGAAGTGCCACACATTCCCACTTTGTATCTGCGATGATAGGGATGATAAGATCAATTTTATCACCTTCACCGGATACGGAATTGATTAGTCCCGGCCGTTTACAGAACGTGATTACTTCGGCAATGGCCTGTGCACGTGGGCTGTCAAGGCAGATCGGGGTATCCGTAACCTCTTGAACCAAGTCGATTAGCCACTTCAGGGTTTCAACCTCAATACCGACATCTGTGGAGGCACACACATCAATAAAGCTTGCTCCGGCATCAGCCTGAATTTTGGCCAGATTTCGGATAAAGTCCGCATCCTTCTCTTTTATTGCTTTAGCCACAGAAGGAATAGCACCGTTGATTTTTTCGCCGATTATGATCAATCAATGTCTCCCCTTTTCCTTTTTTGCGTTTTACCTTAGATGAAGTTTATAATGTTTTACAACCAGATAGTTCTGATTATTAAGACACCAATACCCTCCTTTTACTTTTCACTCACTTTTATTAAGTTAGATACAAAATATTATTTTAATATATTAACAAAATTCAATTTTTTTAGGCTTTATACCTTTGTATATATATCCGAAATAATTCGAAAGATTTTGTTCACATTGCATGATGCCAGTTAAGGAGGTGTTAAATTGGAACAATCAACAAAGGAGAATTCCGATAACAGTCAATTCATCGCCCAATACTCGCTTAAATTCCTCGATGCTCTTACAGCTGAAAGCGGCTTGGAACAATTAGTTAAACTAGGGTATACAATGCTTGGGAACCCGGTCTTGCTAATCGATATGAGTTTTAAAACTATTGCATTCTCAAATAACTCTAAAATAAATGACGACCCCGTCTGGAATGAATATGTCACTTCCGGTTATTCATCATTAAGTTCTGTGAGTTATTACACGAAGAATAAACTCATCCAACTAGTTAACCAGAGTGAAGTCCCTTTTTTCTGGACCGATCCCTATTCAAAATATCCCCGGATTATGAGTAATATCCTAATCGGCAGCAAACAAATTGCTATCTTATCTGTTATTGCTCATGAAAAGCCACTTCAAGATGAAGAACTTGAACTTGTTGCTCTTTTATCTAAAGCTATATCAATTGAACTGCAAAAAGATCAATTCGCCCAATATTCACGGGGGTTAATGCATGAAAACTTCATGGAAGAACTTTTAACGGGAAAGATCAAGGATGGGAAAATTATTGATGAACGGATTAAAGTCCTAAATGTGAACTTTAAGAAAAATCTTTACATCCTTACCCTGGATATCAGTAGTTTCGACAATACGAAAATATCCCTGACTTTTTTGAGAAATGAACTAGAACAAAAGATACCTAACAGTAAGGCCGTCGTTTATGATGACAGGATTGTATTAATTATCAGTTATGATGATAAACAATCCTATAAATCCGAGATTAAAAGGATAAAAGGGTTTTTAAAATCCTACGATTTATATGCAGGTATGAGTCGCTGCTTTGATAGGCTGGAAGAAGTACAGGAGCATTATACCCAATCGTTAAATGCTTTAAGATTGGGTATGCTTCTTAATAAGGAAGAGTATTTTTACCCCTATGAGGAATATGCCATCTATCACTTTGCAGAAGCATGTTCCGGTGTTGAACATCTCAAGAAGAATTGTCATCCCTCTCTGCAGAAACTAATTGAGTACGATAGCGAGAATAACACCGACTATGCCCGAACTTTATATACCTTTATAGTGAATTCCAAAAATATCACCGATTCTGCCAAAGCCTTGAATATTCACCGTAATACGATGTTCTACCGACTTGAGAAAATCGAATCCATTATGGATATCGATATCAATAACAGTAACAGTAATACATTTCTTCATTTGCATTTATCGTTTAAAATTCTGGAATTATTAAAAATTAATTAGCCCTGAAACCAAAAAAATCGGGTACTGTCCTAAAATTTACTGAACTGTAACCCTAGGAAAATGTTTAAAGTTAAAGAAGAGGAATTGTTATAGGTTGTTCGTCCAATATTGAGCCTACTGCATACTTCAGCAACTGATATTTCTTTCTTTTCAACCAATCTAGGGTCGTTAGCTGCTGTAAGATTTTATGATATCTGTCTTAGCAATTTCAAGGGCTTTCTCCAAAGATTTTTTTGACAAATCCGCCCCATCATAAGCAACTAGAATTCTTGTACATAACATCTAAAAATACCTAACCTTTCCCTTTTAGTAAGCTGCCGTTTGAACTCCGGCACCTTTTCGCGCTTGTATCCAAGCCCATAGATGCACGAGTATGAAAAACCATCCTCAGCAAAGAAGAGTCATATCAGATTGAACTAGCTTGCTCCACTATTTTCTTCTGTGTCAGAGCGAAATATTGAAGGCCGGCTACGACAATCAACATAACTCCCGCCCCGTAAATACTTGAATAGCCTGCACCACTCGCTACGATCCCAAACGCATACGAACCCATTGCCATTCCGCCATCCATCGAATTAAAGAATAAAGAGTTTGCTGTTACAACCCGATGTCGCTCAACTGAATTAATGGTCTGTGCTTGAAATAATGGCGTGAGAGAACCATAGCCAAGACCAATAACTGCTCCCGCGATCAACAAAATTGCACTGGTGTGTGCTTGGCTCAGCAAAAACATCCCAACCGCAAAAAGGATTAGACTAGGATAAACAATTACTTTTGTACCAAATTTGTCTGACCAACGTCCGGTAAATGGACGAGAAATCAGAATTGCTACTGCATAAACAATAAAGAAATAGCTGGCTGATTTTGCTAAGCCCAATTCTTTTGCATACAAAGCTAAATAGGTTGAGACACCAGAATATGCACAAGCTAAAATGAAAGTGGCCAAGGCAAAGGGTGCAGCTTTCTTTTCAAATAAATCGTTAAATGAAAATTTCGCTTTCCCTGATGGTGGTATACTTATTTCTTTTGTTGGGATTTTTATTTGCATAGCAAGAACTATATTTGCTGCAGAAATAATAATACAAATAACAAAAGCAGCATGGTAAGCATTCATATTTGCTAGATTAAGCGCAATGAATGGGCCAAATACCATAGCCAGACTCATGGCCATCGAGAAATAGCTTACCCCTTCTCCGAGCCTTGAACTCGGAATAACTTCAGCGCAAATAGTACTTTGTATCGTTGATATAATACCAAAAGTAATTCCATGGAAAATGCGTAGAATGAGTAATGCCCAAATATTTGTTATAAATGGGTAAAGCAGCGTAGCACCAAAGAAACCAATGGCCGAATAGATTAAAATCCCTTTCAAGGAATATATAATCACCCACTGCCCTACAAAAGGTCGAACCATAATACCTGCTAGGAAAAATAGTGTCACAGCCAATCCGACTTTATCTGTGCCTGTATGAAGCGTGCCTACAAGATACAAAGGTAGGGCTGTAAGTAAAACATAAAAGACAAGAAACATTAAGAAGCTGATAACAGTTATGCCAATGAAATTTTTGGTCCATAATTTTTTCTTATACAATCCTTAAGCACCCCTCTATTGATTTCCAACAGTACTTACTCATTATATCACTGCAATCCATGCACAACTAATTGTCTTTTGCATGATATTGATGCATAATTGTAATATCAGTTATGCATCAGGGGGTTATTGTACTTGGATTGGCATCAACTTAAATATTTTCAGACATTGGCTAGTATAAGTAACTTTACAAAGACTGCCGATGAATTAGCTCTTTCACAATCTGCACTGAGTCGGTCGATCTCTCGGCTTGAAGAGGAGCTAGGAGTTCCATTGTTCGAACGAAAAAGCCGGGGTGTGGTCTTAAACCGATACGGGGAAATTTTCCTAAAGCATGTAAATCAAGCTATGTCGGAAATAGCCGACGCAAAGCAAGAAATTAACAATATGGTCGATCCCTTTCATGGAACCATCGCACTTGCGTTTATTCAACCGCTCGGATCAAGCTTTATACCTGATTTAATTGGTGGATTTCAAAAAGAGACACCCGAAATACGATTTCAATTAACTCAAGATACCACTAAAATAATTCTGAGCAAGATAGAGTCAGCGGAAATTGACGTTGGCTTCTGCTCGCCGCAAGAATCCATTGAAAACCTTAGCACTTTCCCCATCATGAACCACGAGCTATTTTTAATTGTTCATAAAGACCACAGGCTCGCAGGCACGGAGCAAGTTGATTTGTGTGAGGTCGCCGATGATCCATTTGTTCTTTATAGACCTGAATCTGCACTACATGATGTAATAGAAGGGCTTTGTCATGATGCTGGGTTTCATCCAAAAATGTCCTTCGAAGGTTTTGAAGAAAGGACCGTTGCTGGACTTGTTGGAGCAAAGTTTGGCGTTGCACTAATCCCATTCATGCCAGGACTTGATATGCAGAAAATTTCACTTATCCGCGTCCGTGAACCTCATTGTTTAATAGTCATTCAAATGGTTTGGCGAACAAATGGGTATATGTCGCCTGCCACAACATATTTTAAGTCCTATGTTGAAAACACCATGCGTTTAACCGAATAAGTAAGATTTCACTTTCAACGCTCTGCGAAGTCCCGATGTTCAGATTCAGTCAAATGAGTTCACTCATCCAATTAAAAAGCAAAAACGCCAGACCGTCAAAAATCTGGCAAATAATACATTCCCCTTTACACCTCTTACTCCAAAAAAGCTATATGCCTTCTAGAACCAGCTCATACCAAGGCTTTCAATCGCACATATAGCCCTATAAAGCACTCCACGTGCCCTGCCACCACAAAAGAGCTATATTTTTCTATATTCTTATTACCGTGACAACCGTGCCCTGTCACGTTGAAAGGGATATATATTATAGTCATTTTGCCGTGACAGGGTACTTAGCAATAACCTATTGTTTTCAAGTAGAAGTACACATTGAGTGCTTACAAATCAACTCGTTTAAGCGTATCAAAATTGCTTAAGGCAGAAAAATATGTAAAGGCCTTATTTCCCTATCCTCCACCGCCTGATCCACCTTCATTCTTTCAAATAGAAAACCCAACAACCAGGTATTCCATAGAAGTTAAAGTTTTCTTCAGGATATTCAAATATTCGGCTGATGTGTATGTTTGCTAACCCTACTTATATTCAGCCCTTTAACGAATCGATAATAAATAAAATCGCAGCAATGGCCATTACCAGAACGATCATCCATCCTGCTATATTGCTGATTCTCTTGTTAACAAACTTACCCATAATGTCCTTATTATTAGCAATCAATATAACCAGTACCATCAATGCTGGTGCTGCTATACCATTTAAAGCCGCAGCATAATATAGAGCCTTAATTGGGTTAATCCCCAACAAACTAATCGACATGCCAATGAGTGTAGAAACCGCAATAACCCCGTAGAATGCTGGGGCCCGTCCGGGCTTCTTGCTTAAACCAGCTTTCAATCCAGCTGTCTCTGCAACAGCATAAGCCGAAGAACCCGCTAATATTGGAACCGCTAACAATCCTGTACCAATAATTCCAGCCGCAAACAACAGATAAGTAAGATTACCCGCCACTGGCCTTAACGCCTCTGCTGCTTGCGATGCAGTGCCAATATTTGTTATACCTTTGGCATGTAGAGTAGCGGCAGTGGTAATGATGATAAAAAACATAATGGCCTGAGAAAAAAACATTCCTATGATGGTATCCCAATTCATATCAGCAACATTTTTCCGCGACACCGCAGGTGTTCCAACGCCTATATCTGGAATTTTATCGTCAACTATTGCCTCTTCGACCTCTTGTGATGCCTGCCAAAAAAATAAATACGGGGAAATCGTTGTTCCTAAAATTGCCACGATATTAAGCAGATAGTCTTTTGAAAACTGAATGTGTGGGAGCACCGTGTTTATTAGAATGATTCCCCAATCCAGTTTAACGATAAAGGCTGTAAAGACGTAAGCAAATAGAGTCAGGGCCAGATACTTCAGAATTTTAGAATAGGTTTTATAGGTTACAAAAACCTCCAAAACAATAATGAATCCTGTCATAAGGAGTAGCCAAAAAAGGAAGGGCAACCCTAGCAACATTTGTGCCGAAGCAGCCATCGCTCCCAGATCGGCGCCAATATTAATTGTATTCGCAATCACTAGCAACGAAACGGCAAAATATAACACCGGTTTAGAGTAATTTGCGTGAATTACACCTGCCAACCCCTTACCGGTTACCATTCCGATACGGCCACACATTTGCTGGATAACAATCATAAAAGGAAACGTAAATAACGCTAGCCAAAGCTGACTGTACCCGAATATCGCGCCTGTCTGCGAGTAGGTAGCAACTCCGGAGGGGTCGTCATCAGCCGCACCTGTAATAAAGCCTGGGCCAATTTTTTTCCATAAATTTTTCAGCATAGGTACCACTCATGTTTTATATTTTTGCTTTCCTGGTCTTTTCTATTTAGGCAAG
>OMOF01000075.1 GCA_900290375.1 Candidatus Desulfosporosinus infrequens
TAAATGTCGAAAGACCTAGGGGCTATCGTACATTTTCATATATAATTAAACTCCAAGTAAAACCATATGTTGGACCGCACATTGTTGTTGGTGTTGACCAACTTACAATTAATGTGGGCGCAGGAACAGCTAAAGTCGAAAAATATGAACATCTTAAAAGTTATGAATTACCTCCCAACTTGCAAAATATGATTAAAAAAGTTAATTAGCATACTGTAATATTTAACCTTGTTGTACATAATTCTCATTTGACAAACCGCTATCGTGGTGGTAAACCTTTCGAAAGTTTACCGAATTTATCATAGGATTAGGAATTTTTTTTGGTTCAAAGGGTTTGGTCAATTCTATAAAGACAATTTGAACTGCGGAATTAAAGAGGGAAGATGATTGCGAAAAAATGATTGATGATTTTTTAGCCAACGGCGTAAGGTTATGAGGAGGCACGTCATATGCCAGCTTCGTTGGAGTAGGAGGAATGAATTCATATGAATATGAGGGTATTGCGGTTTAGATATCATACAAAGGTTAAAGATGGATTTGATGGTGATGTTTTAAAAAATGAAGTTAAACTATTGGTGGAGGCTATGGGAACAGTAGCTGGACTATGCTAGTCATTATACTCTTGGCTAGGCATTGATAGGCAAATCGGCCCTAGGGAGGAGTAGGATGATGAACCGTTTGGTTGTGTTAGTCAACAGACCGAGCGTATAGCGGGGCATCCTTGCCCTGATTTGGAAGGGCTTGTTGTTGGATTTTATTAATGCACATTCGTAGGATACTGTTCAATATCGTTTCAAGGAGGAAAAAATTATAGCTATATATTTCGAAGAGCGAGGTAATAAAACAGCATCTACTATTATTTTCGTTCATGGTGGTGGAATAAGTGGTTGGATGTGGTCAAAACAGGTTGGATACTTTAAGGATTATCACTGCCTCATACCTGACCTTCCTGAACATGGAAAAAGTATCAATGAAGGGAATATTTCCATAAAAGACAGTGCATCTCATATTGCTGAATTAATAGAAAAACATGCTAATGGGGGGAAAGCTAATTTAGTAGGACATTCCCTTGGTGCAAAAATTACCGTGGAGTTATTGAGTATTCGACCAGAGTTGATATCCCACGCAGTAATTGCAAGTGCACTTTGCCGACCAATACCATTTATGAAGTTGTCTCATAAGCCGTTTGTCTATAGACTTACAATATCCATGCTGAAATCCAAATGGGTTGCATCTCTTGCAGTTAAACAATTTAAATTTCCAGATAAAGCATTGGAAGAAAATTGTTTAAAGGAATTTCAAGAGTTAACGTCAGATGCCTTATATAGGATATATAATGAATTATACCAAAATTTAAAGTTACCTCAGGGATTGGGGAAGGTAAATGTTCCCACTTTAGTTATTGCTGGAGAAAAGGAATCAAAAGCAATGAGGCAATCGGTCATTGATATAGTTAACACCATCCCAAATTCTGAAGGAATATTGATGAAAAAAGGCTTACACACATATCCTTGGGTTTTGCATGAAAATTTCAATAAGACAATAGAACAATGGATTAATGATAAGCAGGTAGCTAATGATTTTATTATTCACCTTCCAAATACTGTTTCAATACCATATGGCTAGTTTTGCCAACTTGGAAGGGGATAGTCATATGGTTGTAGAATAATGTAAATTTAGATGAAAAAATAAACAACCAGAGGTTATAATAATGAGGCAAAGGTTACGAATTGGTATTATGGGAACCCCCAAAGGTGCCCATGGACAAGATTTAGCGGCAGCCCTGCAGGACATGGGTGTGGAAGTTGTTTTTGTTTCCCCACAAAAGTTGACTTCGTTTATTCCGGAGTCGCCAACGATCAGCCCGGACCCAGCTGGAGCGCCAATCAACCTAAGAGAACTGGATGCTTTGTTGGTCCGGTCTCTTCCCGGCGGATCCCTGGAACAGGTGATTTACCGGGTGGATGTACTACATCGTCTGGAAAACTTGGGCCTAAGAATCATCAATCGGCCAGGAACTATAGAGAAAACCGTGGACAAGTTTTACACGTCCGCAATCCTAGCTGATGCGGGTTTGCCGGTTCCCCAAACAGTGGTGACGGAAAGTATCGACCAAGCGCTGGAAGCGGTAAAGGGTATGGAGGCAGTGGTCGTAAAACCTCTTTTTGGCTCTCTTGGGAAAGGGATGGTTTTAGTCGAGGATACTGAGGTTGCCTACCGCGTTTTTAAGGCTTTGGAGTTAGGCCGGTCTGTTTATTACTTACAAAAGTTCCTGCCCCATAATAATGAAGATTACCGGCTACTGGTGGTCGGTGGGGAAGTAGTTGGCGCCATGCGCCGTCGCGGAGATAGTTGGAAAACCAATATTGCCTGTGGTGCTGTCGCGGAATATGTCCAGCCGGATCCTGTCCTGGAGGGCTTGGCTCTCAAAACAGCGGAGATTTTAGGAGCGGACTGTGTCGGTGTAGATATCCTAATCAGCCACGGGTTGCCTTATATCATTGAAGCGAACGGAATTCCGGGTTGGAGCGGCCTTCAATCTGTGAGTTCCGTTAATATCGCCCGCGTTGTGGCAGAGTATGCGGTTAACCAGGCTCAGTTGGCTGAACGAA
Source organism: Candidatus Desulfosporosinus infrequens (assembly GCA_900290375.1). Taxonomy (GTDB): domain Bacteria; phylum Bacillota; class Desulfitobacteriia; order Desulfitobacteriales; family Desulfitobacteriaceae; genus Desulfosporosinus; species Desulfosporosinus infrequens. The sequence goes on from OMOF01000075.1 coordinate 2,613, forward strand.
CGGAGAAGGCGGACAATTATGCCAAAAGCTGATTTTCGTTGGGATATTGCGAGGGCTGCCCAAGCAGCCTGTATTATCGAAGCCACTGCGCCGAAAGTGGGCAATGTTAATCGCCATCATGATTTTTTCGATTGTCTTCTGGAAGATTTTCAATTGAGTGCAGTCGCCATAGGCGAGCCGCTGGGGCGCGTTAAAGCGCAGGGGGTCGGAAAAACCGTCCTGGTTGCAATCCAGGCAACCCGCAGAGTGGTTCCGACCAATACGAATTTGGGGATTGTACTGCTCCTGGTGCCCTTAGCCATGGCTTGGAGCCGGTTGGAAATTGGCGAAGAAACAGCTGAGGGGGAAATTAGGGAAATACCTACTGGGGAAATACCAAGTGAGCCGAGTGATAGTTGGCTAAGGGAGATGACCGATGTTCTGACCGGACTTACGGAAGAAGACACTCGTTATGTCTATGAAGCGATTCGTCTGGCCAATCCGGGAGGGATAGGGCAGGCGACGGAGCATGATGTTAATCTGGAAACGAGCCCTGAGATTACCTTGCTGGAGGCAATGCGCTTAGCCTCTGACCGGGATTTAGTGGCGCGGGAATATGTCAATCGCTTTCATACCGTGTTTGAGGTTGGCCTCCCTTTTCTGGAGGTGGTCCTAAAGGCCGGGTTGCCGTTGCCTCTTGCTGCCGCTGAGACCCATCTTTATATTTTGAGTCAATTCCCGGATACACTCATTGCCCGCAAAGTTGGGACAAGCCTGAGCCAAGAAGTTCAGATGAGGGCGCAAGGGGTTTGGGAAAAGGGAGGATTCCGGACGGAAGCTGGACGGGTGCAAACCAGAGCGTTTGACACTTGGTTAAGAGAAGGCGGACACCATTTGAACCCTGGTGCGACTGCGGATATAACTGCCGCTATCCTTTTTGTGTTCTTTCTGGAAAACGGGTTAGAGTATTGGAGTAAGACCCGCAGGGGTTCTTTGACTGAAAGTCTTAACTGCATGCCCCTGGATTTATCCATGGGGTAAGGTATCAGGGAAGACTATTCGCTGCCTAGCTGAACATAATGAGAAATTTTAAGGAGTGGGTATTTTGGACATGTTATCAGCCGCTGACTTACCGGCAGCGGCTCCGTTGCTTTTAGTCAGTGTAATTAATTTGGCAGAGGCGCAAGCAGCTTTTGAAGGAGACGCGGACGTCATCGATATCAAGAACCCGGCCGAAGGAGCTTTGGGTGCTCCGCTGCCCGGAATTATTGCGGACATTTGCCGAACATACAAAGGAATAAAGCCTGTCAGTGTGGCGCTAGGCGAGTTTCCTGGGAAAACCGGGGCAGCTGCTCTTGCCGCTCTGGGAGCAGCGCAGTTTCGGCCGGATTACCTGAAGATAGCCTTCTGCGCTGAGGTGACCGGGTCGGAGATAGTGGCAACCCTGCAGGAAATCAGGCAAGGGATAATGTTTGTTCAGCCGGAAGGTATTCCGCTGGTGGCCGTTGTTTATGCAGATACCTTGCCTTGCGCGGCTTGGACCTTGAAGGACTTTGTTACTTTTGTCCAGGAAGGCGGCGCTCAGGGATGTCTTATAGATACCTGGGAGAAAAAAGGAATTTCCCTCCCGCAGTTTTTATCTAGGCAACAAACTGGGGATTTTATTGCCGACTGTCATGAACGTCGGCTTTTCTGTGGTTTGGCCGGTTCTTTAAAGCCGGAGGATATAGATTCCCTGCTGAACTTCAAACCGGATCTGATTGGAGTGCGTTCGGCTGTTTGCGGAGGGGATCGTTTGCACGGCAAAGTCACTCCTGCCAGAGTAGAGGCTATTAAGGTCCATTTTATACCAAAGAGGGAGACAACGGATGGTCGGATTGGCAGCGTGATTTAGTTGTCTATGATTAGTAGTCTATCGTTTGAAAGGATAGCCGAACTTAAAAATTAGTAAGCGTCCCACCGTTGCCCTAGGCGGAGTCCATAGGTCGGAATACGCGGGACGTTCTACGACATATCGCGCCATCCTTGGCATGGGAATAGTATGGTTTTGGAGGGAAAGTATGCAACCTCAAAACGTCGCAAATCCTCGGAACGTTACCTGAAATGCCCGTTCCCCGTATTCCTTCCGAGCTTGGTTGGAACATTTTTGGTGAAAGAGTTTGCCTTGTAGTATTATTTCTAGAATCATTCTATGAGAAATGATAAAAACCTCCGTCGTGGAGGTTCTCATTTACCAAGGAAACTATTTAAGGTGCCAAATATGTTATCATAATCGAGCGATTGCAATGCACCTTTTCTATTATCAACTTGACCTACATCAATTATTACTGCTTTTGATATTTTAGCTGTAGATGGATGTATGAGGCCAGCTTCTTTATAGCGTATTATTGGGACATCGTAAGGATCGCTTTCTCTAGGATCGTGCTTTGTTATCTTGATCACTACTAAATTAGGCAAACGTACATCTGCAATAATAATTGGTCTTTCAATAAATTTTGATGAATCTTCTTCTTCTATAGAGAATTTAGCATACCATATTTCACCTATTTCATAACTCATTATTTTTTGACTTCTCAATGGAAGTTTCCCATTCAGGTTCTTCTCTGTAGGGGCAATCTTTTGAACAAACGGTTAATCCATTTGAATTACGTTTTGTATTCTTTTCCGCAATTTCCCATAGAGTTTGATTGAGTGATTTAATATCTTTTTCTGGCACACTCATTTCCTTCGCTCCTTTAGGCTCCGTATCTTCCTTCTTCAATACTATCATCCTCCGAATATTGTTTCAATACTATTTATGTTTATTTTTCCCAGATTAGAAGGGAATAATCGATAGTCGAAGAATTAAGCAAATTTGGCATTTCCACTCAACTCACATCGGAAAGTACAGAATTTAAAAGTTTGTATACCCTAGAGGGAACCCTGAACTACATTTCTCCTGAACAGACTGGGCGAATGAACCGATCTGTTGATTACCGCACAGACTATTATTCACTCGGGGTAACGTTTTACGAAATGCTTTTAGGATTTTTACCGTTTCAGGCGGCGGATCCAATGGAATTGGTACATTGCCATTTAGCCAAACGCCCTGTTTCGCCACAGGAACATAATCCCCAAATACCTGGGCCCATCTCTGACCTTATTATGAAATTAGTTGCCAAGATGGCGGAAGACCGTTATCAAAGTGTGTTCGGACTGAAAAGCGATTTGGAAAAATGTCGGGAAGAATTGATAACCCACGGACAAATCAAGGACTTTGCAGTTGGGCAAAATGATATTTCGGGTAAACTGCAAATACCCGAAAAGTTGTATGGGCGGGAAAAGGAAACTGAAATTTTGATGGCCGTCTTTGCGAAGGTCTGTAAGGGAAATCCGGAATTAATGTTGGTTTGCGGTTATTCCGGGATCGGTAAATCGGCGTTCGTTCACGAAATATATAAATCCATTGCTCAAAATGGCGGTTATTTTGCCTCCGGAAAGTGTGACCAATTCAAACGAAATATGCCTTATTATGCTTGGCTAAAGGCTTTGAGCGGACTTGTCCAGCAAATTATGGCTGAAGGTGAAAACGATATTGCCATCTGGAAAGAGCGAATCCTTGATGCTGTAGGAACTAATGGTAAAATTGTTACTGAAGTTATCCCGGAGCTGGAGTTGATTATCGGAAAACAACCACTCGTTAACAAACTGGCGCCGAAAGAGGATCAAAATAGATTTCACTTAATTTTTCAAAATTTCATTAAAGTGCTAGCTACTGCTGAACATCCACTGACGATATTTTTAGATGATTTGCAATGGGCTGATCTGGCTTCGCTTAAATTGATTGAGCGCTTAATAACGGGTTCTGATATCCAGTACTTATATATTATCGGGGCCTACCGGGATAATGAAGTTGACAGTACTCACCCCTTGATGGTAATGCTAAAAGAAGTACAAGAGATTGGTAAAGCGGTTCAGATTGTGAAAATCAACCCCCTTGTCCAGTCGGATGTTACGAAAATAATTGTCGATTCGTTCAAGTGCAGTGACCAAGCAGCAGCTGAACTAGCTGAAGCCTGTTTAAGAAAAACTGGTGGAAATCCGTTTTTTCTAAGACAATTTTTGACTGCTTTAAACGACAAAAAGCTGATCAGCTTTGATCAACAGATAGGTATCTGGACTTGGAAGATTACTCAAATCCAAACCTGCGGCATTACGGACAACGTTCTGGATTTAATACTGCCTAAAATGCATCAATTTTCTGAAAAAACCCAAGAAGTATTAAAGTTAGCAGCCTGTATTGACGCACAATTTGATCTGCAGACCTTAGCTTTGGTCAACGAGAAAAGCTTGGTTGAAACCGCCAATGATTTGCAGGAAGCCCTGTTAGCTGGGGTTATCCTTCCGGTTGACGAACAATACAAGTACATTCATGAATCGGAAACCTTTAATGTTTCGTATAAATTTTCACATGATCGTGTGCAGCAGGCAGCCTATTTATTAATTGGGGATAATGTCAAGCCAATGCAGCATCTAAAAATCGGTAGGTTATTGGTGGCTCGTAACCAGGAAAAACGGGAGGAAAAGGTTTTTGACATTGTTAGCCAGCTAAATCTGGCCGTTAAGTTAATTACGAGTAGTGAAGAAAAAAGTGAGTTAATCCGACTGAATCTGTTGGCAGCCCAAAAAGCCAAGCTGACGACTGCCTATTTTGATGCCCTGCTATACTTGAGAATTAGTATGAATTTATTGGACAAGGATAGCTGGGACAGACAATACGAGCTAATGCTCAGACTATACCGGGAACGTATTGAAGCGGAGTATCTAAACGGCAATTTTACTGTTGCAGAAGAGTTAATTAACATCGCTTTGGAACAGGTTAAATCGATTGACAGTGCTGAATTTTATAATTTATCGATTGTCCTTTATACCTTACTACCGAATTACTCGATGGCTGTAGTGGCAGGGCAAAAGGCCTTGAAACTGCTTGGCATCGATTTGCCGGGTGCGGACGAATGGCAAAGCGTTATGACACAAAAAAATGCTGCCCTAAAAGAGTTATTAGTCGGCCAAGATGTGTTAACGGTGGTGGACAGACCTTTGATGGATGATCCTGGAAAAATAGCAACTGCTAATATCTTAGTGCAATTATTGGCGGCTGCCAATATGATCAGTCCGATATTTATGCATATGGTCAGCGCCCTACTTGTTGAATTTTTACTGACCCACGGTAATGCGCCCGGAACAGCAGTTGCTTATGTCACTTATGGAATGGGCCTTTGCAGTAGAGAAGACTATCAAACGGGGTATCGATTTGGTTTGGCAGGGAACAAATTGAGCGAATTTTTTGATAATAAATCGGAAAGAGTAAGGGCGAAATTTTTTATGTCCGGGATCATACCAGCAGTGCCTTGTAATCCCAGCCGATATTACCGGACTTAAAGTGATGGTTGAGAAAGAATTTTATCAGAAAACAGGGTATGAAATTGCCGGGGCGCGGGTGCTGCTTGTTGAAGACAATAGTTTCAATCAGCAGGTAGCGCTGGAAATATTGGAGAGTGCAGGACTGGTCGTGGAAATCGCTAATAACGGGAAAGAAGCGGTGGAAACCATAGCCAAAGCAAATTACGAGGTTGTGCTCATGGATGTGCAGATGCCGGTGATGGGTGGATATGAGGCTACCCGTCTGCTTAGAGCTGATGAAAAATACGCAGATTTGCCAATCATTGCTATGACAGCTCATGCCATGCAGGGAGCCAGAGACGAATGTCTGGCGGCCGGTATGAATGATTATGTAAGTAAGCCAATCGACCAAAAACAATTGTTCTCCGTCCTAATACAATGGATAAAACCCGGCAACCGGGATGATTCTGTAGCGGCTAAAGTCGTACAGCTTAAACAGCCCAATACACCTGATCCTGAAAATTGGCTGCCTGATAACCTGCCCGGATTGGATATTGAATCCGGCCTGAAGTGGATAAACGGGAACAAACAGTTATACCGGCAATTGCTCATTAATTTTGCCAAAAGCTACGTATCGATAACGGAGGAAATTGAGGATCTGATAGAAAAAGACGATCTGCAGGCTGCGGAGCACGCAGCCCATACTATCAAGGGGATTGCGGGAAATATCTCCGCTTATGAAATACAATTGGCAGCGCAGGAAATCGAGACAGCGCTATCTAAAAAGGACAGCCGGGTTTATGACAAGTTGTTAATAGTCCTTGGACAGGTCTTGCGGCCGGTAATGAAAGCAATTAATAGTTTAGGGCAGGTCAAAGAAGAAAAACAGCCGGCTGAAGATAAGCCAGTTGATCCCGTTCAGATTGGGCCTATCCTTGCTGAAATGTATCAAATGCTGCGCAAGGGTGATCCTGATGCGGAACAGTGCCTGACAAATCTCAAGGAGATTATTCGCGGTTCAATGTTTGTTAAGGATCTTGAGGAAATTGAGACCTATGTGGGCAATTATGACTTTGATCTTGCCATACTTCCTTTGCAGAAGATTGCCTGTGGTTTAAATATTTCTTTGAAGGAGTTAATCTATGAGTGATTCAAATGGAGGACAAACCTTACTGATCGCCGATGACGAACCGGGAAATATTAAAATACTTTTAGAATTATTGCGATCCGAATATAAAATTCGCGTTGCCAATAATGGAGAAAAGGTGCTAAAAATTGCCTTATCGGAAGAACCGCCCGATCTAATACTGCTTGATGTAATGATGCCGGGACTGGATGGATACGAAGTATGCAGAAGGTTAAAGAGTGATCCGCTCACCCAAAAAATTCCAGTGATCTTCATAACCGGAAAAATCGCTGAACAGGATGAAATCCAAGGGTTTGAAGCCGGTGCCGTTGATTATATAACAAAACCATTTAGCTCGGTTGTTGTAAAAGCCCGAGTGAAAACCCACATTGAATTAAAGCAAGCCCGCGATTATCTGGAAAACCGGGCCCTGCAAGACGGTTTGACTGGTATCGCTAATCGTCGTCGTTTTAACGAACACCTGGAAAATGCCTGAAATTTTACCTGTCGTGAAGCATTGCCACTTTCGTTGATAATAATCGACATAGACCATTTCAAACTATTTAATGACAGTTATGGTCATCAGGCCGGCGATGTCTGTCTTACTCAGATTGCGCAAAAGCTTTCTGCACCTTTAAGACGCAAGACCGATTTGATTGCACGTTATGGAGGTGAAGAATTTGGCTGCATTCTGCCCATGACAATGCTTGATAATGCGATAATGATTGCTGAAAGCTTCCGCGCGGATATCTTATCATTACAAATTCCTCATGCTTATTCATCCACGGGCAGTTACGTAACTATCAGTCAAGGTGTAGCCACAATTTTTCCGACAAAGGATTCTTTGCCCGGCAGCTTGATAAATGCCGCCGACGAAGCGTTATACCGGTCAAAAGAAACTGGTAGAAACAAGGTGAGCAGTGTGGCAATTGATCTATAATAAATCGTTCTTATACACATCAGTGAAAATGTCAAAATGCGTCCCACCGCTGCCCTTGGCGGAGGCCATACGTCTCGCCGAATTCGAAAAGTTCTGCCAGCCGTTCTGGATAGAGGCCATTGAGAAACCAAACCGGCTGGGCGGGGGAGAGAACTTTACAAAAATATCCGTCTACGTCCGGTTCGTTAACCTCCGGACCAATATCGGTGCTTTTTAGTAACACGAGAAGTGCGGCATCCAGCTTTTTGGACAGAAAAGCCGAGATGGAATCGGAAGTAACGTCCCAAGAGCGGGGGAGATCTTCAGCTGGGATCAGGCTTAGGTAATGGGAACACAATAAGATCTGTGGTACCGGGTGCGAATGAATTTGAAACAGTGAAGCGGGATCAGATAAATCGGTTAAACGACTGCCCGGAATAAATTCAGTAAGCAGAAAGGCTAATTGATCCATAGCCAAGAGGGCCATAAAATGACAGGTTTGGTCACTGAGCTTTAATTTTTCACCATAGTCACGTACGGTGTCGGCAAAAGGCCCTCCTCCCGGCACAATCAGGATGGGATATTTGCTGGCATAATCACTAAGGATTTTTCCAAGCTGACGTAAGATCTTTCCGTTTTCTTGTTTGGCTAAGCTCCCACCTATTTTAATAATAACTGGTTTGGGCATACAGATTATCCCCCACCTTATTATATTTTTACTTAATTTGCATTCGCAACAATTAAGGATATAGCTTCTTTAGAGACGGATTTTTCAATATAAAATGCTATGAGAATATATAGAGGTATGGTGATTGCTATATGAATTAATGTGAAGTTAACTCCTAATGAAGCTGCTTCGAATAATACTATAGGAAGTTTTGTGCTTGACCATACGCCTAGAAAAAATATTACATTGGACAACTTTGCTCCTTTTTTCAGGAGAAGAGTCCCCATTGGAAATGCTACATACAATGGTCCTGCAGCTACAGTCCCAAGTGTAAAAGCTATGAGAAGTCCAGTTGCCCCTGACCCGTGGCCCATATATCTTATCAAGGTTTCCTTTGGAACCCAAGTATCCATCAGACCCATAATAATAAAGATCGGAGGAATCAATAAAATCATTTCCTCTAAATTTGATAGTGTAATATCAAACGCATTCTTGCCAATAGTGTTATTTATAAAAAAGATTACTATTTGAACTGAAAAAAATAATAGTGCCCATTTATATACCTTCAATAGTTTCACGCTACATCACCATCCCTATTACAGCAGTAAATACTACACAAATCATAAATGATAAAACAATTCGCTTTATTGCGATATCCTTATTGAAATATTTTATCTCTGCAGGAAGAGTAACAAAACCAACGGCCATAATTGTTGAAACTAATGCAGCAACCTGCATATAACCTGCCCCGGCTTTAAGCAAAGCCCCTCCAAGAGGAAATGCCACGAAACTTGGAATTGTTACAATAGATCCCATTATTAATGCTATAATTGCGCCTAAAACACCAGACTTTGATCCAATCAGGGTTGTGATTACACTTTGGTTAAGAACAGATAAGGTGATTCCAATAAAAAGCATCATGGCAAGCACAGTTGGAAGCAATTTCTCAAATGACTTCCACGCAATTATGATACTTTTTTTAGTTTTGCTCTTGTCTTTAATAAATGAAACTAATAATAAAATTCCGGCCAATGAATATAAAAAACTTGATACCATTTTGCACCACCTATTCCTTAAAATCTAAGCTATTCAACTCGGACAGAAAGAATTCAAAATTTCTTTTTCTTTCCTCAATATCCTGTTTAAATTCTTTAAGTAGCTCACGTCCTTTTTCGGTTATGGTATAACACTTTTTTGCGGCTCCTGGATTTGCTGTATCCCAGCAAGCTTCAACAGCACCTGATTTTTCCAATTCATTAAGTGCACGGTAAATAGCAGGTCCATCTGCTTTAAGATATGGCATGGATTCATTCATCTTATTAAGCAACATAGAACCATGCGTACTCTCTTTGGTTAAAAATAATAAAATAAATGCCGGCAAATGACGTCCATAATTTAATCTACTCATAAAAATCACCTCTATTTTTATTGTATATATGTGTTATAAACACTATAGCATTAGTAACATTATGGTGTCAATGGCATTGACCTGCGAATAGCTGCTATTCGTCTTTTTGCAAAAGGCTAAATTAATTGTGCTGGGGCAGCTAAACGTTAAAGGGAGTTGGTAGTTTGCGGCTCTTAATCTATGAATACTGTACAGCTCTAGGGATAGAAGGCAACGATGCTCTGGCTTCACTGGGATTCTCTATGCTTGCCGCAGTGTTGAGCGATTTTAAAGAACTCCCAAGTTTACATATTACCACGATTATCCACTCCAGCAACTGCAACCTTATGGCCCAATTTGCGGCTGATCGGGTGCAGGTGTCTTGGGCGAGTGAAGGGGGAGAAACGTGCTGCGATCACTATGAAAGAGTTGTGGCTGATTGTGACGCTGTTTTGGTGATTGCTCCCGAGACAGGAGGGTTGCTGGCCAAATTGATTGGAATCGCGGAAGATCAAGGAAAAATAGTGTTTGGTCCGACAGCTAAGGCAGCAGCGTTAGTCAGTGATAAAGGGGAGACGACAAAATTACTGGCTTCCCATGGTCTTCCTGTCCCGCGATCTGAGATATTATCATGGCCTTTGCCTTTGCAATGGCAGGACAAGATAACAGATCATTATGCTTGGCCGCTTGTGCTTAAACCGGTGACCGGTGCTGGGGGGCAAGGCGTAAAAGTAATTCATAACCTTATTGAACTTGAATGCGCCGTGAAGCAATTTGAAGAGGCGTTGGACATTCATGCCTGTCCCAGGCATGAATTCAGGGCTATTCAGGTGCAAGAATATATTTCCGGAGACAATGTAAGTGTCAGTTGTTTCGTCAGCGCTGGCCAGGCAATGCCCATCAGCCTGAATTTGCAACACATTGCTCAGGGAAAAGAGCTTTGCTTTCAGGGAATCACAATTCCTTACCGGTATCCACAGGCCGGGAAAGTCCTTGACCTTGCCAAGCGGGCTTGTGAGTCTGTTGAAGGGCTCGGGGGGTTTGTCGGAGTTGACCTGGTGCTTGGCGCCCAGGGGCCTGTGCTCATAGAAATCAATTCCCGCATTTCCGTAGCCTATGTTGCGTTGAGAGAAGTCGTTACCGGTAATCTGGCGCGCGATCTTTGGCTTACCTGCGTAGAGAAGTGTTTGCCGCCAAGGCCGGAGTTAATGAAAACATATACCTATACCTATACCCCGGTACTCAGCAGCATGGCCCAAACGTTCCGGACATTTCGTTCCATTTATTTACTGAAACTGCATAAGTCCTGTTTATAACTAAATATGATGAGAGTATGTGTTATACAGCTGACTTTAGCTGTATTTTTCTTTATACATCAAGCAGTTTGAATTCAAGATAGTCATGTTCAGTTACAAAAATATTTAAAAGTGCTCTATTTAGTTAACTTGTACCAATATGTTCCATATATTGTATTAAGGGCAATAGACGAAAATGTTTGATTTATAAGCAATTGATACTAAACGATGTGGAGGGATAAAATTAATGGCTGAATTAACAACCGGTTTGATTGAAAATACTGCTGTGCTAGGCGTCAGACCGACCGTTACCCTTGTGGTGAGGATTACAAATGATGGGACCACAACAGAATCGGTGATGACTGAAGGCAGCTTCGTTTCGGGGGCAACAAAAGTGCTCTATGTATTAGAGCAAATTAATGTGTTGCCCGGTGAAGCGGTGGAAAGAATATATTTTGCCGATTTTGATGCTTTTGAATTTCAATTTACCACCAGCTCGCCGGAAATAGTAATATCGGCTTGGGGGAAGGATGCAGCAGGCAATTTATTGGCGGCCCATCGAGTCTTACCGGCAGAACTTGAAGAGATCATTTTACCGTTACCGACAGTATTAAACTTTGCCGACTTTTTTGCCCTGATGCCTCCTGATAATTCAGCAACAGTTGCTCCCGGTTCTGACGTTAGCTTTCCCCAAGACGGACCTACCAGCGGAACAACTATTACCAGAACCAGTGATACTGAATTTAACTTGTCTGCAATCGGCACTTATCAGGTTTTGTTTCAGGTAAGTGTGAGCGAAGCGGGCCAGTTGATTTTAACTCTCAATGGAGCCGACTTGGCATATACTGTAGTCGGGCGGGCAACAGGTACCTCTCAAATAGTGGGAATGGCTTATGTGACTACAACAGTCGCCGATTCAGTGCTCACTGTCCGCAACCCTGCCGGCAATGCAATAGCGCTAACCATTACCCCTATCGCCGGAGGAACAAGGCCTGTTTCGGCTCAACTGGTTATCACACAAGTCGCCTAGATAAAATTAAAGAAAACTAGGTTTGTGCGTCTGGCACAAACCTAGTTTTCTTTAATTTTATCTTGCTTTTTGCCAATGCCCTTTTCTTTTAGGTGAAGCCATTTCCGTATGGGGTGACCGCACACGCTGGGTAGACCTTGGAGAGAACATTGAGTATGTGAATATTGACAATGGCGTTAGTAATTTATGTTATCAAGGAATTATTGGCCAGTATATCCAAAAATTTAACGTAAAGATGAACGGCCAGGTCACTTTTAAAGTGATCTTTTTTTTGCCTTTAATTGGATTAATTTCGACTCTGACTTCGACATTCCATAGACAAACACAAGCCGTATAAAATACAATATGCTCAGAGGTGGGTACACCACTAACCTTGTTGATACCTGATTGTGTTAAGAGAAAGGAGAAATCAAAGTAATTCCATAGAGTCGCAAAACGAACCATTAAGAAATGAGGGGGACAGCGTGGCTATTTTTTTAGGTCTGGATATCGGAGGGGCTAATACCAAGCTATGCTGGCTGGAAATGAAAAACGGCAGCGTCGTCCGGGCCGAAGGCGCTTCTGTTTACCATGAGGTTTGGCGAGATCCGGAAGGATTATTGGGAGTATTAGAAAGTTTTAAGCAAGACCAAAAGAGAATCAGCGATAGTTCATTCCTTCAGGGTGTTGCCCTAACGATGACGGCAGAGTTATGCGATGTTTTTCAGTCCAAAGCGGAAGGAGTACTCGCGATCCTGCGTTTGGTTGAGCTTGTTTTTGCCGGTGTCCCTATTTATGTTTGGACTACCGATGGGGTTTTCTTAAGTGTGACTGAAGCTAGAAAGGCTCCGCAGCAAGTGGCGGCAGCAAATTGGCTGGCTAGTGCGGTCGCTTTGGCCCGAAGTCCGCTCATCAAAACGAGTAGTGCTCTCTTTGTCGATATGGGTAGCACTACAACAGATATTCTTCCCCTCGTAAAGGGAGAGGTAGCTGTAAGGGGGCGAACGGATGTCGACCGATTATTACATGGCGAGTTAGTTTACACAGGGGTGCTGCGCACGCCGGTTCAAGCGATTGTTCAGAGTGTATTTGTAAACGGGTTGCTATGTAAGGTTACCAGTGAATACTTTTCGATCAGCGCGGATGTGTACCGGCTGCTGGGTTTGCTTAAAGAAGAAGATTATGATGTCGCTACTCCTGATGACGGGGGAAGGGACTTGGCGGCGTGTGCTCGGCGGCTTGCCCGGGTGGTCGCTTCTGAACCTGAGATACTTGGCCGCAATGGGATTTATGGACTGGCCCGGTACGTCAAAGAAATGCAAATCCAGCAAGTGTTGGAAGGAATATGGCAAGTTCTATCCCGTTTAGAGGAGCCGTGGCCAAAGCGTTTAATTTCAGCTGCTCAGGGAGCATTCCTTATTGAAGAAGCAGCAAGGCGTTTGGAATGGGAAGTAATTCCCTGGTGGAAATGCCTTCCGGGCGGTCAGAAAGACTGTGCTTTAACAGCGTTTGCGGTAACTTGGCTATTGGCTGTCCAATGTGGCGCTTGATCAGCGGGGAGGTTAGCAAAGTGAAATCGAATCATAAGTCGCCTTTTCGAGTTATTCCGGCTATTGACCTTATGGGTGGTGTGGTGGTCCATGGGGTAAAGGGCGAGCGGAAAAATTATCAACCAGTAAAGAGTATTCTAAGCGAATCGGCAGAGTTTTTTCCGATTGTGGAGGCTTTCGTCCGGAAATTGGGGCTTCGGGAGTACTATATCGCCGATTTGGATGCCATCATGTTTTCTATGCAAAAAGATCACTTAAACCTCATAACTCACACACGAACTGAAGGGTTAAACACCCTTGGCATGATTTCATTTATGGTTGACGCAGGAGTTTTTAACCTCGAAGGCGTCAGGAAGATTTTAAAAACCGGAATTGATCAAGCTATTATTGGTACGGAAACCTTGCCTTCGTTAACCACTTTACAAGATATTATTAACTGTTACGGGGCAGATCGTCTAGTAGTTAGCCTCGATAGCAAAGACAGCAAAGTTATAAGCGCTGCTCCTGAACTAAGTAATATGGGGGTTCCGCAAGCTTTATGTTTACTAAGAGAATTCGGTATTAGACATTACATTTTGCTAGAATTACAGAAGGTCGGTACGAGTGCCGGGTTAAATAAAGAGCTTATTAAGGAATGCTTAAGCGTCCTGGACGTCCAGTTTCAGGAAAGGGGAAGTTCCTTTTTTATCGGCGGAGGGGTTTCCGGCTATGAAGATCTGCATTGGTTAAGAGAGATGGGTGTATCCGGAGCGATCGTGGCAACTGCTTTGCATGACGGACGACTAACAAGCCAAAACCTAAGCCAACTTAACATAGTAGTCTCTCAGGTAGTGAGATAATACCGTTTGTTCGTGACAATTAAGTCGAAAATGATTTTTGCTGCTTGAAGTTTAGTTTATTTTTGCGTGAGGCCACTTTCTCTTTCGCTTCGCGGGGCAATTAGGAAGGGACTCAAGGAAAAAGGGTAAGCCATAAAGGCACTTCTAACAGGGAGACAGAAGTTACTCGGGCGACCCTTGGCTCATGGAATGGCTGATTACACAGTTTTCTCATCTATTCCTATTTTTACCATTCGCATATTCTCCACATGAAAGTCACGGAACCCTAACAATTGTTTACTATTATAAAGACAACAGATGATGATTAATTGCTAGTTTGGTATTTAATCTAATCTATGCGTCGAAGCAGTGGAAGAAATGCCGTGACGCTTTTTTGCGTCCAAGTATGGGCTGGGTGAGGATTGCGGAGCACCCTATCAGATCGTTCACCAGATCAAACTGATTACTGCGAGTAACTAGGAGCCAACCCTGCCAAATACTATAGATAACTTGAAACTGCTCTGTCGGGTCTGTCCTGATAATCTTCTTTAACTTAATTTTCCCGTTTGTCAAACGGGGGGGTTGGGATACAATGCTCAAGAAACTGACAATTGGAAAGAAACAAGTTTAGGCAACTAGCAAGAACTCCCAATCTGTGATCCTGTTAACCAAACTTAGAAATAGTCCAAAACCAGCGTTTTAACGCTATTATATGAAGAACCAAAAACAAGGGTTTTGGGCACTGATTTCCTTAACGTGGGTTTTGTCGGATTTGTTGGCGACACCCGTATTGAAACGTAGCTTTTATAATAGTCTTAATAGCAAAGGAAAAAAGGTTGGATTTCTTTTTGTAGAATAGTATTGCAATTAATATATAAGAATATTATGATTAATAAAATTACTTTTATGACAAGCGGTTGATGAACAGTTTATAAAGAATAAAGAATAAAGAAGGGGGAGAGGTTATGATCGAGATAGCAGTGTTTGGAATCCGGGACGAGGTACCGCCAAGTAAGTGTAGTTGCGGCGGGACTTGTGGTGGTTCAGCTTCTAACAAAACCATGGGGGAAATGTACGAAGAATTGGAAAGCTTTTTAGTGCAAAGTGATTTGGGTGCAGAGGTGCAGGTACAATTCTTAGATGTATTAGACGATGACTTGAGTGGTCATGACGCAGCCCACGTGATGTTCAAAAACGGGGTTGCTTTGCCTTTGGTAGCCATAAAGGACATTGTTCTGTTCTCAGGCGGTATTAACACAACCATGGTGTATGACGAAGTTAAAAAAGCGATGGGCTGATCCCTTGATCGGATGAAAGGGGTACAGTACGAAGACAGCCACCCCAGTCGTTAAAAGAGTATAGTAAACTAAATAATTCAGTTCTTCCTGCAATATACAAGGCTATAGATGAACTTGAATATAGGGCAGATGAAGTTGGCAACATTTCATATCTCTTACAACTAAATTACAGTTGAAATTTAGGAGGAATTCCGCACAAGAAGCAGAATGTATGCAATAGTCATTAAAGGAGGTAGAGTTATGATCGTTGCCCACGAAAGAGATGTTCAAGGGTTAAAACTTGAAGGAGATTCTTTGAGAAATGTCTCTAAAAAAGTTCTGATTTCTCCTAAGGAAGGTTGGGAAGGGAATGTCATGCGGGTCTTCGAGTTAGGCTTCGATGGCTACACTCCTAAGCACAGCCATTCATGGCCCCATATTAATTACATTTTGAAGGGGAAAGGGATTCTTCACTTGGATGGAGTAGATCATGAGGTCGAAGAAGGTTCTTATGCTTATGTTCCAGGAAACAAGATACATCAGTTTCTAAACCGAGGAACTGAACTATTTTCAATGATCTGTATTGTTCCAGAAGAAGGCGATCTGTAAAGGGAACGTAGGGGCACGATGCATCGTGCCCTTTTTGATGTATGATTCCCCTGTATCAAGTCACTGCAATTATTTTGGTGTCATCCTGAGCGAGAGCGAAGGATCTAGGGCCTTAATTCGCTTCGCTCAGGATGACAATAAAACGTGATATTAATAGCATGACAATGGGTTTTTGCAGCAGAATCATGTATTAGAAAGTATAAGTTTTCAGGGTATCCCTATACTTGTGAAATGCCCTTATAGAAGCATGAAAGACAAATATTTTCGTTATATTATTAGTAGGGGCACGAAGCATCGTGCCCCTACTAATAAAAAGGTATGTATTGACTTATAGTATAGGGGGGTATACTATATTGTTAGAGGTGATTAATATGGATTCAGAAGAAAAGCAGGTCCATTCGTGTTCGATCTGTCAAAGCGATGGTGAGAATCAAAGAGAACGAACGAGCCATCATGATGATAAAACAATTAAAGAGCTTGTGACCCGGATGAATCGCATTGAAGGACAGATACGGGGGATTAAGGGAATGATCGAACGTCACGTTTATTGCGATGATGTTCTAAATCAGATCTCCTCTGCTCAATCCGCCTTAGATGGTGCTTCTCGGTTACTCCTGGAAAGACATATGAAATCTTGTGTTAAAGAACAACTTCAGGCCGGGGATGAAAATGTTATTGATGAGGTTCTTAAAACTGTTTTTCGTATGATTCGATAAGATAGCAAGTTTTTAGATTCTTATAACCTAAAATCCCGCATTTTTTTATACCTACAAGGAAAAACACTGTAAATACCCCATGGGGAATTCTGAACGGGGAACCACAGATTACACATGAAAAGAACGATAAGAGAAACCACAGA